>JACRJI010000008.1:0-300000 GCA_016235665.1 candidate division TA06 bacterium | reverse complement strand
ATCCGGTGACATGATCCATGTCCTGAACTATAGACCCAGAATAGAAAACAAATTCATACAAGCCTAAAATCGCGGAGATTGATAAATTATGAACAACAGATCCAAATGGCAAAGCTTATACGCCTGGGCGGTAACTGTTCTGGGCCTGGGCTTGCTGTTCTATATGCTGAAAGGCGGGATCGGGGTACCGCTCTGGCTGATGCTGACACTTTTGGTGATAGGCACCGGATGCCAGTGGTTTACCGTGGCCCTGCCCGGCGGGGTGCATGTCTCGCTGGATCTGGTGATGGTCTACTTCACTTTTCTGGTCTGGGGTCCGGCTCCGGCGGCCCTGGTCATAGCCGTCAGCTCCATCTTCCACCAGATCAGGCGGAAAAAACCGTGGCAAAGGGTTTTCTTCATCGGGGGACAATTCGTATTGGCTGTATTTCTGATGTCCCAGGCCTTCATCCTGCTGCAGGGCAAGGGAGGCGGTGATGTTTTGGGATGGCTCAATATTCCGGTATTGATAGGGGTTTTGCTGGTCTACGTCATAGTCAATGATTTTATGGTGGGAAGCTACCATTTAATCACCGGTGACTTCGGCTGGCCGGAAACCATGAAAATGACCTGGGCCGACCTTAAGCTCAACCTGACCCTGGCCCCCGTCTCAATCCTGGCGGTATTCCTGTATTCCCGGCTGGGCTGGATAGGACTTCTGGCCATGCTGGTTCCGGCTGTGATAATCGGATGGTCGGTGATGACCCTCCTTAAGTCGCAGGAAAAAGAAAACAGCGTCAGCATTGAATCCAAACTGATCTCCAGTTTTGCCATCGTGCTTTTTTCCGCACTGACATTGGTTACCGGAATACTGTTGGTGACGATGTTCAACGTGCTGACCGGTTTTTTGCAGCAGGAAATGCTGGTAAGCGACCAAGCCCAGTTCTACGCCGAGATCATTACTCCTTTGTTCCAGAAAATGCTGACCAATGTGGTGGTTTTACTGTTGGTTACTTTTCTGATAGTCATCTTTTTGATCAGGAACATGATCCGCCGGATGGTTTCCCAGCCCATCGGCCAGCTGGGCAGCATGCTTAAGGACCTGGCCGAAAGCTCGGCCGATCTGACCCGCCGGGTGCAGTATTCGGCCAATGATGAAATAGGCAGGCTGGGCATGCATTTCAACAGTTTTGCCGCCAGACTGGAAGAGCTGGTCAGGATAGTGATGAACACCGCCAACAACGTGGCCGCCACTTCCGAGGAACTGGCAGCCTCCACTCAGGAGATGAGCGCCTCCCAGCAGGAGATCTCCGCCACCCTGCAGAGGGTCTCACAGGGCTCAGTCACCCAGGTTTCGTCGGTCAAGGAGACCAAGGACGCCATCAACGAAATATCTTCCTCGGTTGATGAGGTCAATTTAAGCGCCCAGGAAGCAGCCAAATCGGCCAGCCAGGCTTTGGGTATGGCCTCGGAGGGCGAGAAGGCCATGACCGCCATCACTGAGCAGATGGGCAAGATCGACGACACCATGACCAGGCTGTCGTTCGTGATCGGGGGGCTGGAGAAGAAGACCGGTGAGATCAGCCAGATCACAGAACTGATCTCGGCCGTGGCCTGGCGCACCAATCTGCTGGCCCTGAACGCGGCCATCGAGGCGGCCCGGGCCGGCGAATCGGGCCGGGGTTTTGCGGTGGTGGCCGGCGAGGTTAAAAAGCTGGCCGAACGCACAGCCTCCGCCACCAAGCAGATAGATGGACTGATCAAGGAGATCCAGTCCGAGACCATTCAGACCGTCAACGCCATGCGGGAGGGCTTGGTGGAAGTGGGCAGCGGCAAACAACTGGCTGAGAACGGGAACAAGGCATTCTTCCAGATCATCGAGACGGTGAAAAATTCATCCGAGGGATCGCTGAAGATATCCCAGACCACCGAAGGACAGGTGGAGGGGGCCAAGAGGATAGTGCTGGCCATAGAGCAAGTGGAGGCGGTGGCAGAGGAAACGGCTTCCGGCATGGAACAGACCGCGGCCGCCCACCAGGAGCAGATGGCTTCAATGCAGGAGATGACCGCCAGCGCCCAGGAACTTGCCCGGTCGGCCGAGGAGATGAAACGTCTGGTAGGAAACTTTACTGTTAAGGAGGGCCAGGGAAAATGATGCCGGAGAAAAAACTAAAGCTGGCCCTGGCCCTGCCGGATCTGCTGGCCTTGCTTTTCGGTGTGCCCTTTTTGATGTATTTCGTCAGCAAGGTGGCGGCCTTTCCCCCGCAGGCCAACCGGGTGATGCTGTGGAGCGGGATCCCCATCTCGCTGGCGCTGGCCGGACTGACCCAGCTCTGGAACCGGAAACGATTAAAAACCGTCACGGAATTTTTGTCAGATCCTTTGTCCAGTCCCCAGACCGCTACCGAGGCCTTTAAGGCGGCCCTTGATTTTCCCCTGGTTTCGGCCCTGCATATGGCGGTCAACTTTATAATTGCAGTTCCGGTGATCTGGCTGATTGTGGCCCTGCTGGCCCAGGCCACCAGTTTCTGGTACATCTTGCTTTATTCGGTGGTTACTGCCCTGGTACTGGGGGCATTGATTTTTCTGATGGAAGAATTTTTACTTAAGGACATTGTCGTCAGGCTGGCCATGCTTCATCTGGGGCGCCAGTCCGAGGTTATCAAAAAAACCTACCGGATATCCCTGACCTACCGGCTGATAACCCTGTTTCTGGTGGTGATGCTGCTGTCTCTTTCTTTCGGCGTGATGATGGGGCGGCTGAACCAGATGACCCTGATCGCTCTGATAGGATTGGCGGCCACCCTGATCATTGCTTATCTGGCTTCAAGGAACATTACCGGAGTGATAGATTCTCTGGTGCAAGCCTTGTCCGAGATCAGCGGCGAAAACCGGGGATTGGGCCGACATCTTCCGCTGCTGGCCAACAACGAGCTGGGCGATCTTTGTCACCAGTACAATCAGTTCGTTAAACTGCTGGACCATCTGGTAAGCGACATAGAAAAGGTGGCGGCCGAGGTGGCGGCCAGCGCCCAGGAACTGGCATCCTCCTCCCAGCAGATGAACGCCTCGGGGCAGGAGATCTCTTCCACCATTCAGCAGATATCCAAAGGAGCCACCGTTCAGTCGGAACGGCTGACCTCGGTGGCCAAGTCATTGCAGGATTTTTCCGAAGCCGCCAAGCGGATAGATTCACAGGTCAGGATGACCACGGTCTCATCCCAAAGGGCGGTGGATTCATCCCAGCAGGGGGCGGCCAAAACATCGGAGGCGGTCCAGAAAATAGCTGAGATATACCAATCGGCCGATCAGACCAGCCAGAAGGTGGTCAAATTGCAGCAAAAATCCAAGGAGATAGGCGGGGTGGCGGCCTTGGTCTCCAACCTGGCCCAGCAGATAGATTTTCTGGCCCTGAATGCCGCCATCGAAGCAGCCCGGGCCGGTGAGGCCGGCAAGGGATTCTCCGTGGTGGCCGACGAGATCCGCTCGCTGGCGGTGGAGGCCGGGAATTCCGCCCAGCAGGCTTCTTCCCTGATCCGCGACATCGAGGCCGAGATATCCAGAACGGTGGAGGTGATCGCCCAGACCCAGCAGTCAATAGAAAACAGTCGGACCAGCGTGGATCAGACCGAGCAGGCTCTCAAGGTCATCAACAGCACGGTAACGGTGGCCGGTACCATGGTCAAGCAGATCTCGGAATCCAGCCGGGCCCAGACCAAAAGCGCCGGACAGGTAGTGCAGCTGGCCTCGGAAGTATCAGCCATAGCCATCGAGACCGCGGCCTCCACCCAAGAAGTGGCGGCAGCTGTGGAGCAGCAGACCGCTTCCATGGAAGAACTTTCGGCGGTAGCCCAGACACTTTCCCATACCGCCGTTAAAATGAACAATTTGGTGGGCAGATTCAAATCGTCAAAATGATAAGATCATGCGATTATTGACCTTTAAAATAGGCCCGGCCCGGCTGGCTCTCAAGGTTGACGCCATCATCTCGGTGGGGCTGGAAAAAAAGGATGAGAGTTTGAAAAAAACCGGGAATTTGAAGGTTGACCTGGCCAAGTTTTTGGGTTTGGCCCACGGAGAATCTAAAAACCAGGCTTTGATAAAATGCTGCCATCAGAACAGATATTTTGAGATCACTGCCGATGAAGTGCTGGGGTTGGAGGATATTGATCCGTCCCGGCACCTGCCCTGGCCTGCTGTCCTGGCTTTTATGACTAATTATTCCGGGGTGGCGCTGGCGGCCGAACAGACATATTTAGACCTAAACCTGGAAGCCATTTTGACCGGTTTGAAAACATGAAGGAAAGGATCGGCAATTACCAGGTCAGCTCGGTGCTTTCCAGCGGGGGCATGGCCACGATCTATCTGGGGCGGCATGCCGAGCTGGGCCGGCAGGTGGTGATCAAACAGCTTCATCCTCATCTGGCCAACGATCAGGGTTTTGTAAAAAGATTTGAACGCGAGGCCAAGCTGCTGGGACGGCTGCATCACGAGAACATTGTGGATGTGACCGATTACTTTGAACTGGAAGGGTCATATTACATAATCCTGGAATATATTGACGGTTGTTCTCTAAAGGATCTGTTGGCCCAACAGCAAAAACTTCCTTTTTTGCTGTCAGTCTATGTGGTGGGGCAGATAGCTCAGGGTCTTTGGCACGCCCACCAGAACCAGATCATCCACCGGGATATCAAGCCGGCCAATGTCATGCTGACCAGGGGGGGCGGGGTTAAGATCACAGATTTTGGGCTGGCCTACGCCCAGGAGGCTCTGGGAATAACCGATCCCGGGACCTTTGTGGGGACCCCGGCCTATCTGGCCCCGGAACAGTTAAAAGGCCAGCCGGCCGATGCCCAGTCCGACATCTATGCCCTGGGGGTGATGTTCTACGAGATGCTTTCCGGGAATAACCCTTTTGCCGGACAGACCCACTCCGAGACCATTGACCGGACCCTGCGGCTGGTTCCCAAAAGCCTGGCCCGGCAGGATTCCGAACTACCGCTGGGGGTGGACTCGGTAATTCAGAAGCTCTTGGACAAGAACCCCAAGCACCGTTACGGCGATGCCGGAAAACTTTTAGCCGGACTGACGCCATACCAGATGGGCAGTCCTGAAGCGCTTTCCCGCTATATCAGCGCGCCCCTAAGCTATGTTCCCCGGCAGGAAGACCTGACCCTGATAAAAAAAATGGCCCGGACCGAGCGGCGGGTCTTCGTGGTCCGTCAGACCCTGTTCATTGCTACTTTGGCGGCGTTGATGGTATTTTCCAGCAGCTGGGTCTATCAAAATGTCAAAGGATATATCGCCAGCCGTAAAGCCAATGGCAGTATGCCCCGGGCGGACTCCGTTAATATAAATATTCCGGATACAGGCAGACCGGCGATCCAGCAGCAAACAGTTTTGGTTTCTGGTACGGAAGGGGCGGAGGTGGCCATAAATGGCCGCGATTACGGCAGAATTCCCCTGACCATTCAAAATCTGGATCCTGGGCAGTACCGGGTTACGGTCACCAAGGAAGGTTTTCAGACAAAACAGATCAACCTCAGGCTAAATCCCGGCCAGAACCTTAACCTTACGGCCAATCTGATACCTCAAAACAATGATCCTGGCTTTCTTAAACTTTCGGTGAAACCCTGGGCCGAGATATATCTTAACGGCCGATATTACGAACGCACGCCTTTGGATAATCCGCTAAAGCTTTCACCCGGCAAATACCAATTGATACTAAGGCATCCCAACCGCAGGGAATACCTTGATACCCTGGCAATAGGTCCCGGCGACACCTTATCGTTGGATGTTTTTATGCCGGAGGCTTTTGGATACTTAAGGCTTACCGTTTCTCCCTGGGCAGTGGTTCACATAGACGGAGAGGAGATGGGGACCACTCCGCTGGGGTCGCCGTTGAAAATTTCCATCGGGGAACATGAACTAAAACTTTCAGGCCCGGCGGGAAAAGAGTGGAAAGAAAACCTGAACATCGAAGAGGAAAAGACTTTGGACCGGAACATAATCCTGAAATGAAAAAAATATTATTCATATCATTTCTGCTGATCTGGGCAGCCGGTTACTTTCCCGTTTTTGCCCAAGGCAGCAACTATTTGGGAGCGGTGGTGGCATCGTACGAACGTGGATTTTACAATGAGGTGGTCATTACCGCCCAAAAAGCGCTGGCTGACACTGCGGTCTACACTCCTAGTGATCTTGTCTACCTGCGCACTTACCTGGCTTTCTCTTTGGTGGCCCTGGGTGATGACGATCAGGCTGTTGGCGCGTTCAAAGCTATTTTGGTCACCAAACCTAAATTGGAATTGAATCCGGAATTCGTCTCCCCCAAGATCATCAGCGTTTTCAAGCGGGCTCAGCTGGAAAACGCCCAAAGTCAGGGACAATCGGGGGTGCAGGCCGGGATGATCTTTGATAAAGGCAAGCCTCAAAAGTATCCCTGTTTGTGGCGCACCGCCCTGTGGCCGGGCTGGGGACAGTCTTACCGGGGGGAGACCAGGAAGGGAAAAGTACTGAAACGATCGGCCCTTGGCATTGCCGCCGGACTGGGTACGGTGTTTTTAGGCACCTATTTAAGCCATCAAAGTTACCTGAACGCCACCGATCCCGATGCCATCGGGCCCAAGTATGATACTTATAATGCCTGGTATAGAACCAGGAACTTCGGAATAAACCTGGCGGTATCCTTTTGGTTCTACAGCGCACTGGACATTGTTCTTACTGATTGACCCCATCAATGAAAAAAACAAATCCTTTCATAGTGCTATTGGCCTTTAGTCTGCTGGCCGTTCTGGGCTGCGGGCCGGATGCCAAGCGCGATAACCCGCTTGATCCGGTCAACGGCCGGGGGGTTTGGGGCACGGTCCGCAATTCAAAAGCATCACCGGTGCCGGGAGCGGTGGTCACAGCCCGTCCGGTCAATATCAATACCGTTTGCGATGCCCAAGGAGCCTACAGCCTGGATCTTACCGGAGGGGAAAGATATGTGCTGACGGTCAGCCATCCCCAATACCGGGACGCTTTAGATACGATAGATGTTCCTGCCGACGGCAAACTGGAGAAAGATTTCATTTTGACCGGGAAACCATCTTTGTTACTGCCCAAGGTCAACACTTATGTGATAGCCCACGAAAATGGGACTTTTGACAGAGGCCTGAAACTGGAATGCCGGGGAACTCACCCTGACGGCCAGAGCTACTTGGGAGATTATTTCTTTTATTCAGTGGTCAATAACTTCAATTATCCAGCCCAGGTCACTGCTTTTGACTCCTTAAGCAACAGTTATAGCTGGGATCTTAATCTGGGAATAATCTTTGGATCCGTTCCTGACCCTGAAACATTGATTATTGGACGACCGGTATTTTTCATCATAGAGCCGGGGGAGGGCCTATCAGCACTACAGTCTTTTGTTCCATTATTCAGTTCTGTCCCGACAAACCTTATGCCCAATAACGGAACGCTGTTAACCCTGCCAGGCACTTTAAGCTGGACCAATAGCCAAGCGAGCGGGGTAGAAATCACCATTGAGATCTGGCAGGGGACCCAGCTTAAATGGTCTTTGACCACAGCCAGTGTCTCCAATGTTAACTGCAATGCATCACTTGTTTCCGGTGGTTACACCTGGGTAGTAAGAACCACCGACATCGACGGGAATACCGCAGCTTCCGAAGCAACTTTCATCATACCATAATAATATCAACTTAACTAAAAATGTCTACCGAGGAATTAAAACAAGTCGATAAAGAGGGAATGCTGGCCCTTTACGACATCAGCCAGGTGATCAACTCCATCCAGGAGCCGGAGGAGCTGTTCAACCGGGTAATGGATCTGGTGATCTCCACCACCAAGGCCGAGCGGGGCCTGCTGATGATCAAGGAACAACCGTCGGGTGAACTGGCGGTGAAGGTGGCCCGCAACTTCCAGCGCCGGCCCATAGAAAACCCCGATGAGATCTCCCAGACCATCCTGACCCAGGTGCTGGAAAGCGGGGAAGGGACCCTGACCTCCGATGCCAAGACCGATCCCCGGTTCTCCGGCTCGGAGAGCGTGATGCTTTACAACATCCTCTCCATCATCTGCGTTCCCCTTAAAAAGCAGGACCAGACCATCGGCCTGATCTATGTGGACAGCCGCACCACCAGGAATGTCTTCACCGAGCGGGACAAAGTATTCCTGGCGGCCTTCGCCAACATGGCGGCCATTTCCATAGAGAATGCCAGGCTTCAGGCCCGGCTGAGGCAGGAGAACCTGATCCTGAAGGAGGAGATCAGCCGCCAGTACCGGTTCGAGAACATCGTCGGGCAGTCCACCAAGTTCCTGGCGGCCCTTTCTGTGGTGGAGAAGGTGCTGGACAGCAATGTCCCGGTCCTGATCCAGGGCGAATCCGGCACCGGCAAGGAATTGGTGGCCAAGGCCATCCATTATAACGGTCCCCGCAAGGAAAAGAATTTTGTGGCCCAGTACTGCGGCGCCCTGCCTGAGACCCTGCTGGAATCAGAATTGTTCGGCTATAAAAAAGGCGCCTTTACCGGGGCCGCCACCAACAAGATGGGCCTGTTCGAGATGGCCGACGGCGGCACTTTCTTTCTGGACGAGATCGGAGATATCTCGCCGGCCATCCAGGCCAAGCTCCTGCGGGTGCTGCAGGACGGCGAGATGCGCCGGGTGGGGGATACCCAGAGCATCAAAGTTGACGTCCGGGTGATCTCGGCCACCAACCGGGACCTGATCCAGGAAGTAAAATCTGGCCGGTTCCGGGAAGATCTTTTCTACCGCCTTAATGTGGTGACCATCAACCTGCCCAGCCTGCGGGAAAGGCAGAGCGACATTCCTCTGCTTTGCCGGCATTTCCTTCAGACCGCACCCGCCGCCCAGTCCAAAGGCATCGACCAGATAGAGAACAAAGCCCTGGCCGTTCTGATGGATTACGGCTGGCCGGGAAACATTCGGGAACTGGAAAACGTCATTTCCTATGCCGTGGTGATGGCCAAGGGCCAGACCATCCGCCTGGAAGATCTTCCCGATCAGATAAAAACCGCCAGGTCCGGACCCGCCGCCGTGGTGTCCGGCCAGTCCATGAGGGAGATGGAGAAGAACCTGATCATCGCCACCTTAAAATCATGCCAGGGCAACCGCCGCCAGACGGCGGATCAGCTGGGGATCAGCTTGCGCACCCTGCAATACAAACTTAAAGAACTGAAGCACGATGATGCCGTTTCCCAAGCCTGATTGCCGGCATTTTCTGGGTTACAAGCCCTGCCCGCTCAACCCGGACTGCCAGTCGTGCCGTGAGTACCGTCCTTGGAAGGGGAATATACTGCTGATCAAGACCGCTGCCAAGGGTGATGTATTGCGCACCACTCCTTTGGCCGCGGCTTTAAAGCAAAAATACCCCCTAAGCCGCCTTACCTGGCTGACCGCCCCGGATGCCATGCCTTTGCTGGAGGGGAACCCCCACATCGACAGACTGCTGGCCTATTCTCTTGAAGCGGTGATGGAGATCTCTTCTCAAAGATATGACTTGGCAATCTGCCTGGACAAGGAGCCCCACTTGGCCGGGATGGCCGTACAGGTCCGGGCCAAACGTAAATACGGGTTCGGGGTGGACAGGCTGGGACAGCTGATCCCCCTGGATAAGAATTCAAAGTATCTTTACGGTCTGGGACTTTCCAACCATCTCAAATTCCAGGTTAACCAAAAAAGCTATCAACAGCTGGTCATCGAGGCTTGCGGGCTGAAATACCGGCAGCAGCTTTATGTGCTGAGCCTTACCGGGGAAGAATTATCCTGGGCAAAGGTACACTTGCATAAATTCTCCCGGTTGAAGGGCAAAAAGCATCTGGTGGGGATCAACACCGGAACCGGACGGGCTTTTCCCACCAAAAGCTGGCCCAAAGAAAATTTCATCAGGCTGGGAAGGCTTTTGGCCGGGCATAAAGACATCGGCTTGCTGCTGCTGGGCGGCTCCGAAGAGGCCCAGCTGAACCAGGCCATCGCCAAAAGCTGCCCCGGTTTCATCAATCCCGGGACCAGCCTGGAATTACGCCAGTTCGCAGCGGTCATCAGCGCCCTGGACCTGCTGGTCAGCGCCGATACTTTGGGGATGCATTTGGGGATCGCTTTGGGCAAAAGGACGGTGGCCTTGTTCGGCCCCACCTGCAGCCAGGAAATTGACCTGTATCAAAAAGGCGAAAAACTTTCGGCCGGGGCAAAGTGCTCTCCCTGCTATAAAACATATTGTCCCGATCCAGTCTGCATGTCAGACCTGACCCCGGAATCTGTCCGGGATGCGGTGTTAAGGACATTGTCCTTATGAAAATATCGATCGGCATACCATGTTATAACGAGGCGGCCAATATTGAAAAACTTTTGGACCGCCTTTTAATGTTTGACTCATCCTGTTACATCCTGGAGGAAGTCATCGTTATTGCCTCCGGCTGCACCGACGGCACTCCGGACATTGTCAGTAAAAAGATGAAAGCTGATCCCCGGATCCGCCTGCTGGTGCAGGAAAGCAGGGAGGGAAAGGCTTCGGCGGTCAACTTGTTCATCAGCAGTTCCGTTTCCCCTATTCTGGTAATGTTAAGCGGAGATATTCTGCCCCGGCCCGGAGCGCTGGAGGAAATGCTCAAGGCATTTGACGACCCCAAAACCGGCGTGGCGGCCGGACAGATCATACCACTGAACGATCCCGGTGATTTCATCGGTTATTATGTTGGTTTGTTCTGGCGGCTGCATCACCGGCTGGCTTTGAACGGTTTCAAGGCCGGAGAGGCGGTGGCCTTCCGGAAGGTGATCGGCGGGATCCCGGTGGACACCGCCACCGACGAAACCTGGATAGTGATGCAGGTCCTGGAAAAGGGATTTATAAACAGTTATGTTCCCGGAGCGGTATTTTACAACCGCGGCCCGGAGAACCTGGCTGATTTCTTCAAGGTCCGCCGCCGGCACCTGATAGGCTACCATCATATGAAAATACTGAGGCCGGACTGGAAGCTTCCCGATACCATGAACAATCTAAAAGTGCTGGCCCTGCTTAAGGACGAACTGTCCTGGTCGCCCCGCCGGCTGGCCTTCTTGGCCGGGGCGGTTTCCCTGGAAGCCCTGGCCAGGCTTCTGGCCTGGATCGATTTCCATGTCCTGAAAAGAAATCCGTTCATCTGGCCCATGGCCTCTTCCACCAAGCAGGTAGAGGAACGATCATGAATTTGCTACCGGCCCAGATACTTTACCGGCTTTTCCGGGCCACCGGCTGGCCAAAAGTACTGCCATTCAATTATACAATCAGCCTTACCACCCGCTGCAATTACCGCTGCGCCACCTGCCGCATCTGGGAAGATCCTGTCCCGGAACTTACTGTTGAAGATTATACGAAGATATTCAAATCACTGGGCTGTTCTCCCTATTGGGTGACATTTTCCGGCGGAGAGCCGTTCTTAAGGGATAACCTTGAAACCATTGTAGACCTGTTCTGCCGGACCTGCCGGCCCAAAATTGTCAACATCCCCACCAATGGCAGTCTGCCTGACCGCATTCGGGATGTGGTGAAAATACTGGCCCATGAACACAAAGGGATCCGGTTCATAGTAAATGTCTCAATAGATTCGGTGGGCCCAAAACAGGATCATATCCGGGGCAGTGCCGGCGCCTATGCCAGGGCGGTAGAGACCATAAAACTGTTGAAAGAAGCAAACCTGCCGAATCTGACCGTAGGCATCGGGACGGTGATCTCAGCACAAAACGCAGACAGCTTTGCTTTTGACCGGAAAACTTTATTGTCCTTGAATACCGATTCGCTGGTGGCCGAGATCGCCGAGGAACGGGTGGAGCTGAAAAACCAAAACATTTCCATTACCCCAACCCCGAAGCAATATAAAAGCGCGGCCGATGTTCTGATCTCCGAAACGGCTGAAAACAGGAAAAGGGGAACGGCCGGGCTGGTGCAGGCCTTCAGAAAACATTACTATCAATATGTTTCCCGGGTTTTGTCCGGCGCTGCCGGGCTAAAATGCTACGCCGGGACCGCCTCGGTCCAGATCATGCCGGATGGAAAAGTGTGGGCCTGCTGCATCAAAGGGGATGAGATGGGCTCACTAAAGGATTTCGATTATAACTTCAGGAAATTGTGGCGGTCGCCAAAAGCGGATGCCGTCAGGGAACTGATCAAAAATAGGGCCTGCGCCTGTCCCCTGGCCAACGCGGCCTATACCAACATGATGCTGGATCTCAGGACTTCGTTGAAAGTGCTCCGGGATTTATTATTTTGATTTCAGACACAATAACACTTCTATGCTTAAAATAGTTAAAAATATTGCAGCCCTGTTCGTCTGGTGGCTTTGCTATATTCCATTGAATATCTTCATCCTGGCCGTATTCATCCGGCAGATCATGGAAGGCAAAGCCGATGCCGGGCCATCCGCTGTCCATGACAACGATGATCAAAGGATCATTGCCTTGGTAGAAAAGAACCTGGCAGGTTACCGGGATGTTAACGTCAATGAGGGTTTTGGCACGCAATATGAACGGCTGATGGTAAATGATCTGTTAATGAGTACCTGTTTAAAATACGATCTGAAAAGCGTCCTTGAGTCTCCAGCCGACGGCATCACCGGCGTTCCCGGCGCCAACAGCCTTTGTTTGGCGAAAATAGCGGAAAAACCGGTGGCCCTGTCCAATCCGTCATCCCTGCTTTTAGAACGGGCCGGTGATACCTGGAAGCAGATGGGTTTGGCCGGCAAGATGGAGTCCTGCCAGTGCCCGGTGGCAAAACTTAAATATCCGGACCGATCATATGACCTGGTCTGGAGTTTTTGCATGCTGGAACAAATGAATGATCCGGAATCATACCTGAGGGAACTCTTCCGGGTATCCGCCAACACGGTAATGATGATAACGGTCAATGACAACAGCGGGGTTTGGCTGCACCGTCAATGGCATAGAGGCAGGAACATTCCCTGGGATCACGGAAATGAGGCATTGATGAATCCGTCCGGGATCAAAGAAGCCTTTAGACGGGCGGGTTTGAAGGTGGTTGAAGCCGGAGGGGTGGATGTTCCCCCCACCCTGGATACTTCGGACATGTCCCTGACCGCCGATCTACGAAGAATAGCCGGTCTCTTTGGCAGGAAGTGGAACTGGAACCTGAAGGGCGAAGAACAAAGACCTGGAGCCATCCTGCATCTATTCAGCTGGCTGGAACAAAATATGCCCCGGTGGTTCAAGCTCAGGCATGCCCATCACATTTACGTTGTGGGTATGAGAAATGACGGTCCCGAAAAATGAACAGAACCCGGATAAAATACCCCTGGCAGGAGAACCCTTGGCTGGATTATATAACAAGGTTTATTTTTACCCCTTACAATTCAGCCCGCAAGCTGGGCAATCTGGTCCTGGTGCTGCTCCAGAACATGATCAAACCGGAAAAGGCCTGGGCCAAGCCGGTCAAGCTGATCGTAGAGCCGTTCAACGGGTGCAACCTTCATTGCCCGCTGTGTCCGACCGGACGGATGCTGACCGAACGAAAGGTTTCCGCATTGTCATTTGACCTGTTCAAACAGGCAGTGGATCCTTTGTCCCCTTATCTTTATGAGGTCTATTTATACAACTGGGGGGAACCCTTATTGAACCCGGAATTGTTTGAATTTGTGAAATATTGTTCCCGACGGCGGATAAAGACCATCGTTTCCAGCAATCTGACTTTATTTGAACCCAAAATGACTGATCAACTCCTAGGCTCCGGTCTGGATACCCTGATAATTTCGCTGGACGGGATCAGCAGCCAAACCTACCTGCAATACCGCCGGGGAGGCGATTTTGAAAAAGTCATGGCCAATATGAGGAGCATTATCCAGAAAAGGGATAAAAACAGATCGGCCAAGCCCAGGGTGATCTGGCAGTTCATAGTATTTTCTTTCAACGAACATGAGGTGGCCGGAGCCGCCAAGCTGGCCCGGGAAACCGGGGTGGATGAGATCAGGTTTATCTCCTCTTTTTCCAACATGGAGGAAATGGTCTATAAGGATGATACCCAGAAACGATCCCAATTGAATGATTTCTTGCCCGCTGATCCACGGTACCATCTTTTCCGGACCGCTGCCGGCCAAAAGACCGTAATTAAACCCCAATGCAATTACCTATGGGGCCAGATTTCCCTAAGAACAGACGGCGGAATAGCCCCCTGCTGCGGCAGTTATTATCAGAGGGATGATTTCGGTTCCCTGGCTGATGCCGGCATCCTTGAGATCTGGAACAATGAAAAGTACCGGGAAGCCCGCCGGGCGGTAAAATCAGGCGGAATATACAGCAGTAACACGGTCTGCGACCCTTGCCTTAAAAACAATCAGTTGTGACAGAAGATCGGGCAATTATCTTCAAAAAATAAGATTAAAATCTGGCTAAAGGGAAACTCCCGGGTTATGCCATGAGGTTCTCAGTCAAATCAGGCAACCCATGGTAATGATAGGTTTTATCTTGACAAACGGCCCTTAAAATAGTATACTTAAAGTCTATATAAAAGGAAACAATATGTCTAAAAAAGAATTTAAAAATAAGGCCAAGGCCGTCCCGGAAAAAACTGTCGTAGTGCCGGAAACTCCGCTGGGATTTAACCGCAAAAACTATATTCTGTTCGGAACCGGTCTGGTTCTGATAATCCTGGGGTTTTTGTTCCTGACCAGCCCGGTTTTCGGCGGGGGATTCCCTTTTGTGCATCCTTTTAAGGGCGGCGTGGACGGCTGGCTGACCATGAATCTGGCTCCGGTAATGCTGGTGCTGGGATATTGTGTGGTAATACCGGCAGCCATCATCGTCAAATAACCGGGCGGGATAAAATATTTTAAACCACGGTCTAAGCGGATGCAGTAAAAATCTGCAAGGCTACTGTCCGTGGTTTATTGTTGCCCCGGGTAAAGGCAGAATTCTTAAAGAGCCAGACTTGATTTTTGGCGTTCCGGCTTTGCCGGGTCATAGGAAAATCATTGAAGCTAAAAAAAGTACGCCTGGGCGTCAACATTGACCATGTGGCCACAGTAAGACAGGCCCGGCTGGCTTGCCAGCCCGACCCGGTGGCCGCCGCCGGACTGGCCGAAAAAGCCGGGGCGGAAGGCATTACCGTGCATCTGCGCTCCGACCGGAGACATATCCAGGACCAGGATGTGATTAAGCTGTCCAAAGCTGTGAAGACCCATCTTAACATTGAGATGGCCGCCACTATTCCGATGATGGCCATAGCCGTAAAGATAAAACCGGACGCCGTCTGCCTGGTCCCGGAAAACCCCGATGAAATAACCACCGAGGGAGGCCTGGATCTGATCAAAGCCCGGGGGCGGGTGGCGCTAGCGGTAAAAGAGTTGAACCAAGCCGGCATCCGGTCAACCCTGTTCATCGAGCCGGATGAAATGCAGATCAGGACGGCTTTAAAACTGGGGGCCCGGGCGGTGGAACTGAATACCAATGCCTATTCCTTGGCCTGGGAAGCGGCGCCGGGCAACAGCCGCAGGGCGGCATTTCAGCTGGATCGTCTGGCCAAGGCAGCCAGACTTGCTTCTGAACTGGGAATGGAGGTCCACGCCGGGCACGGGTTGAATTATTTGAATGTAAAACCGGTGGTGAATATCCCCCAGATTACTGAGTTGAACATCGGGCACTCGATAATTGCCGAAGCAGTGCTGGCGGGACTTCCCAAGGCAGTACGCCGCATGGTCAGACTGTTAAAACGCTGAACATAGAACAATGAATTTTCGGACAGGTCAAAGCTTGAACAGCCGACGGATAATAAAACATTTTACCGGCAAGAAGATCGCGGTGCTGATGGGCGGAAGGTCTGGGGAGCGGGAGGTTTCGCTGCGCTCCGGCCGGAACGTGCTGGAAGCCCTCAAACGTAAGGGCCTTCAGGCCGTGGGTATAGACGCCGGGCTGGATCTGGGAACCGAGCTGAGAAACAAGAAGATCGACGCCGTCTTCGTGATCCTGCACGGCCGGTACGGCGAGGACGGCACGGTCCAGGGCTTGCTGGAGATGATGGACATTCCCTACACCGGCTCCGGGGTGCTGGCCTCGGCTCTGGCCATGAACAAGGTCTTTTCCAAAAAGATATTCAACGAACAGGGGATACCCACTCCTGAATACTGCTGGGCAGGACCAAGGCAAGACCCCAAAAAGGCGGCCCATGAAGCGGTGGACGACCTGGAACTTCCGCTGGTGATCAAGCCGGTGGATGAAGGCTCTTCCCTGGGTGTTTCCATAGCCAAGAACCAGGTACAGGCCGTAAAGTCATTCATCCAGATCCACAAACATTACGGCCAGGTGATGGCCGAGCGCTTCATTCAGGGAATGAACGTCACAGTGGGCATTTTAGGCTGCGGTGCCAAGGCCAGGGCTTTGCCGGTGCTGGAATTGGTGCCCAAGAATGAATTCTACGACTATCAGGCCAAATATACCGGCGGCCTGACAGAGTTCCACGTACCGGCCCGCCTGCCGGGCAGCATATACGCCAGGACCCAGCAGGTGACCCTGAAGGCACACCAGGTCCTGGGCTGCCACGGATGGTCCCGGGTGGATGCCATAGTCGACCGCTCCGGTACAGTCTACGTGCTGGAGGTCAATACCAATCCCGGCATGACCGACCTTTCCGATATGCCGGCCGAGGCCAAGGCCGAGGGAATGGGATACGACCAGCTGGTGCTGGAGATACTGGACAGCTCCCGGAAACGATAACCATAGAAATGCAATTTATTTTTTAATTAAGGAGATATCCAATGCCAGTCCCCAAGAGAAGACACTCAAATTCCCGCACCAACAAACGCCGGGCCACATGGAAGCTGGTCAAGCCGAATCTGGTGAATTGTTCCCATTGCCATCAGCCCCGTATGCCGCACCGGGCCTGCCCCAATTGCGGATATTATGGCGGACGGGAAATCGTTGCCATCAAAGAAGTATAAGTTACATTTTAAACTGTTGCTTCAATAAAAATGCCGCCTAAACCCATCAAGAAAAAGAACTCCAAAAGCTCTGATCTTACCAGCGGAGCAGCCATGGCCCAGATCCCGACCGGAACTGAAGTAGTGACGGTTGTGGTAGATGCCATGGGCGGAGATCACGGTCCGGCTCCCATCATAGAGGGAGCCATCCAGGCCGCCAAATTAGCCAAGGGGCGCTACAAGGTGATACTGGTGGGCGACGAGGTGGCCATCAAGACCGAACTGGCTCAGGGTGTGGGTGAAGACAAGTATGAAGAGGAAGACCTGAAAAAGTACGGGGTGGAGGTGGTGCACGCTTCCCAGGCCGTGGAGATGCACGAGTCCCCGACCGACGCCCTGCGCCGCAAACGGGATTCCTCCATCCTGGTGGGATTAAGGCTGCAAAAGGACAAGAAGGCCCAGGCCTTCATCTCCACCGGCAACACCGGGGCGGTGATGGCGGCTTCGCTGTTCGAATTGGGAAGGCTGAAGGGGGTGGCCCGGCCGGCCATAGCCAGTTTTATGCCCACCGAGCACGGCGGCTGCATCATGATAGACGTCGGTGCCAACATGGACTGCAAACCCCACCATCTTCTGCAGTTCGCCTTTATGGGTTCTTCCTATGCCCAATATGTCTTTGAACGCAACAATCCCAAGGTGGGGCTGTTGTCGGTGGGCGAGGAAAAATCCAAGGGCAGCGAGAGCATCTTAAAGGCCCACGAACTGCTGTCGGCCAGCAAGCTCAACTTCATAGGCAACATCGAGGGCAAGGACATCCTACGGGGCACGGCCGACGTGGTGGTCTGCGACGGGTTCATCGGCAACATCATCCTTAAGTTCGCCGAGAGCGTTGTCAGGATGTTCTACGGCTCCATCAAGCGTTATATCAACACCAGCATTCTGGCCAAGCTGGGCGCTTTGTTGCTGAAGCCGGCCTTGAAAAGGTTTGCCCAAGACCTTGATTACGAGGAATATGGCGGGGCACCGCTTTTGGGCGTCAATGGTGTCTGTATCATCTGCCACGGACGTTCCAGCGCCAAAGCCATCAAGAATGCCATATTGGTTGCCACCCGCTGCGTTACCCACCGGGTGAACGGCCATATTCAGGAGCAGTTGGAATCCTTAAACACCGAGGAATTTGAAAAATGAAACGGATAGCCATTTTGGGAACAGGTTCGTACGTTCCCGAAAAGATACTGACCAATGCCGACCTGGAGAAGATGGTCGAGACCACCGATGAGTGGATAACCCAGCGCAGCGGCATCAAAGAACGCCATGTCTCCGACGAGAAGACCCCGACCTCCAAGCTGTCGCTGGAAGCAGCCAAAAAGGCGCTGGAAGCTTCCGGGGTTAAGCCGGAGGATTTGGATTTCATCCTGATCGGCACGGTCACGCCGGACATGATGTTTCCCTCCACCGCCTGTCTGGTTCAGGCGGCGCTGGGGGCCAAGAACGCCGCGGCCTTCGATATTTCCGCCGGCTGTACCGGGTTCATCTACGGCCTGGAACTGGCCCGCTCGCTGATAGTGGCCGATCCCAGGCGCAAGGTGCTGGTGATAGGGGCGGAGGAGCTGACCAAGATCACCGACTGGACCGACCGCGGCACCTGCGTGCTGTTCGGGGACGGGGCCGGGGCGGCGGTGCTGGGCGAGGTGGAAGATGAAAGGGGTATCCTGTCCACCTATCTGGGCGCCGACGGCAACCTGGGCGACCTGATCTTCCAGCCGGGCGGCGGCAGTCTGAACCCGGCCACCCATAAGACGGTGGACGAGAAGATGCACTTTGTGAAGATGGCCGGGAACAAGGTGTTTCCCCATGCCGTCCGGAACATGCTGGATGCCTCGACCAAGGCGCTGGCCAGCGCCGGAGTTTCCAAGGAACAGCTGAATCTGCTGATCCCGCACCAGGCCAACATCCGGATCATAGAAGCCATCGCCGAGCGGCTGGGGGCCGGGAACGAGAAGATATACATCAATATCCAGAAATACGGCAATACTTCGGCGGCTTCCATACCCATCGCATTGGATGAGGCGGTACGGAACGGAAAGATCAAGAAAGGCGACCTGATAATGCTGGTGGCCTTCGGGGCCGGTCTGACCTGGGGGGCGGTGCTGATACGGTGGTAAACCTGAATACTGAATACGGAATATTGAATACAAATCAGTGTCCATAAGTGTCCCATAAAATTAAGAGGTAAAGTATGTCCAAGACAGCATTCATATTCCCCGGCCAGGGCGCCCAGTACGTGGGCATGGGCAAGGATCTGTTCGACAACCACCCGCTGGCCAAGGAAACTTACGAAAAGGCCAACGAGGCCCTGAAATTCGACATCACCAAGATCTGCTTTGAAAGCACGCCCGGCGAGCTGAGGATGACCCACAACGCCCAGCCGGCCATTTTGATACATTCCATCGCCGCCTTCCGCCTGCTGCAGAAGGAAGGCATCAAGTTCGACTATACCGCCGGGCACAGCCTGGGCGAATATTCCGCCCTGGTGGCGGCCGGGGCCATTGCCTTTGAGGACGCCGTGCGCCTGGTGCGCATCCGCGGCTCGCTGATGGCCATCTCCGGCGACATCCAGCCCGGCACCATGGCGGCCATCCTGGGACTGGATCCCAGGGATGTGGAGCAAATCTGCCACCAGGCCCGGGAAGCGGGCATCGTGGAAGCCGCCAATTTCAATTCATCCGAGCAGACCGTGATCTCGGGCGAGGTTAGGGCGGTGGAGAAGGCCATGGAACTGGCCAAGGCCAAGGGAGCCAAGCGGGCGGTGCAGCTGGAGGTCTCCGGCGCCTTCCACTCGGAACTGATGGATATCGCCCAGTACGGCATGCGGCGGGCATTGAACCAGGTCTCCTTTAAAGAACCGGCCTGCCCGGTGATCGCCAATGTCTCAGCTGAGCCGGTGCACAGCCCGGCCACCATCAAGGAGCTTTTGATAGAACAGGTGAAGAAACCGGTGCGATGGGAAGAGTCGGTCAAGAAGATGGCCTCGCTGGGCGTGACCACCATGGTGGAGTGCGGCCCGGGCCGGGTGCTTAAGGGGCTGATCAAGCGGATAGCTCCGGAGATCAATGTGCTGAACGTGGAGGATTCCAAGACTTTGGCAGAGACCCTGGAAGCGCTTAAAAAGGTCTGAAAAGGCTCTAAAGGAATAAACGTAGTAAATGTTTGAGGTTGCAGTATGAAGCAGCATGTGTTTCTATGTATGCTGATGGTTAGTCTGGCTTTTTATGGCTGCAGCAAAGACAGTGTTCCAACCGAAACACCGTTGGTGCCTGGTACAAGCACTATTATAACGGGCACAGTAAAAGATTCTTCAGGTAATCCCATAGACAGCGCGGCCATAAAAGTAAAATATTTTTTTACTGCGGTGGCAAAACAAAAAGCAAAAACAGACCCTTGTAGTTTGGTGAGTTTTACAGCTTCCCGGATCACAAATGGAGTGCAGTTAAACTGGAGTACTGATTATGAATCCTCTACATACCGATGGGATATCGAAAGGTCGGTTTGGCTAGATATGGGTTTTGTTAAGATAGGCGAAATTGCCGCAGCAGGAACGACATCATCAACAGTTAATTACATATACATTGACAGCACTACAGCTTCTGATACCTCTTATTATTTCAGGCTTTGTTTAATCGATGTTAGCGGTGCAAAATATTATTACGGACCGGTCTGGTTGGGGGGACCAATACCCATACCCCATGATGCCTTTTATCCCGCACGCCCATGTCCCTTTTATTTAAATACAAGTTTTTATTATTCACTAGCCGGCAGTAGCCAAACTTCTCTGCTAATAAAACAAAACGATAAAACCGTTAAAACTCTAGTAAATCAAACTAGCGTGGCCGGTTCTTATTTAATAGCCTGGAATGGGTTGAATGATAGTAGCATAACTTTAGCTTCAGGTTATTTTGTTTCTGAATTAACTCTTGCCCGGCACGATTCCACCTTCAAGTACACAAAACCTGTCTTTATAAATATAATTGACAGTTCTTCTACAAGGGTCAATGCTTGCTCAGATGCTCAAGGCGCTTTTACTATTAGCGACCTACCGATTGATTCGTTATTCAATATGACTGATGCGATGGGAACCGATTTGGGCAACGTAAAGGTCTGCGACAGTGTCACGGTTTACGCGGTAAAAAATGGGTATACTGCTAACAAGGTTACCTTTGTACTGGGTAAAAACACCACCAGCACGATTGACTTTATCTTAAGGTAAAAATGATCCTAGAAAATAAAAACGCCATCGTTACCGGTTCGGCCCAGGGCATAGGAAAATCAATCGCCCTGGCGCTGGCCAAGGCCGGGGCCAACATCGTGGTCAGCGACGTCAATCTGGAAGAGGCCGATAAGACCGCCAGGGAGATCGAGGCCCTGGGCCGGAAGGCCATCGCTGTCAAGTGCAACGTAGCCGATGCTGCTGAGGTCACGGAGTTAGTGAAGAAAGCCCAGGAGACATTTACAGCATTGGACATCTTAGTCAACAATGCCGGGGTGACCCGCGACAACCTGATGATGCGGATGGAAGAGAAGGACTGGGACCTGGTGCTGGACGTCAACCTTAAAGGCGCCTTCCTGCTGACCAAAGCCGTCACCCGGATCATGATGAAACAGCGCTACGGACGGATAGTCAACATGTCCTCAGTGATAGGCGTGATGGGCAACGCCGGGCAGTCCAACTACGCGGCATCCAAAGGAGGTTTGATCGCCTTCACGAAGTCCACCGCCAAGGAGTTCGCCTCGCGCAACATCACCTGCAACGCCATCGCCCCGGGTTTCATCGAGACCGCCATGACCGCCAAGTTGACCGACGAGGTCAAGGAGAACTACAAGAAGGGCATCCCGCTGGGCCGGATGGGCAGCGTGGACGATGTGGCCAACGCGGTGCTATTCCTGGTATCGGAGCAGGCGGCCTATATTACCGGCCAGGTGCTGCATGTGGATGGCGGTTTGGTGATGTGAGACCTCACCCTTGGTCCCTCTCCTAACGCATTATGAGAGGGAAGGAGAAGCTAAATAGGATAGAGAATAACTTAAGTAACATACCAACAATTTAATAAACCACTAGAAAAGGAGGTGAAACAAATGGCAGTAATAGATGATGTCAAGAAGATCGTCATCGACCGGTTGGGTGTGGACGCTTCGCAGGTGACCATGGAGGCCTCGTTCATCGAGGATCTGGGCGCCGATTCGCTGGACACCGTGGAACTGGTGATGGCCCTGGAAGAGAAATTCGGGATGGAGATCCCGGACGACGAAGCCGAAAAGCTTACCAAGGTGGGCGTGGCGGTGGAATATATCGAAAAGAAGATGGCCGAGAAGGCCGGGAAATAAATACCCGGATCCCAAGCAGAAACAGGAGAGGCGCTTTTCAACTCAGGCGCCTCTCCGTACCAAAAACAACAACGGCAGATAGAAAAGATTATGAAACGAAGGGTTGTTATCACCGGATTGGGGGTCATTTCCCCCGTGGGAAACAGTCAGGATGAAT
Source organism: candidate division TA06 bacterium (assembly GCA_016235665.1). NCBI lineage: Bacteria > candidate division TA06 bacterium. The sequence continues at coordinate 277,563 of JACRJI010000008.1, read as the reverse complement.
TTTGGAAAAGTCTGACCGAAGGCCGGAATGGGATTGGGCAGATCACCCGGTTCGACGTCTCAAAATATAGCGCGCGGATCGCCGGCGAGGTCAAGAACTTTGACCCGTCCCAGTTCATAGACCGCAAGGAACTGCGCCGGATGGACCGCTATACTCATTACGCCATGGCGGCCTCAAAAATGGCCATAGATGATTCCGGGATCAAGATCGAAGGGGAACTGGCCGAGCGCACCGGGGTGATCATCGCCTCCGGCATCGGCGGCACCGAGACCTGGGAAGAGCAGCACACCAAGCTGATCCAGGCCGGGCCGGACCGGGTCTCCCCGTTCTTCGTGCCCATGATGATCAGCGACATCGCGGCCGGGCAGGTCTCCATTTCTTTCGGGGCCAAGGGCCCCAACTTTGCCACGGTCTCGGCCTGCGCCTCGGGCGGCCATGCCATAGGCGAAGCGCTGAAGAGCATCCAGACCGGCGACAGCGACGCCATGATCTGCGGCGGGGCCGAGGCCCCGATCACCCCGCTGGCTTTGGCCGGCTTCTGCGCCTTAAGGGCCCTGTCCCTGCGCAACGACGATCCGGAACACGCCTCAAGACCCTTTGACAAGGACCGCGACGGCTTTGTGATGGGCGAGGGCGCCGGGATACTGATCCTGGAGGAATTGGAGCACGCCAAGGCCCGTGGCGCCAAGATCTATGCCGAACTGGTTGGCTACGGCGCCAGCGGCGACGCCCACCATATCACGGCGCCGGCCCCCGGCGGCGAGGGCGCGGTTAGGGCCATGAAAATGGCGCTGAGGACCGGAGACCTGAAGCCGGAGGAGGTGGATTATATCAACGCCCACGGCACCTCCACCGACATGAACGACAAATACGAGACCGCGGCCATAAAGACGGTCTTCGGCGACCATGCCAAAAAGCTGGCGGTGTCTTCCACCAAATCCATGACCGGCCACCTGCTGGGGGCGGCCGCCGGGGTGGAGGCCGTGGCCACCGTGCTGACCATCAAGAACGGGGTCATTCATCCCACCATCAACTACACCACCCCGGATCCGGAATGCGACCTGGATTATGTGCCCAATAAGGCCCGGCCGGCCAAGGTCAGGGCGGCGCTTTCCAATTCATTCGGTTTCGGCGGTCATAATGTTTGTCTGGCTTTTAAAGAATACGTATCTTAATGTTTTGCAGTATACTGCAAATACAGAATCAAACGTTGCTTTAATCTTATTTTTCGTTGAAAAGTCAAATTTCCAAAATCAATCCTGGAATCCAATTGTTTAAAAAGTTATTCGGCGCCGGGGACAAAAAACTCTCCCCGGAACGCCAGCAGGCGCTGGATAAGATCCGGCAGAGGCTGGGTTGGAAGATAAAGAACCGGAACTATTTTCTCCAGGCCCTTAAGCACCGCTCGGCCGCCGGACGCCACATTGATTCCAACGAACGGCTGGAACTTTTGGGTGATTCGGTGCTGGGTCTTTTGGTCTGCGAATACCTCTACACATCCAGGCCCAAGGACGACGAGGGCCAGCTGACCGAGGTCCGGTCCCTGGTGGTCAGTAAGAAGATTTTGGCCAAGCTGGCCAAGGAACTGGGAGTGGGGGAACTGCTGGAGATGTCCCGGGAGGAAGTTTCTTCCGGCGGGCGCTACAAGGATTCCATACTCTGCGATGCCATGGAATCGCTGATCGCGGCCTATTATCTGGATTCCGGCCTAAAGGCGGTCAGGATATTTCTGCAAAAAACGCTATTCTGGCAGATCATCCATCTTTCCAACAACGAGGCCTACAAGAATTTCAAGGGCCTGCTCCAGGAATACATGCAGTCCCGCCGGGATGACCGCCCCGTCCGCTACACCCTTAAATCGGACGCCGGCCCAGAGCACCACCGGACCTTTGAGGTGGAGCTGAAAATCTCCCGCAAGCGCTACGGGCTGGCCCGGGCCGGCACCAAGAAGGAAGCCGAACAGCTGGCGGCCCAGCAGACCCTGGAAAAACTGAAGTCCGAAGAAAACCTTACCCGCGAAATCCACTAAATAATGGAAAGTAATATATTAGTCTCCTTTAGTGTATTTAGTGGGCAGGTTCCTGTAAATAAACACACATTGCAAATTGAGGGCTGAAATGAACTACTTTCTGACCGAAGAACAGATGATGATCAAGGACCTCTGCCACAAGATAGGGGTGGAGAAGATCAAGCCGGTGCGCGAACATTACGACGAGACCGGTGAATTCCCCTGGGACATAATCAAGCTGTTGGCTGCGGCCGACATCTGCGGGGTCTATATCCCGGAAGCCTTCGGGGGCATGGGCGGCGGGGTGATGGAGATGGTGATCGCCACCGAGGAGCTGTCCCGCTTCTGCGGGGGAATCTCACTGTCCTTTGCCGCCACCGGGCTGGGGACCTTCCCCATCATCCTGTTCGGCACCGAGGAACAGAAGAAGAAATACCTGCCGGACATCGCCAGCGGCAAGAAACTGGGGGCCTTCGGTCTGACCGAGGCCAACGCCGGTTCGGATGCCGGCGGCATCCAGACCACTGCGGTCAGGGACGGGGATTTCTTTGTGCTCAACGGCACCAAGCAGTGGATCACCAACGGCGGCGAGGCCGAGATCTATACCGTGGTGGCCCTGACCGACAAATCCAAGGGCAGCCGCGGGGCCACCGCCTTCATCGTGGAAAAGGGGACGCCCGGGTTCTCCTTCGGCAAGAAGGAGAACAAGATGGGCATCAGGGCCTCGGTCACCCGCGAGCTGGTGTTCGACAACTGCCGGATCCACAAGGATCAGGTGCTGGGCAAGGAGGGCATGGGCTTTCTGGTGGCCATGGGCACTTTGGACCGGACCCGTCCCGGCGTGGCGGCCCAGGCTTTGGGCATAGCCCAGGGGGCGCTGGACGAAGCGGTGAAGTATTCCCGGGAGCGGGTGCAGTTTGGCAAGCCGATCTCGGCCTTCCAGGGGGTGCAGTTCATGCTGGCCGACATGGCCATGAAGCTGGAAGCCGCCCGGTCGCTGGTCTATGCCACGGCCAGGATGATCGACTCCGGTGAGAAGAAGTTCGCCAAGGAGAGCGCCATGTGCAAGTGCTTTGCGTCGGATGTGGCCATGGAAGTGACCACCAACGCTGTCCAGGTGCTGGGCGGCTATGGCTACATGAAGGAATACCCGGTGGAGAAGATGATGCGCGACGCCAAGATCACCCAGATCTACGAGGGCACCAACCAGATCCAGCGCACCGTGATCGCCTCCAACCTGATCAAGGAGGCGGCCGGAGGGAAGGAATAAGGAAAATCATATATTCCTGAAATACCCCAGGCTTTTTAAAAGTCTGGGGCATTTTGTTTGTTTAAAATATCTGCATTAGGGGACTGGTTGACATACCGGGTTTTAACGTGTATAATCATAGGTTGTGAAAGTTATTGCAAATAAACCAAAATCTCAGCATAATATAACAAGGAGAAAACCATGACCAGAAAGTGGGTATTGTTGACCCTGGCTCTGTTTTTTACGGCAGGTATAGGCCTGGCAAAGAACCTGGGCGGAAACCTGGATCCTGCATCCAGTGCCACCGGCGCTAAAGGCTGGCGCAGCAGACTGCGGACCAAACCGGTAGCGGTAAAAAAGAGCGCTGTTCCAGTCAAAAAACTCGATCCCAAAGCCTGGCACTTACAGGAAGACTTTGAGGGAACTTTTCCGCCGGCTGGCTGGACCACCCAAGACCTCGCCGGCATGGATGAATCCTGGCAACAGTCTGATCTGGATTACTATAACGGCAGTTACAGCGCTTTCATTGATTATGACTGTTCCGAATATTCCGAAGACTGGCTTATCACTCCCCAAATAACGATACAGGCAAATGATACACTCTATTTTTGGATGAATGTCTACGATCCCGGTTATGAGGATGATACTTACATAAAAATATCAACCGGGGACAATCAGCCGGCAAGCTTTACGACCACTTTGCTGCATCTATATGATGATTATGGTGCTGGCAACTATGTATATTCCTGGACACAATATGCCGTAGACCTTTCGGCGTATGCCGGGCAGACCGTCTATTTGGCTTTCCATCATACCGATGACTGCGGCGACGGGATTTTCATTGACGACGTCAGCGTGGGACATGAATATATTCCAACCGGCCATGATGTCTGCGTCAATTCCATCGATCTTCCGACCGCTGTGATCACGCCGACGGTGCCTTTCACGCCGACTGCCACCATTCAGGACCTTGGAATGAGCCCGGAGAGCGATTTCCAGATTTTCTTCCGGATCAACGACAGCTTGGGAGCACAACTCTACCTGGATTCGGCCCTGATAGCCAGCCCGGACAGCATTCTACCCGATTCCTTAAGGCAGTTCATCTTCAGCGGCTTCACTCCGGCGGCTTATACCAGGTATACTGCAGTTGTTTGGACGACATTGGCCGATGACTACAACTGGAACGACACCTTGGCCAAGCAATTCCGCACCTGGGACCTGGATGTGGCCGCAAACGCGATACTTAACCCGCTGGGTTCGGCCAATCCCGATCTCGATATCATACCCAGAGTAGTCTTCCATAATGCGGCAACCCAGACCGCCGACTTTACAGCTAATTTCGAGGCCACCTACGGCGGAAACCTGATGTATGACCAGGAAGTTAACATCAGCGGGCTGGCCGGCGGGGCCGACACCACCGTAGAATTCCCCGCCTGGCCGGGAGTAAGGCTGGAGGGCATCTACCAGATGACGGCTTATGCCGAAATGGACCATGATATGAATAATGCTAACGATACAATATCTGGTTCTTTCGGCAGCGGATACAATATCTGGGTATCTAAAACCCCGTTACCAACATACCAGTATGGCCAGGCCGTGGCGCCATGGAACGGCCGGATTTACCTGTTCGGAGGAGCCCCCGGCGGTACTTTCTGCAACACTATCCAGTATTATGATACATTGACAGAGACCTGGAACAATTCGGCCATTACTTTTCCCACCAACCTGTTCGGCGCCTCGGCCATTACCCTAGGCGACAGGATATTTGTCATCGGTGGCTGCGAGACCTGGGCCAATCCCTTGACCTCTGTCTATTGCTATTGGCCGGATGGGGATTCGCTGACCACCAGGGCCAGCCTTCCCACCGCCACCATGGAAGCAGCGGCTGGTTTGTGGCGCGACTCGTTGATATACGTCATGGGCGGCGGGAACTGGACAATGCCCCAAATCAACAATGTCCAGATCTACGATGTTGCCAATGACAGCTGGAACTCCGGAACTGCCATTCCGGGCACCGTGGGTACCAATGGCGGCGGAGTCTGCGGTGACACCATCGTTTCGGTAGGCGGGTACCTTACCAGCGCCTGTTACTACGGGGTGATAGATACCACTGATCCTACCAGTATAACCTGGACCGCCGGCACACCCTATCCAGCCGGTAACCTTTGCCGGCCTTCCACTGCTGTCCGCGACCATAAACTTTACGTGGCTGCAGGGTATAATGGCAGCAGTGCTACTGCTACGGCCTATTATTATTCACCAGCCGAAGACACTTGGACCCAACTGCCAGATAAGACATCGGCCACCATTGGCGCCGGACAGGCAGCCATTATGGGTGAGTGGTTGTACGTAATTGCCGGGGAAAGCACCGGTGAGAACGAGGCCCTGTTCCTTGGCACTTCGGATAAAGCCAACCCGGTGGTTACTGCAGTGGATCCGGCAAACAACGGTACCGGAGTGCACCTGCTGGCGCCGATAACCGTGAACTTCTCCAAGCCGATGGACACCACCACTGTCACGTATTCCTGCAATCCCGATCCCGCCGGCTGGTCCAGGGCCTGGAGCGCAGACCTGGCCACCATGACGCTGAACCACTCGGCTTTTGCTTACTCGACTGTCTGCAGCGTCTCGGTGGATTCCGGAAAATCTTTGGACGGTTACGATCTTAAGGCGGGGACCGCCCCCAATCCGTTCACCTTTACCACTTGGGAAGCCCCGGAGGTCATCGCCAACCAGTTAAACACAATGGAAAACTACGGCGCTTCCCAGATATTCTATGACTACCCGTCATTCAGCTGCTATGTGGCCGATGACATTGATATCCCGGCCGGCTATGATTCTGTGAAGATCACAGCGGTGGAGATAGAAGGCACCTACTGGAACAGCCACACCGGTCATGTTTTGGACAGCCTGTATCTGGCCTTTACCGGTGACAGCTCGGCCAGCCATTTCCCGGCCTTCAGCCAGGCATTGTGGACAGAGAACATGAACCCGGCGGTTTTTGACGAGGATACAACCGGTTCAAGCGAAATTCAATTCATCGTATATCTGGATAACCCGGTGGTTCTGACCCCCGGCAAAAGCTGGATGACCTGCGCTCCCTATATGGCATTTTCCGCCAAAAAGGACGGTCAATATGGAATGAACCTGCAATCTGCCATCACCGGGACAGAAGCTTCATGGCTCAATCCCGGAGGCGGGTTTGGCGCCGGCACTGACTGGTTAAGGGCCAGCGTTATTGCGGGTTCTTCCATGGACGCCATCTTCCGGGTTCTGGGGCATACTTATCTTGCAGCAGGCGCCGCCGGACAGCCTTCTGAGGCCGGATTGCCCAGGGTGTACAGCTTAGCCTCCAGCTATCCCAACCCCAGCCGCGATAACAGCACCATTAAGTTCGCCCTGCCCCAAGCGGGACAGGTGAAGATCGAGGTCTACAACATCGCGGGGCAGAGGGTAAAAACCCTGGTCAACGGCAACATGGGCGCCGGATACCACCAAGTCACCTGGAACGGGCGGAACGAGGCGGGACAGAAAGTTGCTAACGGAGTGTACATGTACCGGATGAACAGCGGCAGCTTCCAGTCCACCAAAAAACTGCTGATGGTAAAATAACCCTGACCTGAACCATTAGGCGGAAAGCGCCGGACAAAGCGGACGGGATATGTTATCCCGTCCGCTTTTATTTATTGGCGGTTAAACCTTTTGGGCTGATCTCCGGTCTAATGTTATGTTAGGATTTATCCTTAAACGGTCTTTCCCTCAGGCATCCGTTACCCTCCAGGGCGGACGCTTTTGGCGAAAGGCCGTTAGTTTATTTCTAAAAAATATTATTTGAGCCCCCTTGACATTCACAGGTGTATTGCGTATAATAGAACTGACCAGTCAGTTCCATTATCTATATAGCAAAGGCATAAAATGAGAACGGTTACCGATCTGAAGCGCCAGGAAATATTAAAAGCCGCCGCGGTGGTGTTTGCCAAGCGGGGATTCCAAAAAACGCTGATGGAAGACGTGGCCGGGCAGGCCGGCATCGGCAAAGGCACCATATACCGGTACTTCCCCGGCAAGGAGGACCTGTATTTCAGCATTCTGAACCAGGCTATCAGCGATCTTACCGATTGCCTTTCCCGCGATGTCAGGAAAAAGGAGCCGCCGGAAGCAAAGCTCAGGAAAATGGTCTCGGATATGACCGATCTGCTGATGACCAACCGCTCCTTGATGATCCTGTTGCACGAGATAGAAGGAAGCAAGATAAAAACCAGGCGCGCTCACTTTAAAAGAAACAATTCCAAAATCGACAGCCTGGTGGCGGAAGTGATAGCCGACGGCATAAGTCAGAAATTATTCAAAAGGGGTGATCCCCGGTTCATGGCAGTGCAGCTGGGCTTCATGGTAAAAGTAGCGGTCATGGAATTCCCCGGGAAAAAGAAGGATTATTTGGTGAACCAGATCATGGATACGTATTTGCATGGTATCAGCAGCAAATAGGAAACTTTTATCAGGTTTTTTGCGTAATATAATAGTATTTCCAGTTTAAAGATAATACCCAATAATCACTAAAATGGATAAAAATGAACAAAATGAGGAAATTATACCTGTTTTCTATGGCGTTTTACTTGGCCTGGGCGGGTTTGGCACATGCTGCTGATTCTCTGACTGTGGAACAATGCGTTTCCCTGGCCTTAAAACAAAGCCCGGAGATCAAAAAAGCCCAGGCCAACCTGAGCCTGGCCGGTGCCTCGCTGCAGGGTTCGGTGGGAACCATTCTTCCCCATCTATCGGGCAGCTCAAGCTATACCCAAAGAGGCCCGGCCACCATCGACCAAAACGGGCATTCCGATACCTACAGCACAGGGCTAAATGTGGGCATGAGCCTGGTGAATCTGTCCGGCTGGGCAGGCATCACCGGCACGGCGCTGGCCCGGCAGTCGGCCGGGGCGGCTTATCAACTATCGGTGGCTTCGCTGGCCTACCGGGTCAAGGAGGCGTTCTACGGCCTGGCCAAGCTGGAAAAGGCGGTGGAAGTGGCCCGGTCTTCCGTCAAACAAAGCCAGGAACAGGCCAAGAGAGCCGAAGCCATGTTTCAACTGGGTTCCTTAAGCCGGGCCGACATGCTAAAGATCCAGGTCCGGCTGACCCAGAACCGGGTGGACCTGCTTTCTGCCGAGAGCAATCTGTTGACCGCCAAGCAGTCATTGGCCGGTCTGCTGGGGCTTTCAGGTGAAGCGGTCATCAACCCCAACCTGGTCTTTCCCGACACCGGTCTTATGAAAGCGGTCAGCGACAGCGTAACTGCCTCCGAACTGGAACAGAACCCGGCCTATCGTTTGGCCAGCAAGAACCAAAAAAGCAAAAAAGCCGGGCTTTGGTCTGCCTGGCTGGATAAACTCCCTTATCTTTCCGGTTCTTATAATTACGGCTATTCAGATTCCCGCCAGTTCAAAGGCAACTCTGATTGGATGGAACACGATTCTTGGAGCGCGTCACTATCATTGAATTGGAATGTTTTTGACGGAGGCATTTCCGCTTCCCGCATCCGCCAAGCCGCCGCCCAGTTGAAAATTGCCGATGCCGATCTCTTTTCTTCCCGGCAGGCGGTCTATTCCGAGTTGAAGCTGGCCAAACTGAGCCTGGCGATGTCCCGGGAAGCCATCGGCCTGGTGACGGATCTGCTGCAGCAAGCTTCCGAAGATTACAAGCTGACCACTGAAAAATACCGGTTAGGATCTGCCTCGGTGCTGGACCTTTTGTCCAGCCAGCTGACCTATAACCAGGCCCAGCAGCAGGCCACCAATACTTTGTGCGATTATTACCTTTCCCTGGCCAGGCTGGACAAGGCTTTGGGCAAATGGTAACGACAGACCTTTCCGGGAATAGACAGGATTTACAGGATTTCACGATTGTCTGAATAAATACAACGTTTCAAATCTAAATTTCAGGAGTGACCAAGTGAAAAAGATCAATCTCAAAAGCAAAAAATTATGGATCATATCCGGTGCGGTGCTGCTGGTGCTGATCTTGGTCGTTTCCAACATCGCCCGGGGCAGCAAGAAACTGACCATCCAGTCGGCCAAGGTCAAAACGGGTGAGATCATCTCCACCGTCTCGGCCCCAGGCAACGTCAAGGCCGAGACCGAGGTTCAGATCTCGGCTTATGTGATGGGCAAGATCACCAGGCTGCCGGTCAAGGAGGGAGACAAGGTCCGCCAGGGACAGGTGCTGGTGCAGATCGACCCCGCCAGCTATGCCGCCCAGGTCAAGCAGAACAAAGCCAGCCTGGAGCTGGCCCAGGCCAACCTGGCCCAGACCGAGCTGATCTACAAGCGCAAGCAGGAACTTTTTGCCGCCGGGCTGATATCCCAAGAGGAGAACGAGGCCACCACCACCCAGTACAACCTGGACCGGGCCCGGCTGACCCAGGCCGAGGCTTCGCTGGAGCAGGCCCAGGACACCTACGCCAAGACCACCATCACCTCGCCCATCAACGGCACGGTAGTGCAGCTCAACGTGGAGGTGGGGGAAGTGGTGGTCACCGGGACCATGAACAATGCCGGGTCGGTGATCATGACCGTGGCCGACCTGTCGCAGATGGAGGTGGAGGCCCAGGTGGACGAGAGCGATGTCAAGGATATCAAGCTGGGGCAGGAGGCCCAGGTGGAAGTGGACGCCATCATCGGCAGAACATTCAAGGGAGTGGTCTCCGAGGTGGGCAACGCCGCCATCTCTTCCAGTTCTTCCTCCACCAGCAACGCCTCGGTGAACTATACCGTCAAGACCAGGATCATAGACAAATCAACAGACCTCAAGTCCGGGATGTCGGCCAACGTGGAGATCACCACCGCCCATAAGACAGGCATCATGCTGATACCAATCCAATCGGTGGTGATGCGCAAGGCGGAGGCGGAGCGCAAACAGGCGGACCCCAAAAAGGACAAGGGCGGAAAAGGGACCGCCCTGGCGGACGACAGCTCCAATGACGGCAAGAGGGTCAAGGAGAAGGAGCAGGAAGTGGTCTATGTGATGGAAAAGGGCCGGGCGGTAATTACGCCAGTGCAGACAGGAACATCGGATCAGGAAAACATCGAGGTGGTCAGCGGTCTGACCGAAGGCCAGGAAGTGATCAAAGGGCCTTTCAGCGTGCTGCGGAACCTGAAACACAATGACAAGATCAAGACCGGTACAGCCAAGGCGGCCGGAAAACAAGATAATGCCGGAAAGTAGGCCCTTATGATAAAAATGGAGAACCTGTCAAAAACCTATAAGATGGACGGGGTAGCGGTGGACGCCCTGAAAAGGGTGTCGCTGGACATCACGGCCGGGGAGTACGTGTCCATCATGGGCCCTTCAGGCTCCGGCAAATCCACCCTGATGAACCTGATCGGCTGTCTGGACACCCCCACCACCGGCAGTTATCACCTGGACGGACTGATGGTCTCTGAAATGGACGACGACCAGCTGGCGGTGGTGCGCAACAAGAAGATCGGATTCGTATTCCAGACCTTCAACCTGTTGCCCCGCTCCTCGGCCCTGCACAACGTGGAACTGCCCATGCAGTACGCCGGGGTTGACGCCCAGACCAGAAAGGCCAAGGCCGTGTCTTCGCTGGAGTCGGTGGGGCTGGCCCACCGGATCCACCACAAGCCCACCGAGATGTCCGGGGGCGAACGGCAGCGGGTTTCAATCGCCAGGGCCCTGGTTAACAATCCGGCCATCCTGCTGGCCGACGAGCCCACCGGCAATCTGGACAGCAAGACCGGGGTGGAGATCATGGCCTTGTTCGACCGGCTGCACCAGGAAGGAAAGACAGTGATCCTGGTGACCCACGACCAAAAGGTGGGCGAGCATGCCCGGCGAATGGTGCGGATACTGGACGGAGAGATCGTGGCCGACCAAATAGTAAGGAAATAAAACTCTTAGCTTTATGCTATCAGCCCTAAGCTTATAGCCTACAGCTTCAAAGGAATATCATTATGAATATCTGGGAATCGGTCCGGCTGGCCTTTGACGCCATCTGGGCTCACAAGCTCCGCTCGGGGCTGACCACCTTGGGCATCATGATCGGGGTACTGACGGTGATCGGCATGCTGGCTTTGATAGACGGCTTCAACAAGATGATAGCCAAACAGCTGTCGTCGCTGGGTACCACCACCCTCTATGTTCAGAAACAGGGATTGGTGATGAGCCACGAAGACTGGCTTAATACCAGGGGCCGCAAGAACCTGACCATCGAGGACGCGTATGCCGTCAGGGACAACTGCCCCTCGGTGCTGCGGGTGGCCCCCATCCTGGACAATATGGCCAATGTCAAGTACCAGAAGCAGGAGGTGCTGGGCACCGAGGTCAACGGCACCACCACCGACTACCAGTTCATTGCCGAATACGAGATCATCGACGGACGGCCCCTGTCCAACGTAGATATGGTGCACAGCCGCCAGGTGGCCATGCTAGGCTCGACCGTGGTGGAAAAACTGTTCGGCCATCAGGATCCCCTGGGCAAGGAAGTGATCATCGGCGGCAACCGCTTTGAGGTGATAGGCCTGCTGGGTAAAAAGGGATCATTCCTGGGCAATGACCAGGACAACATGATCATCATCCCCATTTCCACCTTTGAGAAGATTTTCACCGGGCAGATCCGCAACCGGGGCCGGGGCGGTTCGGTGACCATCGCGGTCCAGCCGCTGGACTTGGCCCACATCGAGACCGCCAAGGATGAGGTCACTGAGCTTCTGCGCCGGAGGCGCAAAGTTCCGCCATCCAAACCGGATGATTTTGGCATCGTCACCGCCGACCAGCTGATGGGGATCTTCAAGAAGATCACCGCCGGTGTCTTTGGGCTGATGATCGGCGTGACCCTGTTGTCGCTGCTGGTGGGCGGCATCGGCATCATGAACATCATGCTGGTGTCGGTCAGCGAGCGGATCAAAGAGATCGGCATCCGCAAGGCCATCGGAGCCCGCAAGAAGGACATCATGCGCCAGTTCATCATCGAGGCGGTTTCGCTTTCCCTGGTGGGCGGCGTTACCGGGATGATCCTGGGCTTCATCCTGGCCGGGCTGGTCTCTCTGGTCATAAAACTGCCGGCTTCGGTCAGCTGGTGGTCGGTGCTGCTGGGCTTCGGCTTTTCGGCCGCGGTGGGGATATTCTTTGGCTGGTATCCGGCCCAAAGGGCGGCCGATCTGGATCCTATAGAGGCTTTGAGATACGAGTAAAAATATTTAGCCCAGCCATCTGCCTGCGTAAAACTTAGGCTGACCAGTAAGGACTGGGCTAATAATATAATAACATAAAAAGCCTCCGGAGCGATCCGGGGGCTTTTCATGTGTCACAGGTAAAATCAAATATTATTTAGACTTGAAATATATATGCTAAGAGGGTATACTTCAGTCTATGAGCCAAACCGTAAAACATAAAACAGAACTGCACTGGCGTTACCGAGCCCTGGAAAAATTGGGGCAGGGAGGGGAAGGCGAAGTATACCTGGCCGAAGACAGGCTGACCGGCCGGTCTGTAGTGGTCAAGATATCTGTTAAGGGCTCGGGCCATGACTTGAAACTGGAGTTCATCCGGCTTTACCGGATGGACCATTCCGGCCTGCTGAAGGCTTTTGACTATTATTGCCAGGATGAAAAGTCCCTGGCCGCCTTTGAACATTTTTCCGGAGCCACTTTGGACACCTATATTCAGCAGAACCAGCCGGACAAAAAAGAGCTGTGGGATATCTGGGTCAGGATGGCCGGCATTGTGGCATATCTCCATGGGCGGGAATACATCCACGGAGACATCAAGCCGGGAAATATCCTGATAGGTCCGGAGGGAAGGGTAAAGCTGATAGACCTGGGGCTGGCCCGGAAAACAAGCGCTGAACTAAGTTCCGGCTTTACCGGTACCGCCGAATACTCGGCTCCTGAGGTTCTAAGCGGCAGCGCCGGGCCCACCCAAAGTTCCGATGTCTACAGTCTGGGCTTGCTGCTATTTCAGATGATGACCGGGCAACTTCCGTCGGCCAAGGACCGGCTGGAGGAAAATCAGTCATGGAGCCTGCGGCTCAGGGAAACATTGGATGACAAGCAATCCGAGATCGGGATAAAAGCTTTGAGCTTTTGGCCCCAGGAAAGATATCATTCAGCATCTCAGCTGATTCAGGCCTTGAGTCATTCCGGCAGTGGATGTTGTCTGGAACCCCCGGGGTCCTTTCGCTATTCCGGCCAAAACGCGGCTCTGGCAAAAGCCGTGGAACATTTGCGTCCGGGGAGATCCGGCCTGTTTATTGTTTCAGCCGGACCAGGCAGGGGAAAGACATCTTTTTTAAGAGAATTGAACTTTATCAGCCAGATGGCCGGACTTTCATCAGCCTGTTTGAATGCCGGACGGATAGAAGAGGATAAATTGTATCAGGTTATTCCGCCAGATACAGTTTTGCTGATAGATGGTATAACGGACGGAGATACCCTGGACTGGTTAAAAGAAAGGCCCGGCCAAACAGTAGTTGCCATTAACCCGTCAAATCACCGGTTTCCTAAAATCGGCAATGCGGCTTTGCTAAAATTCCAAAAGCATGAATACTGCAATGTTCTTTCTAACTATTTAACCGGGATCAGCGCCTGGGAACTGTACAACCTGTCCGATTGGATCTGGCGTAAAGCCGGAAGTAATATTACATTTGCCAGGTTGTATCTGAAATATTGCCAAGCCAGCGCTGTCATTGGACAAAAACAGAACCATTGGCAGATAGACTGGCAAAAAATGTTTTTCGACCGGACCATTCCGGAGGATATAGCCGCCGACATTGGCCGGCGCTGGAAAAGCCTTGACAATGAAGGCCGGGAGACTTTGAAGAAGATATGCCTGGAAGGCGATGCGGTATCACAGAAGACAGCGGCGGTCTCCGATCCGGACTATTGGCTGGATGACAGCGGCCGGGTGGATGGGGACATTCTGCGGTCTTTCATCCTGGAACAAACTGATCGTAGTTTAAAAACGGTGATGACAGCCCCGGCAGCGTCCGGCCTGAAAAATGAAGCACCTTCTTTGGCCCGCTGGATATTCTGGGATGAAATAAATATGCAGCAGCAATGGTTATCCGAAGGCAAAAGATTATTTGAACAGGCCAAGAGCGTCAATGATCTGGAGAAGATGCTGTATATTGGACGGCTGTTGATTGATTCCGGCCGGCTGGTGATCAAGGAACAGGTTCAAATGGCCAGGAAACTGGTAGACCTTTACCAACGGACAAGCCGGTGGGCTCCGGCCATAGAATTATGGGAAGCAATGGCGGGAAAGCTTTCCGGAGAGTGGGATTATTACCAGATATTGTCCAAACTATATGCCAACAAGGGCGAATATATACCGGCATTGGATGCACTGGAATCCGGGGTCCAATCAATCAGGACTGCCGATCAGCATTGCCTGTATCTGGCCTATAAGGGCTGGGTGCTTGGACTGCAGGGAAAAATGGATGAGGGCGGGGCTGCCTTGGACGAAGCTTTGAAAAGCGCAGACTCAAGCCAATGTTCCGACAGCACATGCTTTGAGATATATAATTCTTTGGCCCGGCATCATCATTTATTAAATGATTTTGAACAGGTTGTTTGTTGGGCCGAAAAGGCCGCCTTGATTGAAACCCCCGACGTAACGGGGAAAGCGAAATTATTGAATATTTTAGGGTACAGTTTATTGCAGGCTGGTAATTTAACTAAAGCCAAATCATATATTGAAACGTGCATCAACCTGATAGAACAAGAAGGGCAATATGGTATTTTATGCTATGCCTGGTGCAACTTGGGTTTAATAAACATTAGATTAAAAGATTGGGGCAATGCTCTTTTATGTTTGCAAAAGGCGGAAAACAATTTTAATGTGGGTGATGGTTTTGCTCTGCAAGCCAATATAATTGTTAATTTAGCGTTAGTATATGGAAAGTTAGATCAAACAAACCTTTCAAAAGAAAAATATTTGGCAGCATATAATGTTTACAATGAAATTGCCGATGTGCAGGGCATGTTAATAAGTCTTGCTAACGCTGCATTAAAAGATCACCTTTTGGGTAAAATTGAATACGCAATAAAAACACTTACACGTTGCCTGGATTTAGCATTAAAAAATGAGTTAGATCATGTGGCAAGTATTATTAGAAAAGACATTGGAATTGTTTATACAGAAGACGACCGATATGGCGAAGGCTTGGATTTCATCCAAAAAGCTATGGTGGTTTCATCGCAAAAAATTCACTGGGATTGTCTTTATTACGGGGCTTTGGCTGCCGGTGGTCTCAACGACCTTATAAAGATGAACGATCTTTTAGTAATGGCAAGAAACAAGACTGAAGACGAAACTGAAAAGGCGCAGCTTAAAATGCTGGAAGGAATATATATGGCTAAAAACGGTGATCTGAAAAAAGGCCTGGACCTAGCCATGGAGGCCGCAGGCGAGCTTAAGGACAACGGCGATCCGGCAGAATCCGCCAAAACCTGGCTGAAGACGGGAGAATTAGCCATATCATCGGATGGCTTTACCGATGCGGAAAAAATGATGCCCGGTCTGCTATTTGCCGAGGCCGAGTTCCAAAAAATGGGAGCGCCGGTTTACCTGGAGCGGACAAGAAACACCATCCTGGCAGCAGTCCATCAGTTGTTTGCCCCGGGCAATATCATGCCCGGAACTCAAATGCTGGAAGGGCTGTATCAGATCGCTGCCTTGCTGGATCCCGGCAGGAACCAGGCCGAGCTGGCCCAAAGCTGCCTGGATGTAACGGTCAAGCTTCTTAACGCCGAAAGGGGCGGCCTGTTCTTAATGGATGAGAATTCAAAACTGTTTCTGGCAGCCAAGACTGATCTGGATCCCGATACCCAGCACGACGCGCTGGAGTTTTCCTCCAATGCCGTGATGGCGGCAGCCGCCGGGGAGACCATGGTGGTCTCCAACGATGCTCAATTGGATGAAACCCTCAGCTCCCGCTTGAGCGTCAAGCGAAATGCCATCCGTTCATTGTTATGCCTGCCCTTAAGATCGCGGGAAGGAACGCTGGGAGCCATATATCTTGATTCCCGTCTTAAAAGCGGAATTTTCAACCAGGCCCAAAGGGATTTCACCAAAGCTTTGGCCCAGATCCTGGGAGCGGTCATTGAAAGCCACCGGTTGCTGGAAGAATTACGATCAAAAAGCCGGGAGCATCATGGCTCTGGGTCCAAGGCTTTGTTGGGAATGATCGGTAATTCGGCAGCGGTCAAAAGCATGATCAAGCGGATCAAAGCCGCTGCTCCCACCGATGTAACAGTGCTGCTGGACGGGGAATCGGGCACCGGCAAGGAAATGGCGGCCCAGATAGTGCATCAGCTTTCGTCCCGTAAGGACAAGAAGTTTTTGGCTTTGGACTGCGGCTCCCTGCCGGAGACTTTGCTGGAATCCGAGTTGTTCGGCTATATCAAAGGGGCGTTCACCGGGGCCAACAGGGACAAGACCGGGCTGTTTGAGGCGGCCGACGGAGGTACGGTATTTTTGGACGAGATCGCCAGCGCCAGCCCCGGAGTGCAAGCCAGGCTTTTAAGGGTGATAGAGGCAGGGGAGATCAGGCGGGTCGGCAGCGATGCGGTCAGCCATGTGGATGTCCGGATGATCTGCGCCACCAACAAGGACCTGGAGATCGAGATCAACGAGGGGAGGTTCCGGGAGGACCTTTACTACCGGCTTAAGGGGATAAAGATAGACATTCCGCCTTTAAGGGAAAGGGGGGACGATGTGCTGATCCTGGCCGAATATTTCAAAAACAAGTTCCAGAAAAAGCATAATAAAGGCCGGCTGACCTTTACTGAAGAAGCCCGGAGATCCATCATCATTAATTCCTGGCCCGGCAATATCAGGGAACTGGAAAATACAATTCAAAAAGCGGTGCTTTTGGCACAGGAAAAGGTTATAACCGGCAAAGATCTGGAGATCGACGGTTACTTCCTGGAATCAGGTCAAACTTTGAAACAAGAGATAAATAGCACCCAAAAAGAGAAAATATTGAGGATTTTAGAGGCAACGGAAGGCAATTATACCAAAGCCGCAAAAATTTATGGTGTCTCTGTAAGGCATTTTTACCGAATATTGGAGAAATTTGGGATCAACCGTGACATAAATGTCAATTAGCCTGACATTTATGTCATAGTGGGTTAATAGATTGTTATGCAATAACTTATATAATTAGTTATTTGTAATATTTAAAAAAGCAGGACATTTATGTCCTGCTTTTTTGTTTTCCACCAACAACATCAGTAAAAGCATAAGATCAATGATGTAATGTAAAATATTGCAAAACAATATAATAGATGAGTTGCGTGTTGTATGATTTTTATCTGGCATGGAACTTGGATATATATTATGTTGTAAACAAAAACTAAAATCCAAGGAGATAAAAATGAAAAAGGCGTCATTGTTCTTGCTGGCAGCTTTTCTCTTGATCAGCTCCATTGCGATTCCGGCCTATTCGGCCGTTATCAATAAACCAATAATTGTACTTGGCGATGACCCGGTGCCGCTTCCCCCGCCCCCACGTTAAACAGTATTAACCAGCTAAAGTAAAGAATATTTTCATGTACAATAAAATAGACACATACCATTTCATTCTCAGCACGGGCCAGGACTTTTACGGAAAAGTCCTGGCCCAGGACGACCTTAAAATGGTCGTTTCTACGGTCAAGGACAGCAAACCGGGCCGGAGGGTGATCATTTACCATCAAGCCATGCTGATGGCCGAGCCGGTGAAACTGCCAGTTGCCAAATCATGTTGATTGATGGAGTATGTTATTAAACAACCAGGTTGATCCGGAAAATGATTCACCGGTCTGCGAATTGAAGCACAGGGTCAAGATCCCAGTAGCAGCTTTAAAAGGGTGTTACAAATACAAGTGTTGTGACGCCCGTGACTGTCATTGGAAGAAACACCTTGACAATGAAAATTTCTGCCTGTTTGACCGGGATCGTCGGCCAGACTAACATTACAAGAGGTTATAAAATGCATTTCTCTGAAGAGACCCTTAAAAAGGCCTGGGAACGGGCCGGCGGCAAATGCGAGGGGATGGTAGTTTCCGGAGGCCGGAAAGAAGTCTGCGGCAAGTCGCTTTTTTGGGAAAAGAAAAACTCAGTGGTTGAGCTAAAGCATCCGGACGGTTGGATAGCCCTGCCCCGGCTGGTGATAAGCGGCAAAGCGCCTGATCTGGCTGCCAACTGCGAAATACTGTGCCAGGACTGTCACCGGCAGTATCAGTGAACAATAGCCATAGGAAAACCGGAATTCAATAATGAATCCAGGAAAACAGGAAAGATTCTTGGATTTGTCAGATAGAATCAACCCGGTCGGCAATTAAATCCAAGTGAGTCGTTACCCATGAACGGACAGACCAAGATATATCTCTGCATCCGGGAGGTGGGGACCGAATACTTGCTGCAGCCTACCAATAAGGATCAGAATACTTCCTTTGCTGGAACAGAGGATAATATTTGGTATTTCATCACCACCAGGCCGCTGGCTTCATTTAAGTATTTAGGAAGTTTTGGGTCTTACCGGGATCTGCAGGCCGCCTTCAGCGCCATGGTGCTGTTATATCCTTTGTTACAAAAGACTGACGCAAATAACCTGCTGTGATTGGGCATAATATATGGCCTGTCCTGATGGAAACCTGGCAAGAAGCACCCCTGGCTTTCGGATGCGGCAAGCTTTCCGGAAGTGCAGGTTTTTTTTTGTACTATTTAGACATGATTAACATGATTTATTGGATTGTATTTATCATGGCGCGGTTTAGACAAGGATCACAGTAACTCCGTGATAGTAAAAAAATCATGTAAATTCTGTTAAGGGATTTATCGTGAATATGATCAGGTTACCACACCGCCAAACGCAACCGAAAAGGACATGAACCGTGTCTGCCGAACACCACTTGGACATGACAATGCTGGGACAGAGTTTCCTGGACCACATGCCCCAGGGTCTGATGGTCTGCCATCCGGATGATTCCAGGGTGATCTATGTCAACCCGGCATGGGAAGCGGTCACTGGTTACCATCTGGCCGACATGCAGGATTCCAGGCCGCCCTATCCCCACTGGATCCCGGCGGAAAAAGAGCGGATGGTCCAGCAGATGCTGCTGGCCCGGCAGAACGGCTTTTTGGACTGCGAATGCAGGCTCCAGCGCAAGGACGGCAAAGTAATCTCAGTTCAGGCCTATCACGGCCAGGTGCGGGACGGCGAGGGAAAGCTGCTGGCGTGCTATCAGTCTGTGATAGACAATACGGACAATAAGATACTGGAAGCAAAACTGCTTCAGGCCCAGAAGATGGAAGCGGTGGGGCATCTGGCCGGGGGGCTGGCCCACGACATGAATAACATCCTCCAGGTGATCCTGACCTCGGGCGACATGATGCTGACCGAGGCCGGGGCCGGACATCCCTGGCATCAGCGGATCATGGATATCATTCTGGCCGGGGAAAAGGCCGCTGTGCTGACCCGGCAACTGCTGACCTTTGCCAGGAAGAACAAGGCGGAGTTCAAAGTGCTGGACCTGAATCCCCTGGTTACGGAATTCCAGAGGATGATCTCCCGCCTGCTGGGAGAAAGGATCAAGGTGGAGATCACCCTGGGACGCAACCTGCCGTTGGTGATGGCCGATCAGTCCCAGATGGAGCAGGTGCTGATGAACCTGGCTGTGAACGCCCGGGATGCCATGGAGCAGGGAGGCCTGTTCTCCATCGCCACCAGAGAGGAATTCCTTGACGATAACTATGCCAAAACCCATCCCGAGGTGGAGCCGGGGCGCTATGCCCTGATCACAGTCACCGACACCGGGGCCGGGATGGAGGCCGAGACCCAAAAACATTTATTCGAGCCATTCTTCACCACCAAAACCAAGGACCAAGGCACCGGCCTTGGTCTTTCGGTGGTCTACGGCATCGTCAAACAGCACCAGGGACACATCTACGTCTACAGCGAAAAGGGCCGGGGCACCACCTTCAAGATATTCCTGCCGGCGGCGGCCGATCAGGGCAAGGGCCGGCACGCCCAACAGCAGACCGACATCCGGTTCGGCCACGGGGTGGTGCTGCTGGTGGAGGACGAGGATGTAGTTCGGGAGATGGAGATCCAGCTTTTGACCAGTCTGGGATACCAGGTGCTTCCCGCCCGCAACGGCGAACAAGCTTTGGAGATGTTTGCCCAGCGTCAGGGGAAGATAGATCTTTTAATGAGCGATATGATCATGCCGGGTCTTTCGGGTTGGGAGCTTTACATGATCCTTAAAAAACAAAAGCCGGAACTAAAGGCCCTGTTCGCCTCGGGCTACAGCGACGAGAGCATCCGGCCGCTGATCAAGAGCCATGGGGTGGAGTTTTTGCAGAAGCCGTTCAGTCTTCACAAATTGAGTTTGAAACTGCACGAAGTGCTGAAACGATGAACAATTAAAAATAAACACTAAACACTAAACACTAAACACTAAACACTAAACACTAAAAGGTTTCGAGCCATATTAAATGACCAACAACAACCCTACAGTACTATAAATTACACACAAAAGGGAAAAAGACAATGAACAAACATATTTTTACCATCATGGCAGCAATAATTACTGTTGGCGTCACTGCAACAATCTCGGCAAGCAGCGAGATATGCTATGGAACTGTATATGACAACGGTATGGTTGTGTCAGGTGCATCCGTGCATTGCGAACATTCGGCTGGGGGTTGGTGTGGTGATACTTATTGGCCCAATACCACTACAACTTTGGACGGATGTTTTGATATATCTGCCCACTATCCGGAGGATCAGGCCGGTTATTATAATTTGTGTATAATATATGGCAGCAAGCGGGCCCATGTGCTTAACTTTTATTCCAATATGATAACCAGTGGAAATCTTGGGAATGTTTCCCTCCAAGGCGGGGCACACCCATCTCATAATACGTGTCAATGATTAATCCAACAATCAGATAGTGACTAATTGGATATAGGCAGGTTATGAAGCAGAGTAAAACGAAAAGAGCGTTAGTCTTATATTAAACTGTAATTTCAACAACCCAACAGTTCTATCAACAAACAATCAAAGACAAAAAGGACAAAAATGAAAAGACTTATTTTAATTATCATGGCGATTGCAATAGTTGCCTGCCCAGTGACGTCAGCTTTTGCAGGGAATTGGATTGTCGCCGGAATTGTATGGGACAATGGAGTTGTTGTCTCTGGTGCCTCCGTGCATTGCGAACATTCGGATGGGGGTTGGTGCGGTGATACTTATTGGCCCAATACCACTACAACTTCGGATGGGCGTTTTGATATAGATGCCCATTATCCCGAGGATCAGGCAGGTTATTATTCACTGTGCGTAACATATGGTAATAAGTGGGCTCATGTGCTTAATTTCTATTCCACTTGTGTATATACCGGAGCGGTATTCGACAATATTGTTCTCCAGAGCGGCGCACATCCCTCACACAACATGTGCCAATAGTTAATTAAATAATCTGTTGGGTTGTTGAATTTAAAAAGACTGAGTTTCTAAAAATGATCAATACTAAACTATTCACGATTCTTTTATTATTAACTATCTGCAACTCATGGGCTAAAAATGTGAACGTTATCGCCATAGCACCGATAAATGGGCAGGTTTCATCATGCCAATGCGGTGGCAGGGATATGGGTGGTTTGGCTAAAATACACACGGTTAGTTATAATTATAAAACAATCGGTCCGGTGTTATTAAACGGAAATAATATGGATTTATTGGGAAACAAGACAAAAAATAATCTTATATTACAACAATTAAGTAAAATGAATATAGCAGCAGTTGGCGTGGGATGGGCTGAATTAAAAGGTGAATTACTCCCTGAAATAATGAATGTTAAAACAGCTGGTCTACCCTGGGTTAATTGCAACCTGTTTTATGCCGGTAATCCGCTGACGAATAGATCTGTTCGGTATGAATTGAATGGTGTAAAGTATGTAATCACGAGTGCGATTTCCGATATAAGGGTCAAATCACCTTTATTAGAGGAACATGCCAAAGAACTCAAAGTGCTACCGGTTACAAAAAGCATATTTAATGAATTCATTAGTTATAAGGAAGGAACCGATATATTCGTAGTACTTTCAGATATGAGCATTGAGGACGAGAATGAATTAGTGGTAAGTTATAAAGATGATAAACCGCTGCTGATAATCACAAGTAACGGAGAGAAAGGGATTGATGACAAAAGAAACAAGGGCCGTGTATTTATACTTAACCCAGGCAGTAAGGGACTTCAAACTTGGCAGGCGAGCTATGATAGCACAGCAAAGGTATTTGATTTCATTAAATCACCCATAGACAGCAGTATTGAAAGTAACTCGGAAACAGCAACTGCAGTGGATATATATATACGCGTAGCTGGAAACGATAGCGTAATAAGCAGGTCTATGCTGGTCACAGATAAAAGCGATATGATTACTGTGCTGAAAAATGAGATTATTCTATTTTACGCACCAAATTGCGATGATTGCAGAGAAATTATTGAAAACAGTTTGCCAAATACAAAGAAAGTAATGAAACAAAGGATAAGATATACGGACATAACGAATGCCAGTAATTATCAAAAGCTGATGGATTTGCAAAAAAAAACCGGGATGATGACCTATGGAATGCCTGTCGCCTTTTACAACGGAGTGTTATATGATGGGAAAGAAAAAGTGGGGGAATTATTTAAGATAATATTAAGTAAAAGTAAATTGGGGAGAAAAGGATATTGATTGTCTGTTTGTTAGTCAATATTGGAATCATAGATCACTTAACCGGAACGTGAATTGCCATCCAACATTTCCGCTATATCTGTTGTTAATGATAATGATATCCGTGAATTATTGCCGGGCATATTTGAATACGAGATTGTATTGTAATATAAACGGTCAAGAAACTGAAATTGAGAGAAATAAAGCTGGAAAAGAATCATAAACAATCAAAACAAGGAGAAAAATGAAACGGATTTTAATCCTCGCAGCATTGATCGCTTTGGTGGTCATCGGATTAACTACTACTTCTTATGCTTTGCCTGCAATCTGTTATGGCCGCTTATTTTTGGGATCAACCGGGCATAACGGGGCCACGGTAAAATTGTACTCTGCCGATTGGACATACTTGGACCACTACTCAACCACAGTCAGCTATCCGGACAGTTCCTCGCCGGGATATTTTCTGGTAAATAAGTGCACCGAAGGCGCGGGATACTACAACCTGTGCATCATTGATGGTGACGGTTGGGAACATTATAATTTTTACTATGACGGCAACTACATGACCAATGTGGGGAACTTGTATCTACACACTACCAAACATCCCGTACACAATTATCTGCCATAAAATAACTGATTCTTTTCCAGCTTTATAATTTGTATTATTAATTATTATCCGACAAACCGAAAAATATTAAAAAAAGTGAAAAAATGAAAAATATATTTCTCATAGTAATGCTGTCGGCCCTGGCAACAACTGCCATTGCCACCGATTCCATGGCCAATCCTCTTTTTTGCGATGGTTATGTCTTCCTGGGCGATTCTGGGCATGACGGAGCAATAGTTTATCTGTATTCCTGCGATTGGCTGTACCTTAATTACAATACTAGCACTTACAACTCCGGATGTTTCCAAATACATGATTATTACATCACTACTGCCGGCTATTACAACCTGTGTATCCGCGACAGCCACGGCTGGGACCATGTGAACTTTTACTTTGACGGGGAAAACGTGGTCCATATTGGCACTACCTATCTGCATACCACTACTCATCCTCTTCACAACTATCTGCAATGAAACTTAGGAAACCGGTATTAACGAAAAATTTTCCAGAGAACAATACGCTATTCAGCAGGTACTGCCCAGTAGACCCTGCTAGGTAGCCAGTATCAATTACCACTATTCAGTATTCAGTATCATAGTTACCATGAGGAGCCGAATGCTAACCAACATAACTTCCGAGGAACTGATCCTTACCGCTCAAAGGCTGGAAGCCGCCGATCTTTTGGCTCAAGCCGATTACACCATGCTGGTGGCCACAATGGATGGGCTGGAACCGGCCGGTCTGTTGCCGCAGGGGTTCCTGTCAAAGGTAAAGGAGACCCAAAAACAGGTGGACAAGGCCCTGGCCCAAAGGTTCCGGGGCGGGGAGGAGCGGGAGCTTAGGCTTAAGATGGGCCTGTTGTATCAGGAGCTTTGGGAGATCACCCTGGCCGGGCAGAAGCTTTATGCCGGGGATGCGCAGAGCGCGGCGGCGTATAATCTGGAGCTATTGCAGTGAGGGGGCATTGCCCAATCACATCATAAGCGGATCCTCCTAAAAAAATGTTAGCAATAAAAAGCCAATAAACGAAAGGGGAAAAATGAGAAGAATTGCATTACTTGCTGTCCTGTCGATCATATTAATGGTCTCAACAGGTTTAGCTGCTGTCGTCGTATTTAAAGGTTATGCTTTTACTAATGGTTCCGTACCATTGGTTGGCTATACAATTACTATAAGCGGTCAACCCAGTTGTGGTTCGGGGGTAACTAGTAGTAATGGCTATTTTGAAGTACA
Source organism: candidate division TA06 bacterium (assembly GCA_016235665.1). Classification (NCBI taxonomy): domain Bacteria; species candidate division TA06 bacterium. Next base: position 252,741 of record JACRJI010000008.1, on the reverse strand, counting down.
GGGTTATTATCCCGATGCTGGTTATTATACTTTAGTTGCCACAAAAAGGTATCAGGGTTCATTGGTTTCTGTTTCCACGTACTACCACAATGGCTCTTATACAACTGATTGTGGTAACGTTAATTTTGAACCACCAACGGAATAACTCATAATAAAAATGTGCTTTTTATTGCTAACAATACAGAATATAGGTTAACATAAATTACAAACCCAACACGAAGGAGTGATATACGGCCAAGGTTTTATTGCCTGAAGTGCGGGGTATATAGGGAATTACAACATAATGAGAATAACTAAATAGAAGTGAAATAAACAAAAGGAGTATTCAAATGAATAAAATAATTGCATTGGTAATAGCAGTTGTTATACTGAGTTCCGTTTTATTATACGCCGAGCCCAGTTGGGTGAACGGAATTGCAATCTTCAATACTGATGCTTTAAACGGCTGGACCATCACATGCGGCGGCGGCACTTATGGCAGCACTGTTGCAGCTATCAATGGTGGTTTTGGCTTGTCCTGGGAACTTCGTCCACCGGCAGGTTATTATTATTTGACTGCTGATACAGCCGGGCCAATTAAACGTTATTCAGGACTGTTTTATTACGACGGGTCTTCATACGGCACGAATGGAACATGGTATTTCTCCAGGTATATTCCCGAATAAATAATCACCTACTAAAATAGTACTAATACTTCTGTTTTGTTATTCTCATAGTAGTTTAATAATTCCCAAGCAATAAAGATATTCTATAGTATTTGACCAAATATGTTAAAAGTAAACAGTTAAAAAATCTGATGCTGAAAGTCTATCCAGTAGCCGCTATCCAGTTGACTAACTAGGAACGGTGAATGGAAAATGGTAATCCGTAGGGGCGATTGGACAATCGCCCGGTGGTACATGTTAACGGGAAATACAGAACATTGAATGGTAACCGTAGGGGCGATGCAGGAGCCCGAAGACCTGTCCGCCGTAGTATGCCTGTGGCAGACACAGGAGGAAGCCTATGTAGATAGCGTAGTAGAATGAATCGCCCAGCGGCATATAAGAGTACCTATTATCTGTACATAAAATAAATAACCAATAAAAGTGAGGCAACATGGAAAATACGGACAATATTTGTTATAAACCGTCATTTTATAACTATACATTTAACATTGAAAAGGTAACGATCTTATACAATACCTATACCGGTGCTATGGCAAAACTACTGGATAAAGACAAAGAACAGGTGTCTGCTATTCTAAAAGATCCCAATGCCAATAAAAAAAGTGATAATGGCGAATTGTTCGAAACAATGGTAAACAATGGTTACATTTTAGATAAGAGAATTAACGAGCTTGACCTGGTAAAACTAAGGATAATGGAAGGCAGGTTCAATGCCAAAAGCCTTGCCATAACTGTGCTGCCAACGATGGCCTGCAATTGCAAGTGCACCTATTGTTTTGAGGAGCCGTATGCCAGCACAATGGGTAAAGAAGATATTGACAGGATTGTGGAATTTGTTGATGAACAAATAAAAACAATAAAGCCGCCTCAATTGTTCGTCAACTGGTATGGCGGGGAGCCTTTGCTGGGGTATGCGATAGTTGAGGAATTGAGCTTGAAACTCATGGAATTGAGCAAAAAACACGGTATCGAATATATCGCCCATATAATAACCAACGGATATTTGCTGACCAGGGAAAGGGCGGAAAGACTTAAGGAACTGGGGGTCATTCATATTCAAATTACGCTGGACGGTACAGAAGAAATACACAACCGCCGCAGGATGCTAAAGAACGGCGGGCCTACCTTCGGCAAAATTAAGGAAGCGATAATAATAGCGAAAGATGTGTTTGAAAAAGTTACTGTGCGCATACATATTGATAAGGAGACCAAGGAGAGCGCCTACGAATTGCTGGAACAAAAATGGATGATGGGCGATAACGTGAACGTCCGGGCCGGACATTTAAAGGATTTTAGCACTACTTGCATAGATTGGCGGACGGACAAGAAATCACTGGACGGCAAGGACTATATCGAAGTGGAAAATCACTTCAGCGAAGTCACCGGAACCGCCAAATACGCCGAGGAGAATTTTGATTATAAAAGTTATATCGGCTTGATTCCCTTAAGGGGAAGGTATTGTTCGGCCGATTTCATGGGGTCCTGGATCCTGGGTCCGGGAGGCAAGGTATACAGATGCGCTTCTGCCTTGGGAAAGAACGAGGACTGCGGCGTTATCTCCGGCGGTACGTTCCGCCCCAATCATAATATTTCAAAATGGTTCATAGATAGCCCAATAGATAATGAAATATGCAGAAATTGTAAGCTGCTTCCGCTTTGTATGGGAGGATGCCCCACTGTAAGGAAAAGGTATGCCCGGCCGGAAGAATCGGGCATATGCGAATATTGGGATGAATTTTTAAAAAGGGCGGTAAGCAAGGTTGTTAAAAAACTTGATAAGATATGATAAGTAATAAAGGCAATTATGCGGATCGTGAAATGGCATGCGCAGCCTTTCTTTGATTCGTTATCATTATATAGAAAGGAGGTGAGAATATATGGAGATTTTAAGAACAGGAAAGCACAATATCTATACTACAGAGGCAGAAAGCGAAAATGCGGCACCGATCTCTTGTTGTGCGGATAACCTGTGCATTCCGACCAAGGTGTGCTATTAAAGATTGAATAGCCAACCGATGGAGGTAGAGTTTAATGCTCTACCTCCAGTTCAGCATCAACCGCCGAATGTCGGCTTGCAACAAACAGCTTAGAAAATATAGCTAGAGCCTACAGCTTAAAAGAAGGAAACAGCCTATGAAACATTTCTTTTACCTATGGATGGCAGTGCTGGTTCTGCCGGGCATAGTTTTGGCCCAGCCGGCCTTTGACATCATCCGGCCCGACAGCATCCTGGGGCCTGGCAAGACCGTGCCGGTGTGGGTGCAGATAAGGGTAAAGGAGAAGAGCGGGGTTTATCTGATAGACATACAGCCTTCCTGCCCGCCGGGCTTTGTGATGCGGCCGGACAGCGGGACGGTGTTTCCTCTGACCGTCAACGGTTCCAGGGACAGCAACGACCTGCTGGTGCCGTTCAAACTCAGCGCTCCCGGCTGGAAAAGAGGCGGCAACGAACTGCTGGTGGCGGCCGGACAAAAGCAGTTCGCCCTTAACTATACCTACCAGGCCGGGGATAAAGGCGAACCGGTACGACGCTCCGGCACCTTTGGCATCACCTATGTGCCCTCGCTGTTCCTTTACCTGGTTTTCGGGCTGGCCGGGATACTGCTGGGCTTTTACGCCAAGATCAACATCAAGAACAGCGCCCAGATAGGCGGGATGGCGGCCCCGGAGGACGGGACGAACAAGGTACAGCAGATGGCCCAAAAGGCCGGGGCGGTGATGGGTTCCACCGTGCCCAATCTTTTAACCACTTTGATCCTGGGCCTGGCGGCGCTGTTGACCCTGGCCAGGTCCGGCATCCCGGTGGAGCATTGCTACTTTGCCCTGCCGCTGGGGATAGGGCTGGCCATGCTGGCCGACGAGGAGCTGATCTCGAAGGTGAAAGTGAAGTAGAGGGCCGGAGGCGGCCCGAAATTAAAAGGATGGTTGAGGTTCAAGTATTTAACGGTAAACCAATAAAGGAAAGGGCCAGAGATGCCTTTTAAGCCGGAAACCCAAGTTTGGCCTGAGGACAGGGCCATACTGTTTGTACATGGAATAGGTAACGCTAAAAAAGGCGATGGCCATGTGCTGATCGATATGTTAAAGGGAGGACTGGACGATCAGGCCGGCAAGTTTGCCTATTACTCGTTGTATTACGACGATATTAATGATTGGTTCAAGGAGAAGATAAAATTTACAGATGCAATCAAAGCCCTTAAAAACGCCATAAAACCTGGTATTGGCGATGACAGTGTCAGCGATACCATAGCGGAATACAGCGGCGATATAATTTGGCCGGTGTTGAACTCTGCGGCATACGACGCTATCCAGACCGCTTACATAACCCAGTTACAGCAGATTGTTTTGGACGGCCAGAAAAGAAGTGTTAAGGCCACTAACCAAAAGATAAGCATTATCTGCCACAGTCTGGGTTGTTTTCACACCTACGAAATGCTGCATAAAGTGGCGGATGAACCCCTGCATAACCTGTCCCCGGACAAGCTGTGCTTTGCCAATGTGATATTTATGGCTTCTCCAGTTCAATTGATTAAAACAGTAGCCCAGAAAATCGGGCATCTGGTCCCCGGCAACCTGGCTGTGCTAAAGCCGGGCGGTTTGAGATGCCCTTCAAGGAAAGTTGTGTTCTGGAATTACAGCTCCACTAAAAACTTGGTGTCAATCACCGGGGATTACGATCCGGTGGGCGGCTATCTGCTGAAGAAACGGCTGGACTGGGCCTATATGGATGTGCCGGGGCAGGTATCCAAAATCGACCCGCAGGACTTGCTGAAGATAAATAACAAGACCGAGCTGGCCGCCATTCTGAGCCAGTCCTTTAGCACCGATGGTCCTCCCAAGATTACCGTCAATAACCCGCATTCCTGGGAGAGCTATGTCAAAAACCACCAAGAGGAGATAAAAGAATGGTTGACTGCCTGAGAAAGATAGCCTTATGCCTGGTGCTGCTGTCCCTGGCGGGACCAGTGCATGCCGGTGATGCCGTTCCGCCGCTGCCGCTATATGTGGATCTTTTGGGAAAGGTGGCCCAGGCACTAAGGGCGGTGGATGACAGCTCCCACATAGGTTTTCTGGGGCCGGGCATAGTAGACACCCTGGCCGGAAAGATCACGATCATCGAAAGTTTTAAAAACAAGTACTCGTCGCTGGGTGATTTCAAAACAAAGGCCCATTGGAGCAGAACCGAAGTGGCCAAACAGGACCTGACAAACGACCGGGAATTGAATAATGCCCTGGACGGAGTGATGGAGATCCTAAAACAGCTGAGGAACAATCCAGAGATAGACAGTAACACTATTGCCCTCTGGGATTCCCTGCAACTATACCGCCTGCATTATTCCCAGGAGGCGGGGCTTAAAAAATTGCAAAGATACGAAAACAAATACGGCCCCAACTCGGCCCAATTGAACCCTGTTGAAGGCTTTTTAAACATCATCGTATTCCAGTGCTTGCCAGGCTTTAAGTTAAATTCCCAGGGTCCCGGGCCGCTGGAATTCATTTCTTCCTACAGTTCATCCTATGTCACAGCCTACGATGCGGAGACCGGGAAAACATTTGACGACATCGGCGTGGTTTCGGCCTTTGAAATAGGTCTGCGCTGTTACTTTTTTGGCGGGAGCTGGGGCCAGCAGGGGTGCAAAGGCATTTTAAAGCCGGGATATGCCACGGCGGGCCTGCTGATAACCGGGGAGGCGAGAGGATTCTTCAAGTGGCCGTTAAGGGGCAAGGAGTCTTATGGGATATTCGCCAGCTGGGGAGGATTAAAGGCGGGGTACATACCCGGGGGCAATTACCGGATACTGCTGAGCAGACAGTTTCAACTTGTACCTTATCTCTTCTGACCGGGCAGTAGACGCGGAACTTTAAACATTAACCGCTATCTCATTTCCGCGATACCGTTCCGCCTTCGTACCGGCATACAACTGCGGCGGACAAGAACCCATATTTTTCTTTTTTGTACTGCCAACTAAGAAAAAGAACCAAAAAGAAAAAAGTTCGTCGCAAATGACTTGTGGTGAGCGTTGTCGAACCAACCATCCGGGCGCTACGCTTCTCGTTACCGTCGGGCTTGTCTGAACTCGGGCTTTGGCGATCCCTCAAACAGGCCAGACAAGTATTTAACGCGACAACACAGGGGTTGGTTAGCCTCCAGAAAACAGAATATTGGATGGTAACTGTAGGGGCGATTCATGAATCGCCCGGTAAGATATTCCGCGATACCCTAACCCATATTGTTCTTTTTCTTTTTTGTACCGCCAACTAAGAAAAAGAACCAAAAAGAAAAAAGCTCGTCGCAAAATACTATCCGGGCGCTGTGCTTCTCGCTGACGGCGGGCTTGTCTGAACTCGGGCTTTGGCCAGCCCTCAAACATGCAGACAAGCTTTTAACCGCCATCAACTGCGATGCTCACTGATAGTATTTAACGCGACAAACGGGGTTGGTTAGCCTACGGAATATCGCCCGGTGAAACAACCCGACGGCGAGCACAGTCTGTTCCCGGCCGGGGCGGAGTACATGGTCTGCCCGCGCCGGCAGTCTTTCGCCAGCAGTCAGTTCTGGCCCTGCCAGGTGCGTCATCATCTGCATCAAAGGGAAATATCCTGAACCACCGGACTCAACTTAATGGAACAAAAAGGAAAAACCATGGCTTTCAATTTCCGAAGTAAATTGCACCGGACCGGCATTGTCATCACCATTATTTCCTTGGCGGGATACATCATTTATTTCATCGCCAAAGGTCCGCGGGACAAGGTCTCTGTATTCCTGGCTTTGTGTTTGATCGCAGGTATCATTTTGGCGGTCTTTACCGTGAAAGAGCCGTGGAGAAAAAAACGCGGCCCGGGGCCGGAAGGCGGCGGCATATAATTTGGAGCTGCTGTAGTGAACAATTTACAGGGTTCTTTCAACACAAAATCACAAAGGGGTTTATTCAACCGGTTACGAAAACCTATTTATTTATGATTAACAACTAAAAGTAAAAAGGAATAAACAAACAAACAAACAAATGAAAAGGAATACCATGAAACGAACAATCCTAACCATGGCCGTGATATTAATCATTGCAGCTTTAGCATATGCAGTGCCACAATGGTGTGAAGGGCATGCGAAAAGCACACGTGGAGCATATTTAAAAGGGTGGACTATATCCTGCCCAACCTATGGCTCTGGTATAGCAGATACACTCGGAAGATTTGTTTTTGGTTATCCAAATTATCCACCTGCAGGTTACTATTATTTCCATGCTGACTCAACCGGTAAACAAACTTTAACATCGCAAGATGCGCTTTATTATCCCGGGACTGGCCAGGTAGACTACGGTGATATTATTTTCGATAAATTCTAAACATTAACCATAATTCCTTTTTACTTTTAGTTTAGTATTTCAAAGGAATACCTTTATTTAGTAGTTATCAGATGATCGTTTCCCATGCTAAAAACCCACTATCTCAAAGAACTCTCCCTGGCCCAAACCTGCCGCACCGGGTCGCAGGGAAATGACGTCAAGAAGATCCAGGAATGGCTGGAGCTGTGGCGCCATGCCCGGCCGGATTGGGCTTTGACCAAGGTGGACCTGGACGGCGTCTTTGGCCCCCAGACCGCCTTTGCGGTAAAGGAGTTCCAGGCCAAAAGCGGAATGCCGGCCACCGGCGCGGTGGACGTAAAGACATTTGCCAGGCTGTGCGGGCCGATGGCCGGGGCGTGGCTTCGACCGGGGGCAGGCACCGCCGGCCCGGCAGCTCAGCCAGCGGCTGGGCCGCGGCTTCGACAAGGGGCAGTTCTTGACGGCCATGCAGCTCAGCCAGCGGCTAAGTTCAAAGGACTGATCATTCCCTACGCCAGGCGGCATCTGGCGGCGCAGGCCCGGGAGCTGGGGTCGAACAACGGTCCCTGGGTGCGGGCCTACATGGACGGGAATGAGGGAAAGGATTTTCCCTGGTGCGCCGGGTTCGTGCAGACGATCTTTGACCTGGCCTGTTCGGCCTGTGGGTTCAAGTTCACCGAAATGATCACCCGCACCTTCAGCTGTGACGGGCTGGGGCTGTATGCCCTCAGCCATGATAGGCTGATACCGCATAAACAGATATCCCGCCGGATGGCCGAGATCTCCCCGGGCGACATCTTCCTTGTAAAGCATCCCAAGAACAAGCTGGACTGGGTGCACACCGGGCTGATAGAGAGCAAGGGCAAGGGGTTCCTTATTACCATAGAGGGGAACACCAATGACGAGGGGTCACGAGAGGGTTACGAGGTGTGCAGGAGGAGGAGGGATCTGGGGACTGAGAAGCTGGACGTTATGAAGGTCTGAAGGTCTGAAGGTCTGAAGGTCTGAAGAACTGGCCGGCATATAGAAACTGGTTGGCTGACAACAAAAAGAAAACGGAAAGGGAGGATATGGCTAAAAATATCGATGGTCCGGCGAAACAGGCCGGGAAACACCCGGGTCTTTTTACCCGGATAACCGGCAACAGCCTGTTCCTGCTTTTGACCGGCGCCCTGATGTCGTCCCTGGTCGTCCCGTACATAACTTCGGTCTCAGTCAAGAATCGGCTGCTGCAGGAGAACCGGCTTAACATGCAGCGGGAGATAATCAAGAACGGCATCCTGACCGACCGGCAGATCAACGCCATCCTGACCAGGCTGGAGCTGTACCACAAGGACAACTACCGGCTAAAGCCGGACAAAAGGGAACTGAAGGCCGCCCAAAACAAGCTGCAGGACGAGATCAACCGGATGTACCTGGCCTTTGACGACAATGCCTGGTGGTGGCACCGGGGCCTGTACCAGGAGGCGGCAATGCTGAACTTGACCTCCCGGGAATCCCTGGACAGCCTGCTTTTGGACATGGGAAGATACCAGGGCAACATCGTGACCAGCACCAATGTGCTTTCCGGGCTGTGGGGGAAATGCCTTTCGGCCGGTTACGATTACAATGGAAATTGCGCCAAAGCCATAGAAAGCGATTCGACCCGGGAAAAACTGCTGGCTTTGAGGAATGAAAGGAACATTCTGATAACCAAGCTGGTGGGGTATTTTAAGTGAAGTGTGAAATGTGAATTCGGAATACAGAATATTGAATGGTAACTGTAGGGGCGATGCATGAATCGCCCGGTAAGATATTACACGGTACCCTAATCTATATTGTTCTTTTCTTTTTGTGCCGCCCCTTCGTTTGCAAGGTAAATAGCCTTCTCAGGGCAGGCGCCAGCAAATAACCAAAAGAAAAAGCTCGTCGCAAAGAACCATCCGGGCGCTGTGCTTCTCGCTGCCGTCGGGCTTGTCTGAACTCGGGCTTTGGCCAGCCCTCAAACATGCAGACAAGCTTTTAACCGCCGTCAACTGCGATGCTCACTGATGGTTCTTAACGCGACAACCGGGGTTGGTTAGCCTATAGAACACAAAATATTGAATGGTAACTGTAGGGGCGATGCGAACAGGGGATAGGGTTTAGCGTACGGCGTGAAGGGTAAAATGTGAAATGTGAATTGTGAATTGTGAATTGTGAAGGTAAGGTTGACACTACCCAGTAGACAGCAGCCGGTAACTTGAAGCTGAAGGCTGACAGCTGACAGATGATGGCGGCAGTTCAATTGTTAAACGTAAATTCCAAAAGGCGCAGCATTGTTTTTAGCACAAAACCAAAGCAAAAGGCGGTAGAACAATGGGAAACAGCAACATTAACATCTAGAGGGTAAAATGAAAAGAAAAACACTGGCTTTACTATTGGTCCTGCTATCAATATCAACGATGGCGATGGCGGTTAATTACTGGTGCTATGGAAACGCAAAAACCGGGGTCTCAACCTATTTAACGGGGTGGACAATAAAATGCGAAGAAGGCACCTATGGCACTTATACGGCCGGATCAAACGGGTATTTTGAGATGGTCTATTATTATTATTGGACGCCCCCTGCCGGTTATTACAGGCTTACCGCCGATTCAACCGGGAAAGCGCGCCTGACTTCCACCAGATTCTACTATTCCGGAAGCGGCAGTTTAAGCCTGGGGACCATATCATTTTCGCGTTTAGCCGAGGAAGAATAATCCAAAATCTTTAGTCTTTTGCTTTTGGTTTTGTTAAGATAGTTAACCACGATTGATTGAAACACTCCGGCGCAACAGCCGGTAAAAATCAATACCAAACGAGATCGCCAAATGGGGCCTGACCCCGGCCGGACTGCAGAAGCTTTTGGACGCCTACCAGGCCGTCAACGCCAGGCAGGAAAAGATGAAATCGGATATGCAGATCTCCACCCTGGATTTTAACGCGGCCAAGAAGGACCTGAAGAACGAGATGGCCCGGTGGGTCTCGGTGCTGGAGGGGAACTACGGCAAGACCGGGGATAAGCTGCAGGAGTTCGGTATAGCGCCCAGGATGTACAGGCTCAAGAAGGGGCCGAGGGCCAAACAGGGCTGACCTGACCCCTCACTTCGGCAGTTAATTGAGTTGCACTTACTCAGTGCAGGCTTCCCGTCCTCTCCGCTTCGAAAGATAGGCATGGCGCGATCCTCAGTGCAGGCCCGCTGCGGAGAGAGGTGAGGCAGTCACCAAGGCACCCTTCGATAAACACTTCGACACACTCAGTGTATCACTCATCACAAGTTTTTAACGCGACAACCTGGGTTGGTTAGCCACCAGAATACAGAATATTGAACGGTAACCCGTAGGGGCGATGGACGTGTCCGACCCTTTGCCGGCAAAGCAGGCGGTTATCCCTTAGGCATAGCACTTCGATAAACTCAGCATGGCACTCAGGGCAAGTCTCAGGGCAGGCTCCGCTTTTTTTGTTTGCTAAATCGTAGGCAGAGGTAGTCGGATCAATCGCCCGGCAATGCAATAGTTTATTAAATCCAGGCACGAACGCCAGCGGGGCATTTACCCCCACAAATAGAAATGAAGGAACATGGCATTAAACATTCGAACCATATTGCACCGGACCAGCATTATCTACACCATCGGGTCATCGGCGGGATATCTATTTATTTTCATAGCCAAAGGACCGTATGATAAGGCCTCTATGACCCTGGCGTTTTGTTTGATTGCCGGGATCATTTTGGTGGTCGTTACCTCGAAAGAGCCGTGGAGAAAAAAGCGCGGCCCGGGACCGGAAGGCGTTGCTGAAGGATCTGAATGAGCGGCGGGGACAGGGAGAAAATAGTCAGGTCAATATCATTGGTATTTTAAACAAAGAACTGATAAAAAAGGGGCAATATGTTTAAAAGGATTTTTACCGCCGTCTGGGCAGCATCATTGTTGCTGGCGTTGGGCGGCTGCAAAGAGGCGCCGTTTGACGCCGGCGTTTTGCAGAGCTTTGAGGGCCTGAAGCAAGCCCACCTTGCCCTGATCGATACCTGTTCCGTCATGCCGGCGCTGGATGCCGCCGGGCTTGAGGCCAAACGGGATGCCTGGCAGAAGATAAGCCGGGAGGCAGACGGCTATCAGGGCGGGCTGATGGAAAATGACGACCTGCGCAAAGCGGCCTTTAAAATACTGAAAGACCATTTTGAAATGAACCTGATGGAACTGCAAAACGCCCGGTATCCGCTGTCGCCCACCTTCGTCAGCAACCTCAGGGAGCAGGCGATCAATGACCATAATGCGGCCATAGCCGGGGAGAAGGCCAGGAAAAATTCGCCCTACCACGATGCCAACAGGAAAGGACAATGAGATGAACGGAATAAACGACCGGTTGAACCAGATCCCCGAATACCGGGAATTTGAGGACATGCTCCTGGAAGGCCATGACCTGTTAAAGGAAAAAGGCGTGGAGTACAGCCAAAGGCTAAAGCAATACACAAGACAACTGGCCGAGGGGGAGGTCAATGCCAATGAATACAGAATAAGCGTGGAGGGTTTGCAGTATGAGATGAAACAGTGGGTCAACACCCAAGGGATATTCAAGAGAAGAAAGATGAACAAGTTGATAAATGGAGTAGGAAATTATGTTTTTAATACCCTGGTAAATGTTATTGTAACTCGCAGCTAAAAGGCTAAAGTGTGAATTGTGAATTGTGAATTGCGAGGGAACGGCAGCCGGAAATTAGAAGCTTACAGCTGAAGGCTTACAGCTTATAGCTATAACAAAACATCAACCAAACACAAAGGAGCGCGTTAGGTTCAACCTGACCTATGCCCAAAAATCGGCCTTCGTGCAGATGGTATCCCAGTTGTTAAAGGACAACCTGGCGGACCTTAAAGCCCAGGGGTTCAACCCGGCGGCCAAGCTAAGCTCGCTGGATGCCGCCCTAAAAGCCTCGGTGGAGGACGACATGAAGCAGGAGGCTCTTAAGGCAGAATTGGTGAAAGCCACCAACCAGGCCCTGAAGTCCCTGGAAGCCGCCTACGTGCTGGCCTCATCCATGTCCGACGCCATGGTGGGGGTGATAGGCAAGAACGCGCCGATGGCCCTAAGGATAAAACAACTGCGGGGCCAGATGGTAAAGGAAAAGGCCAGGGGCAAACGGGAGGTCAAAGCCTAAGAACAAATGACCAGGGTCTAGGGTTTAGGGTCTAGGATTTACGATTTCCAATTTGGGATGGTGTGTTTACCATTTGGGATAGGGAAGCTCCTTATTAGGATGGAGGATATCCCATCTGGGATCTGGGATCCACCCTTTGGGATCGGGAATATCCTGTTTAGGATGGAAGATTTCCCGTTTGGGAGGGAAAGTTTCCTGCTGGGGATGGAGGATTTGGACATTGGGAGATCCGGTTTCCGGTCGAGGAAATCGGATCTCCCAGGCAGGAAATTCAATTTCCTTAAGGGGAAATGGGTTGTAGCGCAAGGGGTTAGGATATATATAGGCAGTTTTTGGTTAAGTTTAACAGTTGGCAGTTTTGGAGGTGGTTTTTTTAGTAAATAATGGTTGGCAGGGCGGGTTTTACGAAGGAGGTAACAACGGTAAAAAGGCAATAAATAAATTGACATTTACCCATATATAATAGTATTATTACAGGGGGTTGGCAGGCCGTTTGATGCGGAATAAAAACAAGACTGTGGTTACACGAAAACATCTTAATATTTAAGGTTTGTGTTAAAGAATGCCGCCAGTTACAATAAATGACCCGATAATAAACTCTCCCTTCATCCACCTACGCTTAAGCTACGGCGGACAAGTTGCGCCGAAGCGGCATTTCCGCTTTGACGACAACGGCATCACCGAGCAGATCGTTGAGGGCCGGAGGGAGAGTTTCTATTTTATGCCGGTTATTGTAATTCTTTAAACAGGATATAAGATGCCAAACGACAAAAAATACATCGAGCTGATCTGGGCCGACAAGTACGACAAGCTGGAGAAGGGCGAGAAGATGCCCATAGAACGGCCCAACCTGCCGTTCCAGGTGGTGGAGACAGTGAACAAGCCCCGCCAGAAGGACATTGAGGAAGGGCTGTTCAGCCAGGAGCAGTACTACCCGGAGAAGGATTACCCCAAGGGGTATCCCAAAGACTGGAAGAACAAGCTGATCTGGGGTGACAACAAGTTGGTGATGAGCTCGCTGTTGAAACAGGGCTGGGCCGGCAAGATCAATCTGATCTATATAGACCCGCCATTTTTTACCGGGTCCGATTTCTCGGTTAAGACCACGGTGCACGGCCAGGAGCTGGAGAAGGAGCCTTCCATTATTGAAGAGCGGGCCTACAAGGACACCTGGAGCGGGGGGATCTCGTCGTATTTGAAGTACATGTATGAACGGCTGGCGTTGATGAAGGATCTGCTGGCAGAGAATGGGAGTATTTACGTGCATTTGGACTGGCACGTGGGACATTACATAAAGGTAATGATGGACGAGTTGTTCGGATATGAGAACTTCAGAAACGAAATAACAAGGCAATCAGTTTTCAGCCATAGTGACGCAAAGCAATATGGCAGGAATGCGGATTTAATATTATTCTACAGTAAGACACTTGATTATTATTGGGAAACGCAATACCAACCTTATGATGAAAGCTATATTAATTCAGCCTTTAAGAATATTGAAAATAAAACTAACCGTAAGTACCAGTTGGTTTCACTTACTGGTGCAGGCTCGGGACCCGCTAAAACATTTTGTGGTAAGAAAAGAACACCACCACCAGGCCGACACTGGGCAGGCACTATGGGTAAAACCATTGATGAGTTGGAAAAAGAAGGGCGCATCATAATCTCGAAAAATGACGTACCAAGAGTTAAATATTATCTTGACGAGTTGCCTGGTAAAGTATGCCAAACAATATGGACAGATGTTGTTGATCCACAATCCCAATCCGATGAAAAAATATATTACGACACGCAAAAACCAGAAAAGCTATTACAGAGAATAATAAGTGCTTCGTCAAAACCCGGGGACGTAGTGGCCGACTTCTTCTGTGGCTCGGGCACCACGCTGGCAACCGCCGAGAAGCTGGGCCGGCGGTGGGTTGGTTCGGACCTTTCCAAGTTTGCAATACAGGTTACCAGGAAACGGCTGCTGGGGATACACGAGAGCAAGGGGGTAAATTCAAACTAAAACATACCAACATATATTCAACATTGCATATATAGCTTTTAACTAAAAGCTAATTCACAAAAACCAAGAAAGGTTAATTCATGCCCAAAGTAATCAATGATGAGAATCCGCTTAAGCACCCATTTGGTGAAGTTGCTTGTGAAGAAGAAATTACTGTAATGGGCGATAAATATAGTGAGTATTATTTTAAACATGCACCATTTAATAAAGGTGTATTGGATAAAGATTGTTACTTAATTGTTGGTAGGCGAGGTTCTGGTAAAACATCATTGGCAAATTATTTAACATTCCAAAATAAATTTAAAACGACAAAAAATATATATATACAAAACCCTATGGAGTATGAAGAACTTGCTGAGAAAATAAGCAGGTCAGTGTCTTTTGATGCAGAGGTGATAGTGCCAAGGCTTATTAAGCTTTGGGAATACTATATATGGTATAAAATATTTATAGAATTTAAAGAAACTCATATTGATATAAAAAAAGCATGTCTCTTAATCGAAGAGAAGGATAATTACCTATCACTTTTTAAACAAATAGTAAAAAGTGTGTTGCATAAATATATTGATAGCGATGGTATGATATATAAAAAATTGGAGAATATTCTGTCATCACAAGTAACAAATGACGCTAAAGCAATAATACTCAAGCAAGCAAAGAAAAAGCCTTTTTTCATTACCATTGATTCAATGGAGAGATATGATCTAAAAAACCATTTATTAATTTATTGTATTGCAGCAATGATAGAATTCGCAAAAAAATTCAACCTACAATATTCTGATAAAGGTATACATTTAAAAATATTTGTTTCTGAGGAAATCTATCCTGAGCTTGCTGAAACATATGTAAGAAATCCCGCAAAATATATTAGTAACCCCATATTCTTACATTGGAGACCGAAAGACCTTCTTAGATTAACATGCTGGAGATATTTTAAATATCTTCAGCAAAATCAGATTATTTGCGAAAAATTAGAAGATTATGAATGGGATAAGTATGAAATTGTTAGAAAGAAATTTTGGAATATATATTTTAATGAAAATATTTCAAATAAGATGGGTTTATCGGAGAGTACCTTTCCATATATATTGCGGCACACACACATGAAACCTCGCGAAGTAATAGCTATATGTAATAAAATAGCATATCTATCGAAGGCTAATGAAACATTTCCCAAATTCTCACAATGTGATATTATAAAAGGCATGCATGACGAATGTGATAATTTAGCTAGTTCAATAATAAATACATATGAGAGTATTTACCACAATGTCGCAAACATTATAGATACATTGGTAAAATTTCCAATTATATTTGAAGGTAAATTGCTTGATAAATATGCGCCAAGAAGTTCGCCTGATTGGCCTAAAGGTGAATATTCACCACAGAATTTTCGCAAGTTAGTTGCTGAGCTTGGCATAGTTGGAAGAGTTAGGAAGCATGAAGGTTGCTGGGTAGAAGCTGATTTTGAATATGCAATGAATGATAGGCTGGTAATTCAACCCGAGGATACATGTGTAATACACCCTATGTTTTACAGGAAATTGAAAATACAGGTTGATAAAAGCATTATAGTACACCCTTTTCCGGATGAGCCAGAATATGAGGAAATAAAGTAGCTTATACAAGGCGCGAACAGGTAATGAAATAGTAGCATGGAAAACAAAATACCCCTTTTTAAAGTTGGAAAAGAAAGGGATAGGTAAGAAAAATAAATTATGCCTGATAACACTAAATACAACCGCCCCGCCCGGCCTTTCGAACTGTGGAACATCGGCAACTACGAAACAGTCTACTGGCAGGAGCGAACCGAGGACTACCTGTCCTTCATGCTAAAACTCTACCAGGCCAAACCGCTCAATGGCCACCGTTACCTGCACGGCAACAAGGCCGGCCGGGTGGTGCACGTGGGGCCTCTTAACGCGCCCATTACCATGGAGGAAATAGAAAAGGTGGTGGTGGCCTGCCGGGCGGCCAATTTCAACAAGGCCGATATTTTGGGCTGGGAGTGGAGCTACGAGGTGAACAACCTGGCCAAGGAGCAGGCCAAGAAGAACGGGGTGGATTTAAAGCTTATCCAAATACCGGCGGTCAACGAGATCAAGGCCGCTCTGGTGGGCTTTGATTTCCAGCTTTTAAAACTGCCGGAGGAGGCGGTAAGCAAAGAAGTTCTTAAGCACATCAAGTTCGCCGAGGTGGCCTACTTAGAGGTGGAGACCAAGTTCAAGGACGGGGAGTTCAGCCTTAAGATAACGGACTTCCAGATCCCGCCCAACGGAGATCTGGCGGAGATATCCGCCAAGATCAAGGACAGCCGGGAGCTGATAGACTACTGGGCCATAGACTGGGATTATAAGGGCGATACTTTCCGCAACTACTGGCAGAGCTTTAGGACCAAGAAGGAGCCTAAGGTGGAATACGTGGCCCGGCACAGGTATGAACAGCCGGGGAAGTATCAGGTGCTGGTAAAAGTGGTGGATGTTTTCGGGAATGATACAAATAAAGTAGTGGAGGTAAAGGTGAAATGAGCAGTATATTTGATGAAATATTGAATAAGCAAAATGGTGCAGTATTTTACCGCGCTGATCTACATATACATACGCCTTTTTGGCACCACTTTAAAAAACCTACTGGTATAAATACTAATGACGCTGAATGGAAAAAACAATATGCTTTAGAATTTGTCAATAAAGCGATAGAAAAGAAATTGGCAATAATCGGTATAACTGAACATAACGATGTAACGTGGGCAGATTTAATAATAAACGCTGCCAAAGGGAAACCAATAAAAGTATTTCCAGGTTTTGAAATTACCACAATGAGTGGTTCGGATGGAATACATTTGCTATGCTTGTTTAATGATGATATTGGTTCGGAAAAGTTAGATGGTTTAATATCACAATTTGGATTATTGCCTGGGAATCGTTTTTTCCCCGACAATACACCAAAAGCAGCGGAAAAAGATGCAAATTCAATTATTGAAGAAGTTAAGAAAAATAATGGTATTTGTATTGCTGCACATATGTCCTCAAGTAATGGATTGTTGGCGAAAACGGAAGGACAGATCAGAATTAATATATTTACTAATCAAGAGCTTTTAGCTGGTGAAATACCAGCAGAGAAAAACAAACTTGGCAAATTCGAATCGGAAGCTGTTTTAAACAAATTAGATTTATATAAAAGGAAATTTCCCATTGCATGCCTAAATTCATCAGATGCAAAATCATTGGACGAGATAGGTAGCAAATATACATATATTAAAATGAGCTCACTTACAATAGAAGGTTTGAGGGAAGCATTTTTAGACTGGGAATCACGGATTCGATTAAGCAATGAAATACCAGTTCAGGCACCTAGATACTCAAAGATAATAGCTGCAAAATGGGAAGGTGGCTTTTTGAATGGCATAGATATAAGGTTTAACGATAATTTAAACTGTGTTATTGGCGGGAAAGGGACAGGTAAATCTACGATAATAGAAACAATAAGATACGCTTTTGATGTTAAATCTACAGTTGATAAAATTGAAGAACAAAATGATGATGTTTTGAAAAATGTTTTTAAAAGTGGTTCTAAAATATCACTATTATTGGAAACCCATGAACCCAGCCCAAGGAGGTATTTGCTTGAAAGAACATACCCGGAATCACCCGTAGTTAAAGATATTGAAAGTGGTGAAAAAACAGAATTGCGGCCCAAAGATATTATGGGTCTTGAGGTGTATAGTCAAAAAGAAATATATGAAATATCAAAGGATAGAGCATTTCAATTAAAATTATTAGATAGATTTATTGGCAATCAAACAGATGGGGATAAAGAAAATATAAAACAAATAAAAATTAGTTTATCAAAAACAAAAGATGATATAAAGGCATTACTAAAATTAATACAAAGCGATGAAGAAGAAATAGCGTTGTTGCCATCTATTGAGGAAAAGATTAAAGCATATAAAACAATAGGAATAAATGATAAGCTTAATGAGAAAAGATTATATTCAAAAGAAGAATATATACTAAAACAGAGCAGTGATAAATTAAATGCATTAAAAAGAATTGCAGGACAGTTTAAAAACAGTATTGATTTGAAAATAGAAATAAGTGATGATGACAAACTACCAAATTATCAGTTGTTAAAAGAATTAGAAAGTCTTTTAAATTCACTCCAAGGTGCAGTTGACACAAATATTGCCAATATTGCGGAGGCATATGACAAGACAATTGCCTCATATAATGCATTAAATGAAAAATGGAATGAATTGAATCACAAGCAAAATGAAAGATATGGCGAAACATTAAGGGAATTGCAAAAGACAATCAAAGATGTTGATCCCAACGAATTGATTAAACTTGAACAGCGTGTTGGTGCATTGCGAGATAAGAAAAAGAATTGTGACAAGAACAAAGAAAAGTTAGTAATTGTTGGGAAAAAGAGAAATGATCTATTAGCAGATTTGCAAGATAAAAGGGGGCAGGTATTTAGAAAGAGTAATGAGATAATCAATGCTATCAATGATAAATTAGCGGGAACTTTGCAAATAATATTGAAATATCAAGAAGACAAGAGTGAATTCGTAAGATATATAAGGCAGTTGAAATCGGGTGCAAGAGAAGAGCAAATAACTAAAATAACGTCTAGTGTCGGGTTTAATATATTGGAATTTACTAATACCGTAAAATCTGGACCAGATGCACTCTCGAAAAAATATGATATACAGCCTGCAACTGCACAATCAATATGTAAAAGTCTTATTAATGATGCAATGATGGAAATGGAGCTGCTTGAAATTCCTACTGTAGCTTTTATAGAATTGAATTTAGGGACAAAAGAAAACCCAATATACAGAAATATTGATAATTTATCGGTAGGCCAAAAATGCACAGCGTTATTAATGTTGATATTACTTGAAAATCCATATCCATTAGTGATTGACCAGCCAGAAGATGATTTAGATAATGCGTTTATCGTAAATGATATTGTTAATAGGCTGAGGAATGAAAAAGAAAGACGACAATTCATCGTGGTTACACATAATGCGAATTTACCCGTATTGGGCGACGCTGAATTAATTGTACCATTAGAAGCGTCGCAAAATCAGGCGAATATTAAAGATGGCGTTGTTGGTTCAATAGATGACAACGAGATGAAAGAAATCGTAAAAAATACATTAGAGGGTGGTAACGCTGCTTTTGAAATAAGAAAACAGAAATATGGGATATAGGAGGTTAATCATGAGCTGGTTTAAACAATTTATGGACGAAACCGTTGCTTTGTATAATACGGAGCAAAAACAATACCTAACGGTAGAATCAAACCCCCGTGTTGCCTCTTTTTTAGATGAGCATGATCTTACCAGCACTAAACTTGGTATTATGGGTGAAGATTATGTCAAACTATTATTAAGAGGTAAACAATATTTGGTCTTCAGGTCAGCGGGCAGTAGGTCGCCAGCAGATGTGTGGGGTATTCATGTAGAGGGTGATATTATACATATCCCGCTTATTCAAGTAAAAACTACAGGTGAAAATGATAAACCAGCGCAGCTAAGTGAAGAAGACCATAAAGAATTAAATAAATTAGCAAGTTATGTGTATGACCGATTTCTTGAATCTGAGTTAGTACCAGAAAAACACAAAAATGAAGAAATGAGATTAATTGTAAGCACTGGCTATGCTGGTGTCGTTTTCGATGACAATTTAGATCCAATGTTATACGAACCTTATTATAACGGTTGCTATTATACAAACGGGTTAAATGAACAAGAACTTAAGAAAATACTTGCAAAATTTCATAAACTACAATAATGACCCAAGTGAACAGCAATAATATACGCCAGCCTTCAAAAACCTACCTCGCCAACCGCCTGCGTTCCGCCGTTGCCTCCTGGCGCGATAGCAACTACCAGAACGCCACGCTCACGACCCGGCGCCTTCTGCAATACTGGTTCTCCGAAGACCACATAGCCTTTGGCGAACCCTTTTCCTATTGGACCTGCCAGCGCGAGGCCATAGAGACCCTGATCTACACCTACGAAGTCCTTAAAAAACGCAACTTCATAGACCTGGCCCGCGATTTCGGCGACGGGCCGATCATGGGCTATGACCCCTCTTTTGACCAATACCCGCTCTACGCCTTTAAAATGGCCACCGGAAGCGGCAAGACATTCGTCATGGCCCTGGGCATCGTCTGGCAGTACTTCAACCACCAATACGAAAAGTCCCCAGACTATACCTCAAAGTTCCTGCTGATAGCCGGGGAGAAGAACGTGATCTACGACCGGCTGTGCCGGGATTACGTGGGCGGCAAGATATTCAAACAACTGCCCCTGATCCCGCCGGAGTGGGAGGACGATTTCAATTTAACCGTCATAACCAAGGAAGACCCCATTCACACCGTGCCGGAAGGGGTTTTGTTCCTGACCAACATCCAGCAACTGGAAAAGCGGGAGGGCAAACGCAAGGAGACCGACCAGTTTGTGGACGAGGTGATGGCCCTGCCCGAGGTCAAAGATGTGCACGACATCTACCAGGAGAACCGGATCAAGGCCGTGCTGGAACTCTGCCCCGATATCGCCATTCTAAAGGACGAGGCCCACCATATCTACAGCGTGGAGAAGGAATGGAAGAAGATACTGCTGAATCTCCATAAAAAGCTCAAAAAGGTCCACGGCCGGGGCATAAACATGGAGCTGGACTTTTCGGCCACCCCCCGCAACGAGAACGGGGCTCTTTTCCCCTGGATCATCTCCGACTTCACCCTAAGGGAAGCCATAGAACAGAACATAGTCAAGCGGCCCTTGCGGGGCATTGTCAAAAAGGCCGAGGAGATAGCCTCCAAAAAGGCGGTGGAGCGTTACCGGGCCTGGATAGACGCCGGGATAAGACGCTGGCGGGAATACCGCAAGGCGCTCATTCCATTGGATAAGAAACCGGTGATATTCTTCCAGTGCTCCAGTAACGAAGAGGCCGACGAGATATTTTACTATGTCAACAATGTGGCCGATCTGAAGAACAAGACCCTTCTGATCCACACCGACAGCACCGGAGAGATCAAGAAGGAATCCATCCCCCAGGCCCGGGAATTTGCCAAAACCATTGACTCCAATGAAAACCCCCACAGCGCCATCGTCAGCACCATGATGCTTAACGAGGGCTGGGACGTCCGCAATGTCAACGTCATAGTGGGCTTAAGGCCCTACGGCGGCCACAGGAACGTGCTGGCCGAACAGGTGATCGGCCGGGGCTTAAGAAAAATGTTCCCCAACGAACCGGCCAGCACCGACCCCAACCAGTCGGCCATCAATATTTTGGAGGTCATCGGGCCTCCGGGCCTGACCCAGATACTGGAAGAACTGGAACAGCTGGAGGGGATAAAGATAGCCGAATTTGAGACCGGCAAAAACCTGAACCTGACCACCATCTTTGCCAATGAGAAAAAACTGGAATACGACATAGAACTGCCCATATTAAGCCCCAGAATTGTCATCCGTGAATTCAATGCCGACGATCTGGACATTGACGAGGTCAAATCATTAGGCGTTCCATTGGAAAACAAAGTGCTTGAGACCGAATACGTGGCGGTGGACATGCTAAAAGGGGTGGAGGTGGTCAAACGCACCTGGGGCCTGCCGGTGCCGCAGGACACCAAGTCGGTGATCGCCTATTACACCGACCTGATACTTAAGCAATTAAGGATAAACGGGGCCTTTGCCACGTTCTACCCCCTGGTAAAACAGTACGTAAGCGCCAGGCTGTTCCAAACCCCGGTTGAGTTGGAAGATCCCAGGGTGCTTTATGCCCTAAGCGCAGCCGACACCCAAAAGAAGATGGTGGACGCTTTTGTGGAAGCCTTCAAGAATATCTCATATGTTGAAAGGGAGCCGGAGCCGACGGATACAATAAAACTGTCCGACACACCGCCCTTTGTCTGGCAGTTGAATGTTTACCCGGCCAACAAGTGCATTTTCAATTATGCACCTTGCGATAACGCCTACGAGGTGGATTTTGCCAAATTCCTGGACCAGGCCGAGGATGTAAAAGCCTTCTGCAAACTGCCCGGCAAAGTCGGCTTTTTCATAGAATACCAGGACAAGGAAAGCAGCCGGCGCATGTATTACCCGGATTTCATAGTTCTTACAACTGGCAATGAGCATGTTTTGGTGGAAACCAAGGGGCTGGAGGATGTCAACGTCCAATTCAAGGACGCCCGGGCTGTTCAGTGGTGCCAGGACGCTGAGAAGAACACCGGCAACAAGTGGCGCTTTGTGCGGGTGGATCAGAAAGTGTTTGAGCAGTATCCGTATAATAAGTTCAGAGAGATAATGGCACCAAGAGATGACAAGGAAACCAGACTGCCGTTTTAATATTTATTGAACTCAAAACTACGGTTCGGCACGGCTCATCGCAGGCACGGCTCAGCCTGCAACTCAGGGCACGTAAACAGCAATTGTAAATCGTAAACAGCATGCCCCACTCCCGCCGGCATAAACTAAACGAACCCCTAACCTCCCTGTTCCAGCTTTACCGCAAACGGGGGGAGGTTTACCGCTTGATAGGCAGTTACGACAAGGCCCTGGGCGACTTTGTGCGGATGCACGCCGCCGCCGCCCTCCAGGGCGACCAGGTAAGGCAGGCCGAGGCCATCAGTTGTCAGGGGCTGGTAAGCCTGGTCAAGGGCGAGTTCGCCCAGGCCGAGGCCCATTACAACCGGGCCTTGGAGAAATACCTGGCCCACCGGGACCTCTCCGGGCAGGTGGAGTGCTACAACGGCCTGGGCAAGCTGATGCAGTACCTGGAAAAGAACGACAAGGCCTATGAATACTACGCCTCCGGCCTGGAGATCTGCAAAAAGAACGGGGATAGGAAGAATGAGTGCATATGTCTGGAGAATATAGCTGATAGTTACCATGCCACCGGGAAAGTAAATGAGGCCATAAAAATATTGGAAGAGTTGGTAGCCTATTATGAAGGCCTATCGGATATTAGAAACATCGGACATATTTATGGGTCGTTGGGTTTTTTATACAGTGAAGTTGATAATCACCAATCAGCGATTAAATATTTAAAGACATCAGAAGACATAGCCACTAAAATTGGCGATACTACTAACTTATTGAATAGTTGTTGTTTCGCCGGGCTTGCTTGCTTCAAAAGTCACCAATACAAGGAGGCCAACGCATCATTTTACAAATGCTATGATATAGCAGTAAAACAAGGAACTAAATACATGCAGGCAGTTTCCCTCTTGAACATTGGGGATGTTTACAACGAAATGAACGAGATCGGCCAAGCCCGGGAATACTTAGATAAAATGAGAGCTTTGAACATAGACATCCCCGGTCTTAACGAAGAAGCAAAAAGAATAACCAACCAGTTAAACCAAAAAGAAAAGGAGGTGAACTGAATGTACATTTGCATCCGTGAGGCAGGACCCAAATACGTGGTACACCCGTCATCCGACCAGGCCTATCAGCAATCGGTGGCAAAGCAGGAGTCCGGAGTCTGGTATTATTCCTCGGAAAAGGACGTCAACGACTTTGCCATGGCCAATGTCTTTGGAGCCTACGACACCCTGGCGATGGCCGAATCGGCCATTATCGCCTTTGATCCCGGAGCATCCAAGGTATATAAACCACCCCAGTTACCCAACGCCTAAAGACCAAAAAGCCGCCCGAGTGGGCGGCTTTTTTAATTCCCCAAAATACTATTGACACCCCTTGCCAAACGCAGTATCATCCCTTATACTTAGCAAACAGCCTAAACACAAACCGCGAAGCCGCGAAGTACGCCAAGGGGATATTAATATTCTTAGCGATCGCTTCGGTATTGCACTTCAGGTGCCAACCTCGGTAAGTCGCGTTAAAACGATCAGTGAGCATCGCAGTTGATGGCGGAAAAAGCTTGTCTGCATGTTTGAGGGCTGGACAAAGCCCGAGTTCAGACAAGCCCGTCATCAACGAGAAGCACAACGCCCGGAGAGTTTTTAGCGACGAGCTTTTTCTTTTGGTTCTTTTCTTGTTGGCGGCACAAAAAGAAAAGAACATAGTTGAGATAATATCGGAGTTATTACCGAACCTGCTTTATTCTTTTACTGATAAATTTAGAGAGACATTAATAAAGAAAAGGGGTAAGCAATGCTGCTGTTGTTCGCCGGGCCTTCAGGCTCTGGCAAATCCAGCGCCGCGGCCCTGTTAAAGGACAAGCTCAAGGCCGAGGTCTATTCCGGCAAGGGCTATTACCGCATGGCCAAAAGCCCGGCCGAGGCCTGGAGGAAGTTCCAGGCGGTGCTGCAGGAAGCCATTGACGGCAAGCGGAACGCCATCCTGATCCTGGTGGGCACCGCCAACCTGGAGAAGTTCAAAGCCATGGGCAAGTTCTGCCTGGTCCGGTTCACCGCCCCCCGGGCGGTGCTGGAAAAGCGGTTTGCCGGGCGCTCCGGCCAGGTCACCCCCCAGATATCCAAGATGATACAGGACCAGGAGGCCATGTGGCAGGACGTGCCCTGCGACCTGGTGATAGATACCAGTCTTAAGCCGGTGGAGGAAGTGGTAAAGGAGATCGAAAGGCTGGCGGGGTGACCGACCGCCCCCTCGTTCCCCCTCCGTTGCGGAGGGGGAAGCAAAAGGCCCCTCTCCACATTGGAGAGGGGTTGGGGAGAGGTCAAGAACGGGGCGGGTCAATTACATTGACCCGCCCCGTTAACGTTGACCGCCCCCTAATCCCCCTCCCGGTAGGAGGGGGAGGCTTGAACCCCTCTCCTTACGGGGGAGGGGCAGGGGAGGGGTCACAATTCCTTCTTCAAATACTGCCCGGTATAAGACGCCTTGTTGGCCGCAACCTGTTCCGGGGTGCCGCAGGCCAGCAATTGCCCGCCTTCGTCGCCGCCCTCGGGACCCAGGTCAATTATCCAGTCGCAGGACTTCACTATGTCCAGGTTGTGCTCTATCACTATCACGGTATTTCCCATGTCGGCCAGACGGTGCAGAACAGCCAAGAGCATCTTGACGTCCTCAAAGTGCAATCCAGTCGTCGGCTCGTCCAATATGTACAGGGTCTTGCCGGTGGCTATCTTGGACAACTCGGCCGAAAGCTTCACCCGCTGGGCCTCGCCGCCGGAGATGGTGGTGGCCGACTGCCCCAGCTGGATGTACCCCAGGCCCACATCGGCCAAAGTGGTCAGCTTGCGGGCCACTTTGGGGATGTTGGCAAAGAACCCCTGGGCCTCGGCCACGGTCATCCGCAGTATCTCGGCGATGTTCTTTCCCTTGTACAGTACCTCCAGCGTCTCCCGGTTGTAGCGCTGGCCCTTGCAGACCTCGCAGGGAACGTAGACATCCGGCAGGAAGTGCATCTCTATCTTCACTATCCCGTCGCCCTCGCAGGCCTCGCAGCGCCCGCCCTTCACATTAAAGGAGAACCTTCCGTTGGCGTAGCCCCGCAGTTTGGACTCCTGGGTCATGGCAAAAAGCTCGCGCAGGGTGGTGAACAGCCCGGTGTAGGTGGCGGGGTTGGAGCGGGGGGTGCGCCCGATGGGCGACTGGTCTATGTTGATCACCTTGTCCAGGTTCTCCCAGCCTTCCATTTTCCTATGCTTGCCGGGCTGGGTGCGGGAGCGGTACAGCTTTTGGGCCAAAGCCTGGTACAGGGTGTCGTTGATCAGGGTGCTTTTGCCGGAGCCGGAGACCCCGGTGATGCCGATCAGCTTTCCCAGCGGGAACTCCACGTCCAGATCCTTTAGATTGTTCTCCCGGCAGCCCAAAAGCTTCAGGCTCAGCTTGTTCCCGGCCCGGCGCTTCTTGGGCACCGGTATCTTCCTTGTCCCGGCCAGATACTGCCCGGTCAATGAAGCCTTGGTCTGCATCACCTTTTTGGGAGTGCCCAGGGCCACGATCTCGCCGCCGCCGGCCCCGGCCCCCGGGCCCAGGTCCACTATGAAATCGGCGGCCAGCATGGTCTCCTGGTCGTGCTCCACCACTATCACGGTGTTGCCGATGTCCCGCAGTTTGATCAGGGTGTTCAGCAGTTTCACGTTGTCCCGCTGGTGCAGGCCGATGGAGGGCTCGTCCAGCACATAAAGCACGCCGGTCAAGCTGGCGCCTATCTGCGTTGCTAGGTGGATGCGCTGAGCCTCGCCCCCGGAAAGGGATTCCGAGCTGCGGTCCAAAGACAGGTAATCCAGCCCCACGTCGGTCAAAAAGCCCAGGCGGGAGTTGATCTCCTTGAGCACCTGCTTGGCGATGGTCTTTTCCTTTTCGCTCAGCTTCAGCTCGGAGCCGAAGAACAGCCGGGAATTTTTCACCGATAGTTTTGAAAGCTCGTTGATGGACCTTCCGGCCACCTTCACCGCCAGGGATTCCGGCTTCAACCGCGCCCCCTGGCAGACCGGGCAGGGCAGGATGGACATGAACTTTTCCACCTCGTAGCGGACGTAGTCGGAATCGGTCTGATGGTAGCGGCGCATCATCATGGGGATGATGCCCTCGAACTTCTTGGAGAACTGGTAGACGTTGTCGTTGGAGGCCGACTCGTAGCGGACCTTGATCTCCCTGTCGGTGCCGTAGAGCAGGATGTCCCGGTTCTTCTGGGACATCTTGCCCCAGGGCTCGTCCAGCGAGAAGTTGTAGGCCTTGGCCACCGCCTCCAGGTGGCTGCCGATCCAGTGGCCCATGGGGTCGCCGTAGTGGGATATGGCCCCCTGGTTGACGGTCAGCTCCGGGTTGTGGACCAGGGCCTCGGGGTCTATCTCCATCTTGGTGCCCAGCCCGGAGCAGGCCGGGCAGGCCCCAAAGGGGCTGTTGAAGGAGAACATCCGGGGCGAAAGCTCGCCCAGCGAGATGTGGCACTTGGTGCAGGAGAGCTTTTCGCTGTACAGCACTTCCTGCTTGTCGTTGTAAATGGCCGCCACCAAACCTTCCGAAAGTTTCAGGGCGGTCTCCAGCGAATCGGCGATCCGCTTCTGGGCTTTTTGGCCGATGGTCATCCGGTCCACCACCGCGTCTATGGCGTGCTTCTTGTTCTTGTCCAGCACCGGCAGGGCGTCGATGTCATAAAGCTTCTTGTCTATCCGCACCCGCACAAAGCCCTCGCGCCGCAGTTTGTCGAACAGCTCCCGGTACTCGCCCTTGCGGCTCTGGATCAGCGGGGCCAGAATGGCCAGCTTGGTGCCCTCGGGCTGTTCCAATATGGCGTCGGTGATCTGCTGGACGGTCTGCGATGAGATGGGCTGGCCGCACTTGGGGCAGTGGGGGCGGCCGATCCGGGCGAACAGCAGTCTCAGGTAGTCGTGGATCTCGGTGACCGTGCCCACGGTGGAGCGGGGGTTCTTGCTGGCCGCCCTCTGCTCGATGGCGATGGCCGGGGACAGCCCGTCGATGAAGTCCACGTCGGGCTTCTCCATCAGGCCCAAAAACTGCCGGGCGTAGGCCGACAGCGATTCCACGTAGCGGCGCTGGCCCTCGGCGTAAAGGGTGTCGAAGGCCAGGGAGGATTTTCCCGAGCCGGACAGCCCGGTGATCACCACCAGCCGGTCGCGGGGGATCTCCAGGTCTATGTTCTTGAGGTTGTGCTCCCGGGCCCCCCGGATGGTCAGTTTGTCCATCATGTGATTGGGTGTCCTAAAAAGAATGAGGATTGATAATTGTAAAAAACATATAACTCATCCCCCGTCCCCTTCTCTTGGGAAGAGAAGGGGTTCAAGGGGTTGAGTTCAGAGACCGGGTAAGGGAAAAAGCAACCTTTGATTATATTAGCATTTGGGGCAAATGTCAAGGGACGACCTCACCCTGCCGGATTCAGACCGCCCCCTCGCTCCCCCTCCTGGCAGGAGGGGGAGGCTTGTTCCCCTCCCATTCCAGGGGAGGGGCAGGGGAGAGGTCCGGCCTAACCAATAAAATAATCATTGATTTTTTCCCAATATATAGTATCATTAACCCTCAAACATATTCTGTCAACAACAATCCAAATACAAACCACCGGAGAATTCCAAATGCCCGCCAGCAACTACTACCTGGAACACTGGATGGACGAGATCCACCTGCACGGGGTCAAAAAGACCGTGGTCAGCACCCAGACCAAATACCAGAAGATAGACATCGTGGACACCAGCAACTACGGGCGCTGCCTGTTCCTGGACGAGCGGATGCAGAGCTCGGAAAAGGATTCCTTCATCTACCACGAGGCCCTGGTGCATCCGCCGCTGCTGCTGCATCCCGACCCCAAGAAGGTGATGATCGTGGGCGGGGGGTAGGGCGAGACCCTGCGCGACATCCTTAAGCACAAGTCCGTCAAACAGGCGGTGATGGTTGACATCGACAAACAGCTGGTGGACTTCTGCCGCAAGGAACTGCCGGAGTGGGCCGGAAAAGCCTTCACCGACAAGCGTTCCAAGGTCCTGTACATGGACGCCCGGACATATTTGGAAAAGTCAAAAGAGAAGTTCGATGTCATCATCATAGACCTGACCGAGCCCATAGAGGGCGGGCCGTCCTTCAAGCTCTACACTAAGGAATTCTACCAGCTGCTCCACAACCGGCTGACCGAACACGGCATCATCACCCTTCAGGCCGGGACGACCAGGGTCCACGACACGGACATGCTGACCTCCATCGCCAAGACCATTTCCACGGCCTTCCCGGTGGTCAACATCTACCAGGTGATCATCCCCTCGTTCGGCCTGCCCTGGGGCTTCATCATGGGCTCCAAGACCTATGACCCGCTGACCTATTCCCCGGCCCAGATAGACCACCTGATCCAGAAGCGGGGACTGAAGAAGCTGGAGTTCTACGACGGCGTGACCCACCTGGGGATGTTCTGCCTGCCAAAATTCCTGCGCCGGGACTTTGAGAAACAACAGCGGGTGATCACGGACAAGAAACTGATGACGGCGAAATTTCAATAAATCGTTATTTTTAGCCCAGGCCTTAAGGCCTGGGCTAAAAAAGTAAAAAGAAAATCATGAAACATCGCACATCCCCCAACCGTTCCCCCCAGAGCCGGGCACCGCTGTACGAGGCCCTGGCCGACTACGTCAAACAGCCCAAGGTGGCCTTTCACACCCCCGGCCACAAGCAGGGCAGGGGCATAGACCAGGCCTGGCGCCAGTTAGTAGGGGACAACATCTTCCGGATGGACCTGACCGTCCTGCCGGAGACAGACTGCCTGTTCCATCCCACTGGCGTCCTAAAAGCAGCCCAGGCCCTGGCCGCCAAGGCCTACCAGGCCGACCACAGCTATTTTCTGGTCAACGGCTCCACCGGCGGCAACCTGGCCATGCTGATGGGCGTGCTGTTCCCCGGCGACAAGATCATCGTCCCCCGGCACACCCACAAGTCGGTGATCGCCGGGCTGATCATGTCCGGGGCTTTGCCGGTCTACATCCATCCCGAGGTCAACCAGGAGTGGGGGCTGATCCTGAACGTCTCGCCGGAGTCGGTGGAGCGGGCCATGGAAAAGAACCCCGGGGCCCGGGCGGTGTTCGTCTCCTCGCCCACCTACCACGGCATATGCTGCGACCTGGAGAAGATAGTGAAGGCCGCCCATCTGCGCGACAGGGTGGTGATGGTGGACCAGGCCCACGGCCCGCATTTCCTGTTCCACCCGAGTTTGCCCACTTCGGCCATGGAGGCCGGGGCCGACATCTGCGTGGAGAGCACCCACAAGCTGATCTCCGGCCTGACCCAGGCCTCCATGCTGCACGTCAAGGGGCCCAACATAGACATCCGCGATCTGGAGGAAGTGCTTTTGCTGACCCAGAGCACCAGCCCGTCCTATCTGCTGATGGCCTCGCTGGACCTGGCCCGCCGGCAGATGGCCCTGCACGGCCGGGAACTGCTGGAAAAGTCCATCAGGATCTCGGTCAAGCTGAAGAAGGACATCAACGCCGTCAAGGGCCTGTACTGCCTGAATGCCGAGGACGTCAAGCCGTTCAAACTGGACCCTTCCAAGCTGATCGTCTTCGTGGACAAGCTGGGACTGACCGGCTACCAGGCCAGCCAGATACTTAATGAGAAGTACGGCATCCAGGCCGAGATGGCCGACTGGGACCACGTGGCCTTCATCTTCACTTTGGCCGACGGACAAGCCGAGGCCGGCAAACTGCTGGCGGCGCTAAAATCATTAGCCGGTTCCTGCCAGCCCAACGCACGGCTGAAAAAACTGGACATCCAGTTCCCCTCCAACTATCCCGCCATGTCGCTGACCCCGAGAGAGGCTTTTTTTGCCGGTTACAAGGCCATACCCTTAAAGGATTCGGTGGGCGAGATCTCGACCGAGTTCTTTACCGTCTATCCGCCGGGCATCCCGGTGATAGTGCCGGGCGAGCGGATCACCAAAGAGGCGGTGGAGTATCTTAGGGACATGAAGAAGATCGGGGCCATCCTGGTGGGGCCGGAGGCCGGGCAGCCGGGGAAGATAAGGGTTGTGGCTTGAAACAATGAACAATTAACAGTAACAGCCCTTCGACATGCTCAGGGCACGTAAACAGTAAACAGGTCGTAGGCTAGGTACTTGACAAATAGCTTTTTTAGAGTGATAATTACTTATCTTTGAAAACAAACGGCCAAAAAACAAAACTCAATAAACAAGGAGCGACTTAAAATGTGCAATTGTTGCGGGTGCGGAAGCAAGATGGACTACAAGTGCGATGACTGCGGCAAGACCTCCAAGGTTCCCAAGGAGTGCTGCGGCAAGCAGATGAAGAAGCAGAAATAAACTGACTGCTTTATGGACCAGATCACCAAGGAAATGACCATCATGGAGGTGGTCAACCAGCACCCCAAGACCATCAAGGTATTCTATTCGCACGGTCTTTTCTGCGTGGGCTGCAGCGTGGCCTACCGGGAAACGGTGGAACAGGGGGCTATCACCCACGGATTGGACGCCGGCCAGCTGGTGGTAGAGCTTAATGCCTGTCTTAAGGAAGCCGAACCGGCGGAGAAAAAGTAAGTTACCTTTAAAAAGCGGCCTGTTAAAACAGGCCGCTTTTTTGTTTGACTGCGGGGAGAAGATGTATTAAAATACTTTAAATGCCTGTATGTTCTTTTCTTTTTGTGCCGCCCCTTTCGTTTGCAAGGCAGGTTGCCTTGCTCAGGGCAGGCTCCCAGAAAAAGAACCAAAAGAAAAAGCTCGTCGCTTAAAACTCTCCGGGCCACGCTTACGCCCTGCCTACGCAAAGCTTCGGCGGGCAAGCAAGGCTTCAGCGGGCCCGCGCTGCGCTTCTCGTTGCTGGCGGGCTTGTCTGAACTCGGGCTTTGGCTAAGCCCTCAAACAGGCGCAGACAAGCTTTTAACCGCCATCAACTGCGATGCTCACTGATCGTTTTAACGCGACTTACGGGGCTGGCACCGGTTGAGTATTTTGTTTCCAAAGGTTGTTGAGTAAACATAACATAAAATCTCAAATATTCAAAACGGATGGTTCAAAATGAGACACTTTAAACTCCTGTTACCACTGCTGCTGTTGCTTCTTATGTCTTCGCCCAGCATTGCCCAGAACGCCGATTCGGCCAACTACTACCTGAAACTGGCCGCCCAGGATTATCAGGCTAAGGATTATCAAAAAGCGGCCCAGGGTTACATTTCAGCATTAAGGCATTATCCCGGCTATACGGCGGCAGTCTATAACACGGCCTGCTGTTACAGCCTTTTGAACAACCAGGCCGAGGCCATTAGATGGCTGGAAAAGGCGGTGGACCTGGGTTATTACAAATTTGATCAGGACCAGGACCTGAATAATATCCGCAGCACCAAACAATACAGAAAGATCCTGGCCCGGGCTCAAATGCTTGCTGCTGAATTGAAAAACAAAATGGATAACCCTGTCATCGGGCTGCCCCAGGATATGGATACCGCCAAGACCTACGGCCTGCTGGTGGCCCTGCACGGCTACGGCAGCGATCCCAACAACATCATGCAGGCCCTGGCCGGCGTTCCGCAGCAGATGGGTTACATAGTGCTGGCCCCCTACGGTCATGAACCGGCGGGGAGGGACGGATACAGCTGGGGCGACCGGGACACGGCCGAACAGAGGGTGCTGGCCGCCATAAAAAATGCCCAGGCCCAATACAAGATAGATCCTTCAAAGCTAATACTGATGGGCTTTTCCCAGGGAGCCACCACTGCTTATTATATCGGCACCAAGAATGCTGCTCTTTTCAAGGGCATCATCCCCATGGCTGGGATGTACGATTCTTCGCTGGACCAGTTCCTGCCCCGCAGCCGGGAGAATAACCTTAAAGTCTATATCATGTTCGGGGAGCTGGAATCTGAGGCCATGATCAAGTCCAATCTGGAGGCCATAAGATCGTTCATCATGTCGGGGGTAACCGCCAGTTTCAATGTCTACGCCCGGCTGGGGCATGCCTTTCCGCCCAATCATGAGTTTGAGCTGCGGCGGGCCATCGAGTGGATAGAGAAGTAATGACCAATCCATCGCTTTTTTAATGTGATAAAACATTCAAAAATTACTAAAGGAGAATAGATGGATCATAAGAATATGACTGCGCCTTGCGGAATAGCCTGTTTCGAGTGCATCGTATTCAAGGCCAGTTCCAACCAAGCGATAAGGCAACAGATCTCGCAAAGGATCGGAATGGACCTGGAAAAGTCATCTTGCGATGGCTGCCGAGCCAGGAAAGGGAAAGCTTTTCTGGCCGACCAGAACAAAATATTTCCGGAGGGCAAGTGCTGTCTGATAGGAGAGAACGGGCAATGCCGAATCTACAGCTGCGCCGAAGACCATGGTTTGCATAACTGCAGCGAGTGTGGGGATTTCCCCTGCGAACTGCTCCAGCCGTTTGCTGATAGGGCCAATATGCTGCCCCAAAACCTGAAGGTTTATAATCTGTGCCTGATAAAGAAGATGGGGCTGAAGAAGTGGGCTGAGGAAAAGGCAGGAAAGGTATGGAGCGATTATAAGACGAAGAAAATGGATGT
The DNA here is from genome assembly GCA_016235665.1 of candidate division TA06 bacterium. Taxonomy (NCBI): domain Bacteria; species candidate division TA06 bacterium. The sequence continues at coordinate 219,661 of JACRJI010000008.1, read as the reverse complement.
TTAACAATATAAAAATCACTTGAGCCCGAATGGAAAACCATTCGGGTTTTAGTCTTTTAAGAGCAAAAAACTTGAAACAAATGGCAGGGCCGGTGCGTAATCTTAATAATAACCGGTTGGAACATTAACTACTTCCATTTATTATCCTTCCAATAATTTTTAGGAGAGCACTTCCATGAACCTAATAATCAGCAATCTCACCAAGAAATATTCCAACGGAGTGACGGCCTTGAACAACGTTTCGGTGGAGATACCCACCGGCATGTTTGGCCTTTTGGGTCCCAACGGAGCCGGCAAGACCACCCTGATGCGCACCATCGCCACCCTCCAGGAACCGGATACCGGACAAGTTTATTTCGGTGAAATAGATGTGCTGAAAGAAAAAATGGAGGTCAAAAAAACACTGGGCTACCTGCCCCAAACATTCGACTTTTATCCCAAGGAAACAGCCGAATCTATGCTGGATCATTTCATATTGCTCAAGGGCATCAAAGCTAAAAAGGCCCGGCGGGGCAAGGTGGATGAACTTTTAAAAAGGGTCAACCTGTGGGAGCAAAGAAAGCAGAAACTGGGGACTTTTTCCGGCGGCATGAAACAGAGGTTCGGCATCGCCCTGGTGCTGCTGGGAAATCCGCAGCTGATAATTGTGGACGAGCCTACCGCCGGGCTGGATCCGGCCGAGCGGGTGCGGTTCCACAACCTTTTAAGCGAGATAGGACAGGACAAGGTGGTCATACTATCCACTCATATCGTAGACGACGTCTCCGACCTCTGCCCCAGTCTGGCCATCATCGATAAGGGGCGGATAGTGCTGCAAGCCAGGACGCTGGATGCCATTGCTGCATTAGAGGGAAAGGTCTGGGAGAAGGAGATACCAAAATCGGAGATACCCGAATACCAGAATAAATATGATCTGCTGTCATCGCGACTGTTTGCCGGCAGGACTTTAATTCGCATCCACAATGCCGGCGATCCGGGGGATGGTTTTATCCCCCAACCAGCCGGTCTGGAGGATGTCTATTTCCACACTCTTAAAAGGTAGTCGGCTATGATGTGGAAGATATTTATAAAAGAGCTGAAAGATCAGCTTAAAAGTCCGGTGTTTTATATCTTTGCCGGACTGCTGGCGTTAGGCACTGCCAAATTCATCGCCGAAACCAGGCCGGGTGTGACTTTTTTGTATATCACCTTCGGGCGGGAATGGCACAACGCACCGATAATAATCGCCAGACTATTAGGGAGCTATACACTGGCAGGGATACTGTTCACTATGATCATGGTGGGCCGGGCTGTGGCCAAGGATTTCAGCGCCGGGGTTCACGAGTTCTTCTTTACTGCACCGGTGACCAAGTTCCAGTATCTGGCAGGGCGATTTTTAGGCGGACTGGCGGCCAACCTGCTGGCCTTTTTAGGGATAATCCCCGGGCTTTTTATAGGAGGAATGCAGCTGCCCGAAGGTTATTTGGGACCATGGAGCATCTGGTCTTTTCTGCTGCCTTTGCTGGTGATAGTACTGCCCAATCTGATACTGGCCGGCAGCGTATTCTTCTCACTGGCCAGCCTGACCCGCAAGATGGTTAATACCTACGTGGCCGGAGTGGTATTTTTTATAGCCTATGTGCTGTCCTCCATCGCTTTTGCCAAAATGCAAGCTATCACAGCAAAAATACTGGCAGACCCCTTTGGTATTTCCGCCCTGAACGAATTGACCAAATTCTGGACAGTGGCCGAAATGAACGCCAATACCATGCCCCTTGATTATCGGTTGCTTTTGAACCGCGGCCTGTGGCTGTTTTTTGCCGCCGCATTAATGTTCTTCACTTGGAAGAGGTTTAAACTGGTATCGGTGCTGGAAGGCAGGAAGCAATTGCTTAAATCGGATGAAGCCCCTTTGGAGACGGGCGAGATCAAAACCTTAAAACCGTTGGCCGAATCCAAGCCGCAGCATTCTTTGGCCGTACATTGGTCTCAGTTTTTGGGACTGGCCGGCCGGGAATTCAAACGGACAGCCCTGCATCCTGCCTTCATCATCCTTACTTTTATGGCCATGGGCGAGATACTGACGAATTTTATCGGAAACGTCAATGAGGCCAATTATGAGGTCTATCCCTTTACTTCGTTTTTCCTGCAGTACACCAGCCATATCTGGATATACATGATACCCATCACCATTCTGTTCGGCGGGTTTATCGTATGGCGGGAAAGGGACAGCCGGTCGCACGAGTTCTACGATACCATGCCGGTGCCGCACTGGGCCAGGCTGGGCTCCAAGTTGACGGCATTGCTGTCCATCCAGTTCTTCTATGTGCTGCTTTCGATGCTGGTGGGCGTCGGCGTGCAGCTTAGTCTGGGTTTCTACGACATCGAGCCGGTGCTGTACCTGAAAGGGCTGTTCGGGATCGAGTTCGTGAAATTCGGGCTGATGGCGGTGCTGGTAGTCTTCATCCAGAATCTTTCGCCCAACAAGTATGTCGGTTTTTTCATTTCCACTGCCTGGTTTTTGGGCGACATGGCCCTGTATGAGACGTTCAAGTCGGCCTCGCCCATATTCCGCTACGGGCACATACCCAAGTATGTTTACTCCAACCTCAACGGTTTCGGGCATTACGGCCAGACGATACTGTGGTACACCTTTTACTGGCTGCTGCTGGCGGCGCTGATGCTGCTGGTCACCTCTCTTTTATGGCGGCACGGCAACGAAACCTCGCTTAAACACCGGCTGCGCCTGGCCAAGCAGAATATGAAGCCCCTGCATGTCTCTGGGATGGTGATTTTATCGCTCATGTTTTTGGGCACCGGATGGTTCATATACTACAACCGGCACATTCTGAACAAATACCAGTCCCAGGACGACCAGAAAAAGGAACAGTCCGTCTATGAGAAAAGATTCGGCCAGTACCAGGATGTCCCCCAGCCGGGCACCAGGGAGGTGAGTCTGAAAATCGATCTCTATCCTAAACAACGAAAAGTATTTCTAAAAGGCAGCTATCTGCTGGTAAATCAAACGGCAAACGTCATTCCTGAAATATACCTCAACCTGTTCGATAAATACATAAGCGGCATAAATAGCCTCAGCTTCGACAAGCCGGCCCAACTGGTCATGGGACCTGAGGAGATGGGCTTTCATATTTACAAACTGCAAACGCCGTTGCGGCCCGGCGATTCCATAAAACTTGATTTCGATCTGGTGGCCGAGGCCAAGGGTTTCACCGATAATAATCCCAAGGACGAGCTGGCGGCCAACGGCAGTTGTCTGATCTTCTCAGGTGCCGGAGGCAACGCCAAATATTTTCCCGGCATCGGGTTCAACAAGGAGCTGGTGCTGAAGGACCGCTACGACCGCAAAAAATACGGCCTGCCGGAGAATAGCCCGGTGCCAACCTTGGAAAAGGCCGATCCTACGATCCCCTACAGTGGCAACCTGATGGTCACCTATGAGGCCGAGATATCAACCAGCGGAGATCAGAAAGTGGTCTCCAACGGCGATCTGGCAAGACAATGGCAGGAAGGAGGCCGTAACCATTACCTCTATAAATCCGACATTCCCATTCACGATGAGTTCATCATCGCCTCGGGTCGTTACCAGGTGATGCGTGAGTCTCATGCCGGGGTGGCCATCGAGATCTATCATGATCCAAAACATGCCTACAATGCCAAGCGGATGATAAACGGCGTCAAAGCCGGGTTGGACATGTGCAATAGCGCCTTCTCCCCGTTTCCTTATAAGGCCCAGCGGATTGTGGAGATCCCCGATTACCTGGAGGAGGGCGGGGCCCGGTCCCAGCCCACTGTGTTCATCTGGCGGGAGAGCGCCGGGTTCGTCAGCAATCTGGACAAGCCGGACCGGCCCGACCGGGTGTTCGGCATTGCGGCCCATGAGCTGGGCCATCAGTGGTGGGCCTACTTCGTATGCCCTGCCTATGCCGAGGGACTATACCTGCCCACCGAGAACGTCTGCCAATATGTGTGGGTGATGTGTCTGGAAAAGGAATACGGCAAAAAGATGTCGCGCGACTTTCTGAAGGAGGAGATGGACATTTATCTGCGGAGGCGCAAGCGGGATACCAAGGGCGAGCGGCCGTTGCTTAGGAGCCTGGACGGACAGAGCTATCTGGCCTATCAGAAGGGCGGCCTGGCGCTGTATGCCCTGCAGGAGTACATCGGGAAGGACAAGGTCAACAACGCTTTGGGAAACATCGTCAAAAGGTTTGGCTCCCGGCGGGACAGCTTTGTCACTTCAAAAGAGATGGTGGAAGAACTTAGGGCCGCAGCCCCTGACAGTTTAAAATATCTGATAGAAGACTTATTTGAAACCATCACCATCTTCGAAAATAAGGCAGTATCCGCCGAAATCCAAAAGCTGGAAGACGGAAAATACCAGGTGACCCTGAGCGTTGAAACCAAAAAATTCCGGGCCGACAGCATCGGCAACCAGACCGAGATTCCGGTAAATGATTATATCTATCTTGGAGTGATGGACGAAAAGGGCGGGGAGCTGTATCTAAAAAAACATAAGATAGCCGCCAGCCCGGCAACCTTCCAGATTACGGTAGACGGCCAGCCGGCCAAAGCCGGGATAGACCCGCATCTGGTTTTAATAGACCGCAACCGGGAGGACAATATAGTGAGGGTGAAGTAACTCATTCCCCGTCCCCTTCTCTTTATAGGAGAAGGGGAGTAAGACCTGCACTGAGGATAGAATATATAATACTTTTGAAGGGGGTTGGATCTTTAGCCCGGATGGGAAACCGTTCGGGTTTATTTTTTATAAAATATTCTTGATTTTATATCAGAGCGGGGTGTATAGTTAGTATATTAAAAATCGGTCGATAACACATACAAATTTTTACGAATTATAACAAATGAAAAAAGCGGTAATAATTGGAGCAACCTCCGGAATCGGGAAAGGTCTGGCAGAAATTCTGGCTAAAAACAATTATCTGGTCGGAATAACCGGCAGGCGAAAAGAGTTGCTGGAAAAGCTTAAAAGCGAAACGCCGGAGAGGTATTTTGCAAAAGTCATTGATGTGACCGATACTATAAACACGATCCAACTGCTGGAAGAACTGGCGGCGGAACTGGGTGGGCTGGACTTGCTGGTCATAAGTTCCGGCACGGGCGACCTGAACGACGATCTCGATTTTGCCATAGAGAAAAGGACCATCGAAACGAATGTGACCGGATTCACCGGCATCGCCGACTGGGCCTTTAGATATTTCGAAGGTCAAGGATCGGGACACTTGGCGGCGATTAGCTCCATTGCCGGGATCCGCGGAAGCAGGCAGGCACCTTCTTACGGCGCCACCAAAGCCTACCAGATCAACTATCTGGAAGCCCTGCGGCAGAAAGCGGCCAGGTTGAAAAAGCCCATTTACGTAAGCGACATCCGGCCTGGTTTTGTGGACACCTCCATGGCCAAGGGCGAAGGACAATTTTGGGTGGCTTCGGTAGATAAAGCGGCCCAGCAGATATTCCACGCCATAAAGGGAAAAAAGAAAGTGGCTTATATAACAAAACGGTGGAGCATTATTGCTATCATCCTGAAACTTTTACCCAACGTTGTTTACGACAGAATCTAATAAACAAACCTTTAAAGGAGCAAAATATGCCAAAAGCGATAAATCTGGAAAAATGTTTCGAAATGTTCCAGGATACCTTTTCGCCCAAGATAATAGGCGAGCTTAACGGACAGCTGGTGATGGTGGTGAAATGTCAGGGCGACAAGGTGCCGTGGCACACCCACGAGAACGAGGACGAGATGTTCCTGGTGATGGACGGGGAGCTGGAGGTCCAGGAGAAGGGCGGCAGTGCGACACTGCAAAAGGGGGAGATGTATATCGTAAAGCGGGGCACCGAGCACCGGGTGGTTCCCAAGGGGCTGGTGAAGCTGATGCTGTTCGAGCCGGCCGGGATAGAACATACCGGGAAGGTGAAGTCCGAGATCACAAAGAAGAGTTTCGAGCGGCTTGAGGTATGATGAATTAGCTTGGCCTGAATGGAAGACTTTTGAGATTTAGTTTTTTTAGCTGACTATTCTTGATTTTGCCATAGCCCAGAAGTGAAAAACCCTATAAAAAATTGAAAGCAATCCGGGTGAATCTTTAAACATGTTTAATCAAAAATATGATACTTTGCTAATGCAGACAAAAACATATAAAAAGTAAAAAGACATGGCTTGAATATAAAATTTTATTCGGTTATAATACATTTTACGGTGCGGGTATCACTGCCCGCACCACTTTGTTTCGGTCCGCCAAACCTGCGAAAAGACGCCAAAATATTTTAGTGGTTTTCGCATATTTTGCGGGCAATGGTAATGAACTATTCAGGAGAAATCATTTGGACCGCACCCAGGAACTGGGCCATACCCCGGTAGGAAAACTGCTGTGGAAATACTTCGTCCCGGCCATCGTCGGGGTGCTGACCAACGCCCTGTACAACGTGGTCAACCGCATCTACATCGGGCGGGGGGTGGGCTCGCTGGCCCTGGCCGGACTGACCGTCACCTTTCCAATCATGATCATCGCCATGGCCTTTGGGATGCTGGTGGGCATGGGGGCCTCATCGCTGGTCTCCATCCGGTTGGGGCAGCAGAACAAGCCCGCGGCCGAGAAGATACTGGGCAACGCCTTCACCCTGATGGTGCTGGTGGCTGTTTCCATGACCAGCCTGGGCCTGCTGTTCCGCGACCGGATCCTGGCGCTGTTCGGGGCCGGGCCTGACACCCTGGGCTACGCCCGGGACTACATCACCATCATCCTGTGGGGGAATATCTTCGAGGTCACCGGCTTCGGCATGAACAATCTGATCCGGGCCGAGGGGAACGCCAAAACGGCCATGTACACCATGATCCTGGGGGCGGCGGCCAACGCCCTGCTGGATCCGCTGTTCATTTTTGTCTTCAAGATGGGGGTCAGGGGCGCGGCCATCGCCACCGTGCTGTCGATGGCCATGTCCAGCCTTTGGGTGCAGTCGCATTTCCTTAGGAAGGACGGGTTCCTGCGGCTTAAATGGCCGAACCTGAGGCTGGAGAAAAGCATCGTGCTGGGCATCTTCTCCATCGGAATGGCGCCCTTCGCCATGCAGCTGGCCGGCAGCGTCATCAATGCCCTGTTCAGCATCCAGCTGATCAAGTACGGCGGGGACCGGGCGGTGGGGGCCGTGGGCATCATCGGCAGCATATCCATGATGGTGGTGTTCTGCGTGGTGGCCATCAACCTGGCCTCCCAGCCCATCATCGGCTTCAACTACGGGGCCCAGCAATACGACCGGGTCAAACGGACCCTCAAGATAGCTGTAATCGCAGGAACCTCCATCACCTCGGCCGGCTTTCTGGCGGTGCAGCTGTTCCCCGGGGCGATCATCGGGCTGTTCAACCGCAGCGATCCGGCGCTGATGGCCATCGGGGTCCGGGGGATGCGGCTTCTGCTGGCGGCCTTCCCGGTGGTGGGCTTCCAGGTGGTCAGCTCCAATTTCTTCCAGGCCATCGGCAAGGCAAAGATCGCCATGTTCCTCAACCTTCTGCGCCAGGTGATCGTGCTGATCCCCCTGGTGCTGCTGCTGCCTCCGCTGCTGAAGATGGACGGGATCTGGCTGTCCGGGCCGATCGCCGATATTACTGCGGCGTCCATAACCGCGGTGATGATATTGAGGGAAGTGAAGAAACTGAATGAGAAACACGCTGCCTTAAATGGGGCGCAGACTTCGGCTAACGCTCAGTCGAGCGATAAACGCAGATTGAACTGATCTTTTGACAAATTAAAAGGTAATATCAGCGTTCATCAGCGTCCGGAAAATATTTTATGGTTATTTTAAAAGATAAAGCTGTCATCGAGTCATTCCTGCGCCAAAACACCGTCCTGCACCTGTACGAGCTAGGCGACCTGGATGATTTCTTTTTTCCCTATACTGCCTGGTACGCCTTGGAACAGAAGGGAATGATCAGTGCCCTGGCGCTCTTGTATACAGGCACAGAACTCCCGGTGCTGCTGGCATTGGATGATTCCGGTTCTGCTGCAATGCCGGGGCTGCTTGATGAACTTAAGGATAAAATCCCTAAAAGGTTCTATTGCCATTTGACTCCGGGTCTGGAAAGCTCCATGGAAGACAGATTTTTGATAGAACCACACGGCACCCATTATAAAATGACCTTGACCGGCAGCAGCAAATTGGGTGATATCGACAGCACCGGCGCCATTCAACTTGACGCCAGGGACAAAGATGAGATTCTGGACTTCTACGCTTCCGCCTATCCCGGCAACTGGTTCGACGCACGGATGCTGGAGACCGGGCAGTATTTCGGCCTCCGGCAGAAAGGCCGTTTGACCAGCATCGCCGGGATCCATGTCTATTCTCCGAAATACAAAGTGGTGGCATTGGGGAACATCGCCACTTTGCCTGAGTTCCGGGGCCAAGGGCTGGGAACCATTGTCACGGCGGCCTTGTGCCGGAACCTGCTGAAGACGGTTGATATCATCGGGCTCAATGTAAAGACCGACAACGCGGATGCCATCAGATGCTACCAAAAACTGGGTTTTGAAATAACCGCAGAATACAACGAATTCATGGCCAATGAAAGGATACTATGATCAAGCAGGAAGAGATAATCGCTTTTGCCAAGGAGGCAGGGATCTCCGAAGACGAGTCCCGGCAGTACTTTCTAAAGGAAGAAGCCCTGGAGCTCGAGGAGCAGAAGTCGCTCAAGCCGTTGTTCGATAAGCTCGTCCTGCCGGCGGTGGAGCTGGGGGCGGGCATGGGAGATTTCACCGACGAACTGCTGCAGAAATACATCAAGATCACCGGGAAGCTGTACGCGGTGGAGCGGCTGGATACCACGGCCGCCAAGCTTAAGGAACGGTTCAAGGACCTTCGGCTGGAAGTGCTGCAGTCTGATTCCACCAGCCTGCCCCTGCCGGACGGATCAGCCGGGCTGGTGATCTCCCGGATGGCCCTGCACGACTTCGTCAGCCAGGACGGCGACGTGGCCAAAGCCCTGGCCGACTGCATCCGGGTGCTGGCCCCGGGCGGGGTGTTCGTGGTCTACGATAAGATCAGGGACGGCTTTGCCGACGTGGAAACCCAGTCGGCAGAGGGGAGGATGGAGCGGATGAACGTCCAACTGGCGGCTTTGGAAGGGAAAGCCTGCTGGGGCCTGCATCTGCTGGAGGATTACATTGCTCTTCTGGGAAAGCTGGGACTGAAAGACATCCGGTCGTCAGGTCTGGATGTCCCCGACACCCCGGGTTATGTCGGAATCATGTCCAAGACCCTGGAGGAGCGGCGGTCCGCCTATATAAAACGCTGGGGGCCGGAGGCTGGGAAGCTGATAGACTCCGTTTTGGAGGATTTTGCCAAGATCCCGCTCAAAGCCCTGTCGCGGATGATAGTTTGGGGAATAAAAGTATAAAAAAACACATGGATTGCTCTAAACGCGTTAAAAAGAACGAAGTATTAGCTTCGTTCTTTATTTTTTACATAATTATTTTTGATAGCTTAATTTATTGCATTGACAGTATTTAGGACTTGTGATAAAATACAAGTTTGAATAAAATGCCATAAATTTCATAAATTCTAAGCCCTAATTCTTAAAAACTAAACAATCTCAAATATAAAAATCACAAAACTTTAAACTGATTTTAGTGTTTGAACATTATTATTTGTTTATGATTTGGGATCTTGATTTTTTCTTTATTATTCTGCCTTAAATGAGTTTATGCCGATCATCGAAGTAAATAACCTGGTCAAGGATTTCAAACGCTACCGCCGGAGGCCCGGTCTGACGGGGGCTTTCAAGGATCTTTGGGCCCGAAAATACGAGACCGTTCACGCCGTGAACCAGGTCAACTTTTCCATTGATGCTGGGGAGATCGTGGGCTACATCGGCCCCAACGGCGCGGGAAAATCCACCACCATCAAGATCCTGACCGGGATCCTGGTGCCCAGCTCGGGCCGGGTGCGGGTCCAAGGGCTTATCCCCTACAAGCAGCGCTACCAGCACGTCAAGCAGATCGGGGTGGTCTTCGGCCAGCGTACCCAGCTGTGGTGGGACATCGCGGTGATGGAGTCCTTCAACCTGCTGCAAAAGATCTACGAGATCCCGGTGTCCGATTACAAGGCCCGGCTGGAGAAATTTGACCGGGTGCTGGGACTGAAGGAACTGCTGGAGGTCCCGGTGCGCAAGCTTTCCCTGGGCCAGCGGATGCGCTGCGATCTGGCGGCCTCGCTGCTTCACAATCCCAGGATAGTCTTTCTGGACGAGCCCACCATCGGGCTGGACGTGGCGGTCAAGGCCAACATCCGGGAATTCATCAAAGAGATCAACCAGGAGTACGGCACCACCGTCATCCTGACCACCCACGACATGTCCGACATCGAGGAACTGTGCAGCCGGGTGCTGATGATAGACGCCGGAAAGATCATCTACGACGGGGAATTGAAGGCCCTCAAGGACGGGGTGGACGCCAGCCGCCGGCTGCTGCTGGAGACCATCTTCCCGGTAAAGCTGTCGGGGCTGGCCGACCTGCTTAAGGACTTTCCCCTGGACCTGCAGTCCACCGACGCCTACCACTGGGAGATCAGCTTCAACCGCAGCCAGGTGAACGTCGCCCAGCTGATGCACCTGCTGCTGTCCAGCCTGGACGTCCGCGATATCGGGCTGGAGGAGCCGCCGATCGAGGAGATCGTGCGCAAGGTCTATGAGGGGCGGAAGGTCCAATGAGGATGCGGTCCGCCAAATACTGGCAGTTCATGCGGCTGGGCTACATTACCTACCTGGCCTACCGCTTTCAGGTGCTGGCCAGCTTTGTCTCCTATCTGCTGATCATCGCCCTCAACTATTTCCTGTGGAAGGCGGTCTATTCCGGCCGGCAGGTGATAGCCGGGTTCACCATGGAGCAGATGATGACCTACGTGGTGATCGGCTGGTCGGCCCGGACCTTTTTTGCCAATCGGATAGACCGGATGATCGGGGACGCGGTCAAGGACGGATCGATAGTGATGGACCTGCTGAAACCCACCAATTTCCAGCTCTACCACTATTTCCGCTCCTTCGGCCGGGCCGTGTTCATGTTCATCTTCATGACCCTGCCCATCATAGTGGTGGCTTCGCTGCTGTTCCCGGTCCAGCTGCCTTCGGGCAAGCTGGGGCCGTATCTTTTTCCCCTGAGCATGGTCTTAAGCTTCTTCCTGCACGCCGGCATCAGCTATCTGACCGGGCTGGTGGCCTTCTTCACCCGCAACAACGAGGGGGTGTTCCGCTTCAAGCAGCTGCTGGTGGAGGTCTTCTCCGGGGTGATGATCCCCATCACTTTTTTCCCGGGCTGGGTCCAAAAGGCCCTGTTCTGGCTGCCCTTCAAGTACATCGCCTACGCGCCGCTCCGGATCTACCTGGGCATGGAACCGCTGTCCCGCGTCCACCAGGGGGTGCTGCTGCAGATAATGTGGATCATCATCATCTACGCCGCCGGGCAGCTGCTGTGGCACTATGGGATCAGGAGGCTGGAGATACAGGGGGGGTAATGAATCACACTTTGTCAAAGAAACTTTATTTCATTATTGGTATTGTATTTCTTTGTTTAACATTGCATTTTTTGAACACTAAAATGCTTTTCGGTAATATGCAGTATATTGTCAGTTTATTTATAAATTTTATTTCGTTATTAACGATTAGTATCTGTACGTTATCTTGTATTTTTTACCGAAAAACGATACCTTATTTCAGTTTCTTTACGCTTTACATAGCTATACTAATATTATCATTTATGTGTTTGTTTGCAAAACCCTATGATATATATAACCCACTTTATGGAACGCTATTTTACAAAATTCCGAGACTGTTTTCAGCAATGGGTCTATGGTCAACATTGATACTGAGTTTTTTCGGTTTCAGAATCGTTAGATCTTCGCATGGCATATTTAGAAAAGTATTTGGCTATATTGTGATTTTTTTAATATTGGCAATCAGCGCAATAATGTGTTTTAAACTAAATCCAATTGACACCCTGATTTGGTAATATATCTGAATTTTGATCATTAGATGCGACGAATTATATTCTACATAAACCTGGCCTGGGCCAACGTTTCCAACTCGCTCAAGTCCCGGCTGGCCTACCGCGAGGACTTTTGGGCCGGGTTCATAGCCAATTTCATGACCCAGATGATCGGGGTGCTTTTCGTGGCCGCCCTGTTCGGCAAGGTGCCGCACCTAAAAGGCTGGTACCGCTACGAGATATTCTACATCTACGGATTCTCCCAGCTGACCCTAGGCCTGTTCTTTTTGTTCTTCTCCAACCTGTTCGAAGTGAGCGAGCGCTACATCGTGGAGGGCTGGTTCGACCGGGTGCTGCTGCGGCCCCTGGACAGCTTCTTTCAGGTGATCATCGAGCGGGTGCACTTTGAGGAGATCTCCAACATCCTGGTGGGACTGATGATCATGGCCTATTCCCTGCACCACCTGAAAATATCCCTTTCCTTTCTGCAGCACCTGATGATCCTGGGAATGGTGGTGTCGGCCTGCCTGATCTATCTGGGGATATTCACCGCCGTTATCAGCGCCACCTTCTGGTTCAACGACCGGGGCAGCCTGGTCTCGGTGCTTCACCTGATGCAGAATTTCTCCGGCTACCCGGTCACCATCTACGATCCCAAGTTAAGGTTCATTTTGTGCTGGATCATTCCCTACGCCTTTACCGCCTTTTATCCGGCGGTGCAGGTGCTGGGCCGCAAGGGATACGGGATCTACGCCTGGCTGACCCCGGCCATCGGCCTGATCTTCTTTGGGCTGGGGATGTTCACTTGGAAACAGGGGGTCAAGGCTTACGAGAGCACCGGGAGCTGATTCTTCCTGCTGCGATAGCCTAAAGACTATCGCTAGTATCCATCAAGGCCTCCGGTGAGGCCTGCCATATACATTTGCGCTTTGCTCGATTCTCACTTTACTACTGATTCTACTTTGATACTTTAATACTTTGAACATACCATCCAATTGGAGGAATAATGATAAAACTGCCTGACCTCAGGGACATACTAAGCGACATCTTCGGATCCGTGATCTCCCACGACATGGCCATGGATCTGGGAACCGCCAGCACCCTGGTCTACGTGGCCGGCAAGGGAATCGTGCTGAACCAGCCTTCGGTGGTGGCCATCGAAAAGAAGACCGGGATGCCGATCGCAGTGGGCAACGAGGCCAAGAAGATGCTGGGCCGCACCCCCGACGAGATCCGGGCCATCCGGCCCATGAAGGACGGGGTGATCGCCGACTTTGAGATCTGCGAGGAGATGATCAGGGCCTTCTTCAAGATGGCCCAAAAGCGCCGGACCCTGATCCGGCCCCGGGTGATCATCTGCGTTCCCTCGGGCATCACCGAGGTGGAGAAGCGCGCGGTGCGCGACTCGGCCGAGCACGCCGGGGCCCGCGAGGTCTTTTTGATCGCCGAGCCCATCGCCGCCGCCATCGGGGTGGGCCTGCCAGTGGATTCGGCCATGGGCAGCATGGTGATCGACATCGGCGGCGGCACCACCGAGATTGCGGTGATTGCCCTTTCCGGCATCGTCCGCAACACCTCCATCCGGATAGCCGGCGACGAGATGGACGAGGCCATCCTGGAATATCTGCGCAAGACCCACAACCTTCTGATCGGGGAGCAGACCGCCGAGGAGATCAAGATCAGGATCGGCTCGGCCTTCCCGGTGGAGGAAAGCAAGGAGATGGAGGTCAAGGGCCGGGACGTGGTGCAGGGCATCCCCCGGGCCATCAAGATCAAGAGCGAGGAGATCCGCGAGGCCTTGCGCGAGCCGGTGTCACAGATCGTGCTGGCGGTCAAGAAAGCGCTGGAGCAGACCCCGCCGGAACTGGCGGCCGACATCGTGGACGCCGGGATTACCATGACCGGGGGAGGATCCCTGCTGAAGGGCCTGGACGCCCTGCTGCGGGAGGAGACCAACCTGCCGATCAAACTGGCGGTGGAAACCCAGCAATGCATCGTGCTGGGCGCCGGCAAGGTGCTGGAGTCCCCGGCCGATTATGAAAAGGTGCTGATGCAGAGCCGCAAGGAATAAGAACAAATAATATTTTTCCGGACGCGGATTAACGCTGATCGTATGGATAATAATCTGCGTTTATCAGCGGCCAATGAGGGTTCCCAGTCCTTCCCATAAAGAAAGGGATAATTAGTCTCATATTTTTCAATTAAGCTTATTTGTGCCCTTTATGCCACTTCGGCTCTGCTCAGTGCAAGCTTTTGTGGCTAAAGAGTTCATAAAATACTGAACATACATGCGGCTGTTAAACTTCAGATTTCTTAAAAAGACCGACTGGGCCTCGCTAGGAGCCGCAGTCATTCTGTCAATCACCCTGATGATCCTGCCCCAGGGCGCCAAACTGTGGCTGGGGCAGAAAGTGGTGGGCACTATCTTTGCTCCCCTGGAATGGCCTTTGTCCCGGGCCCGCTCTCTGCTGGCCAGCTGGAAAGAGAACGCCGTTCTAAAGGACCAACTGGCCAGCCTCAGCCTGGAGCATTCTACGCTGATGGAAGCGGCCCGGCAGAATGCCGGGTTGCGCCAGGCGTTGGAACTCAAGCAGCTGTCTTCCTGGAATCTGGTTACCGCCCAGATAGCGGGAAGGGAGCCGGTGCTGCTCAGTCCTGATCTTTTGATCGACAAGGGCGCCGGAGACAGCCTTTCACCGGGAATGGTGGTGATCTCCACCCTGGGCCTGGTGGGCCTGATCTCCAGCGCGGATGAGAACCAATCGGCGGTTCAGACCGTGTTCAGCCCGGATTCCAGGGTCAGCGCAATTGACTTGCGCAGCAGGGTGCTGGGGATATTCCGGACCCAGGCCGGAATGTCCTGCCTGTTCGACCGGGTTCCCCTGCGGGCCGATGTGGCCGTAGGCGACACCATAGTATCCTCCGGCTACGGCGGGGTGTTCCCCTACGGACTGATGCTGGGGGTGGTGGAGAAGGCGGGGGTGGACAAGAGAAAACTGGTGCTGGACGTGGAGGTCCGGCCGTCCCTGGACCTTAACCGCATCAATCAGGTGCTGGTGATCAGGGGCGGGCAGAACCCGCCGCTGCCATTGCTGACCCCGGTGGCGGCCCCGGATACCATGGCCGCCAGAGCCAGGAAAATGAAAAGATCATACCAGCCTCAGATAATCATCCGGGCGCCGGAATTCAGGATAGAACTTCCCGATACCACTCCGCTGCAGATGGAGAAAGCCCCGCAATGAGGAATTTAAAACTGTTTTTGTTGGCCTGGCTGGCGGTGTTCGTCCAGTACTCGCTTTCCGGACTTTTGTCGGTCTGGAGGCTGCAGCCGGATTTCATCGCCATGATCATCGGGCTGACGGCCCTGACCCTGGGCACCGGCCCGGGGATATTGACCGGGGTGACGGCCGGCTTCATGGCCGACTGTTACCACCCGTCCACCATGGGCCTGTTCACCCTCAGCGGAGCGGTTTCAGGATACTGGGCCGGGTCATTGCGGGAAAGGCTCTACAAGGACCAGCTTTCCAGCCAACTGCTGGTGGCCGGGCTTTTGACCCTGGTCCGGCAGTTCTTTGAATATTGGGGCCGGGGCGGAGGGGGGCCGGGCGGATACTTTTCGGTTTTACTCCGTTTCGGCCTGGGCAGTGCGCTGTTCACGGTCCTGCTGGGCGCTCTATTGATGCCGCCGATGAAGCATTTCCTGCCCCGACCCGGGAAAACAAAATTGAGCCTGGTCTAACCTTTCAACGGGGGATACATCCTTGGCAAATGAACTGGGAAGCAGGGAAAGGGTCCTTTCCATTCTGGCATTGCTGGCCCTGGGTTTTTCCGCCCTGCTGTTCAGGGCCGGATACCTGCAGGTGGTCAGGCACGGACATTACGCCAGGCTTTCCCAGCAGAACCGGCTGCGGAGGCTGATGATCCCGGCCCCCCGGGGACTGGTCTTTGACTGCAGCGGTGTGCTGATAGCCCAGAGCCGTCCTGGGTTCGATCTGGTGCTGGTGACCGTTAACGACTGGCAGGCCTCGGTCAGCAAGGCGGCCGCCCTGCTGGGGCTGGACAGCCTGCTGCTGAAAAACTCGGTGATCTCCCAGCGCCGGATATTTCCCAAGGACCCGGTGGTGCTGGTCAAGGATCTTTCTCCCGAACAGGTGGCCCGGATCGAGGAGAATATTCTGAACCTGCCGGCTTTGCGGCTGGAGGTGGAATCACTGCGCAAGGTTGAATACGGCCCCCTGGCAAGCCATCTGGTGGGATACACCTCGTCCCTGGGCCAGTCCGAGTACGCCAAATACCGGGACCAGGGCTACAGCTACGGCGATTACATCGGCAAGGGCGGACTGGAGCTTAAATACGAAAATTATCTGAAGGGGGTCAACGGCTGGGATTTCATCGAGGTCGACGCCAGGGGACGCGACCTGGGAACGGTGTCCGAAGCCGAAAGGATAGAGCCCGACCCCGGCAGCAACATAACCCTGACCATCGACTGGCGTCTGGAGGCCCTGGCGGAAAGCCTTTTTACCGGGGACATGATCGGGGCGGCGGTGGCCATAGAACCCCGGACCGGCCGGGTGCTGGCCCTGGTCAGCCGCCCCAACTTCGATCCCAACCTTTTTGCGGCCGGCATCCGGGCCGATGACTGGAACCGCCTGGTCAACGATCCCAGCTACCCCTTGTGGGACCGGGCCATCCGCAGCGCTTACCCGCCGGGCTCCACCTTCAAGGTGGTCACGGCCGCCGCGGCCCTGGAGGAATCGCTGATCACTCCGGAAACAAGGATGAAGGCCTCCTGTCATGGCAGCCTGGTGATAGGCAACCGGGCATTTAAATGCTGGAAAAGGGGGGGACACGGCTCGCTGGAACTGCACGGGGCCATAGTCAATTCCTGCGATGTTTATTTCTATCAATTGGGAATGCTGCTTAAGATAACCGGGATGGCCAAATGGGCTAAGGATCTGGGATTCAACTCTGAGACAGGAATCGACCTCCCTCAAGAGAATTCCGGTCTGATCCCGGATGATGCCTGGTATCAGAAGCGTCTGGGGAAATACGCAAAGACGGTGGGACATTCGGCCAACATGTCCATCGGCCAGGGCGAGGTGATGGCCACCCCGCTGCAGATGGCATCGCTATACGCGGCCCTGGCCAACGGGGGAGTGTGGTGCCAGCCCCATCTGCTTTTAAAGGTCGAGGATCATGCGGGAAAAGTGATGACCGGCGAGGTCATCAGCAAAAGGAGGCTGCCTCTTTCTGAAAGCACGGTGTCGGTCATAAAACAGGCGCTGTACGGGGCGGTCAACGAGCCCGGCCACACCGGGGGGGCCGCCCGGATAGAAGGGGTGAGGGTCTGCGGCAAGACCGGGACCGCCCAGAATCCCCACGGCAAGGACCATTCCTGGTTCGTGGGTTTTGCCCCCCAGGATGACCCGGCCATAACGGTGGCGGTGCTGGTGGAGAACGCCGGTCACGGTTCGGAGATCGCCGCTCCCATAGCCGGAAAGATCATGCATAGATATCTGGAAATAAGGGGCCTGCTCCCGCAACCAGGCCAGACAACGGCGGGGACACAATGAAGATCAAATTTTTAGGCTCCCGCGATTTTGACCTGCAGCTGGTGGCGGCGGCCCTGTCGCTGTGCGCCATCGGCATCGTGGCCATATACAGCGCCACCCAGATCGACCAGCCCCAGCTTTTGGGGCTGTGGCAAAAGCAGCTTTTCTCGCTGGGGCTGGGCCTGCTGCTGATGGCTGTGACCATCGCCGTTCCCTTCCGTTATTTCGAGGCCTTTGCCTGGCCTCTGTATATAGTTTCGATGATACTTTTGGTGGCGGTGCTGTTCGCCCCCCCGGTGATGAAGGCCCACCGCTGGATAAATTTCGGATTCGTCAGGTTCCAGCCCTCGGAACTGGCCAAGCTGGCCACGGTCTTCGTGCTGGCCAAGGTGCTTTCGGCCCACGATTTTTCCTTCGATAAATTCTGGAAACTCCTGGTTCCAGTCGGCATAGTGCTGCTGCCGGCGGCCCTGGTGCTGGTGGAGCCCGATCTGGGGACCTCACTGTCGTTCGCCGCGCTTTTTCTGACCATGGTGTTCTGGCAGGGGCTTTCCTTCGGCAACTTTTTTTTCATGGTCTCGCCGGTGCTCTCGATGGTGGCCGTGATCTCGATGCCCAGCTGGATAGGTTTCATGCTGCTGATGGCCCTGGCCTTCTGGTTCTTTAAGGTCAAATTCAAGTACGCCCTGCCCATATTCCTGATCAACATTCTGATCGGCAGTCTGGCCCCGGCCGTCTGGTACGGGCTCAAGGGGTATCAGCGCAAAAGGCTGCTGACCTTCATCAATCCCGACCTGGACCCCAAGGGGGCCGGCTGGCACGTATTGCAGTCCAAGATAGCGGTGGGCTCGGGCGGACTGCTGGGCAAGGGTTTTCTGCAAGGCACCCAGAAAAAACTTTCCTTCCTGCCGGAACAGCATACCGATTTCATCTTTTCCACCTTCGCCGAGGAGTTCGGCTTCATCGGGGTCCTGGTTGTGCTGTCGCTTTTCTTCTGGCTTTTGTTCCGGGGGATGACAATTGCCCGGCAGGCCCGCAACCGGTTCGCCAGCTTCACCGCCATCGGGATCATCGCCATCATAGGGTTCCACGTTTTCCTGAACATCGGGGTCACCCTGGGGATCATGCCGGTGACCGGGATACCCCTGCCGTTCCTGAGTTACGGCGGAACCTCCCTGATCACCATGCTGGTGATGACCGGGATCCTTTTGAACATCGGCCTGAGGCGGTACGAGTACTGATACAGAATGCTGAATATTGAATACTGAATACTGAATTTTGAATACTGAATACTGAATACTGTAGATAGATGCTTCCAGACATTTTTAAAATAGGGCCCCTGACACTGCACAGTTACGGGTTGATGCTGGCCCTGGCTTTTCTTGCCGGGATCTGGCTGATGGAACTGCAGGCCAAGAAATTCGGGCTGGACAAGAACCTGATAGTTGACCTGGGCGTGTTCATCATGGCCGGCTCGGTCATCGGTTCCCGGCTGATGTATGTGGCCACCCATTGGAACGAGTACTCTTCAAACCCCTGGCATGCTTTGGCGGTGTGGGAAGGGGGGCTGACCTTTTACGGCGGGTTCATTTTGGGGACCCTGACAGCGGTTATTTATTGCCGGGTGCGGAAGCTGTCATTCTGGACCATCGCCGACATTGCGGCGCCCGGGTTTGCAGCGGGCCTGGGGCTGGGGAGGATCGGCTGTTTTCTTAACGGCTGTTGTTTCGGCAAACCAAGCAGTCTTCCCTGGGCGGTCACTTTCCCGGCCAACGGCGCGGCTGGGTTTGCTTCGGGTTGCCCGGTGCATCCCACCCAACTTTACGAGGCCCTGTTTGGTTTTGCCGCCTTCGGCCTGCTGTGGGCCCTGCGGAACAGGAGAAAGTTCCCCGGCTTTTCCCTCTGTCTGCTCTTTTTGTTTTACGGGATATGGCGTTTCGTCAGCGACCAGTACCGTATCTACGAGCAGTCCCAAAAATGGAGCTTTGGTTTGACCAATAATCAGTGGATCAGCTTGGGCATCATTTTATTTGCAATCACGGCCGGTTTGATGTTAAAATTAAGGCATGAAAGGAAAATATCTGCCCACTAAAAGGCACAAAATATTATTAGCATTTCTTAGTGTATTTTGGTGTGTTTTAGTGTATTTAGTGGGATCGTTTCAGCCGCTGTAGCTTCCTTCGACAAGCTCAGGACGAGACGCAAGGGAAGCCCAGCACAACAAGATAGCACCTCCAGGCCGCTGTAGCTCAGTTGGTAGAGCGACGCTCTCGTAAAGCGTAGGTCACCGGTTCGATTCCGGTCAGCGGCTCCATGCTTGGCTTATACCTTGCCCCGCCCTGGCGGGGTCAGCGGCTCCATGCTTGGCTTATACCTTGCCCCGCCCTGGCGGGGTCAGCGGCTCCATGCTTGGCTTATACCTCGCCCCGTGATGACGGGGGCAGAGGCCCCAAATCACAATCACCAACTTGACTGCATTGACAGCATGAACAGCAGACAGATCAAAGAGACCAGGTTCTGGGATAAGTTCGCCGGAAACTACGACTCATTTATAAAGAACACGGTCAGCAAGACATACGGCATCATTCTCGATAAGATAAGCACCGAGTTGCAAAACGACCAAACTGTGCTGGAGATCGGCACCGGGACCGGGATACTGTCTTTTGCTCTTTGCACTAAAGTCTCATCCATAACCGCCTCGGATATATCGCCTGAGATGATCCGTATTGCCCGGCAAAAGCAAAAAGATCTGGGCATCGGGAACATTGACTTTCATGTCCAGGATTGTTACAGCCTGAAGATCCCCGACGGTTCTTTTGACATAGTGATCGCATCCAACCTGCTGCACCTGCTGTATGAGCCGGAGAAGCCGGTGAATGAGGTCGGGAGGATATTGAAGCCCGGCGGGATCTTTATTGCCCCGACCTTTTGCGTGGGGGAAAACTTGAAGAGCCGGATCATCGCCAGTGTGGCTGGGGCCTTGAGCGGTTTCAGGGTCGTCAATAAATGGAGCGTTGACGGGCTTAAGGTCTTTCTGCAAAACAACGGTTTCACGATCATCAAGGATGAAAAGATCGACGGCAGGTTTCCCCTGGCTTACCTGGTGATGAAAAAAACATAAAACAACAGGCGGTATATTTTGACCTCTCATGACAAATTGATGATCAGCGTGGCCGGGATCCGGGGAGTAGTGGGCCAGAGCCTGACCCCGGAGAACGTCTCCGGCTTCGCCGCGGCCTTCGGCACCTTCTGCGGACAGGGACGGATCGTGGTGGGACGCGACTCCCGCCATTCCGGGCCGATGCTGGAATCGGCGGTGGAAGCTGCTCTGCAGTCTGTCGGCTGCGACGTGATAAAGATCGGGATCGTCCCCACCCCCACCGTCCAGCTGATGGTCCGGGAGCTGGGGGCCAGGGGCGGCATCGCCATCACCGCCAGCCACAACCCGCCCCAGTGGAACGCCCTGAAGTTCGTCTCCGGCGAAGGGATCTTCCTGAGCCAACCGCAGGGCCGGAAGGTGATCTCGCTTTTCCAGGACAAACAGCAGAGATATTTGGGCTTTGATGATCTGGGTTTCTCGTTCCGCTACCAGACTGCCATCGAGGACCATGTCCAAAGGATACTGGACCTGCCTTTTCTGAATATTCCCCTGATAAAAAAACAAAGATACAAGGTGGTCACCGACACCTGCCACGGGGCCGGCGGCCCGATATTTGAAACGCTGCTGAAGAAACTGGGCTGTCAGGTGATATCGCTTTATCCCGAGACCAACGGCGATTTCCCCAGGCCCATCGAGCCCCAGGCCAAGAACCTGAAAGCGCTGGAAGCCGCGGTCAAAAGGCACAAAGCCAACATCGGCTTTGCCACCGACGCCGACGTGGACCGGTTGTCCATCGTCTCTGACCATGGGAAGGCCTTGGGCGAGGAATATTCCCTGGCCCTGGCCGTGATGTTCATGCTGCAGAACAAGAAAGGCCCGGTGGTGACCAACCTTTCCACCAGCCGGATGGTGGAGGATGCCGCAGGCCAATACGGGGCCAAGGTCATCCGAACCGCCATCGGCGAGGCCAACGTGGTAAGCGCCATGAAAAAGAGCCGGGCCTTGATAGGCGGAGAGGGCAACGGCGGCATCATAATCCCGCAGCTGAACTACGGGCGCGACGCCACCGCCGGGATGGCTTTGATCCTTCAACTGA
The DNA here is from genome assembly GCA_016235665.1 of candidate division TA06 bacterium. Classification (NCBI taxonomy): domain Bacteria; species candidate division TA06 bacterium. The sequence continues at coordinate 197,926 of JACRJI010000008.1, read as the reverse complement.
TGGCTCAAAGCGGCCAGAGCATCAGCCAACTGGCCGGGAAACTTCCGGCATACGCCATGATCAAGGAAACGCTGGAGGTGAAAGAGCCTGCAAAACTCCTGGCTTTGGTAAAAAAGAAATATGCCGGGCAGAAGATTGATGCCAGCGACGGGGTGAAGGTCATATTCCGGGATTCCTGGGTGCATGTCCGGTCTTCGGGCACCGAGCCGATAGTGCGGGTGATAGCCGAGGCTAAGGACGGGAAGACGGCCAGGGAACTGGTGAATAGCGTGAAACGTGAATTGTGAAACGTGAAGCTTACAGCTGACAGCTTAAAGCAGAAAGCTTAAGGAATAAAATATGTGCGGAATAGTAGGTTACATCGGCGGGGGCAAAGCCCTGCCGGTCTTGCTGGAGGGCTTAAAACGCCTGGAATACCGGGGCTACGACTCGGCCGGGGCGGCCCTGATCAAGGACGGCAGGCTGACGGTCAAGAAGAAGGCCGGCAAGGTCAGCGATCTGGAACACTTGCTGCAGGGCCAGGACCTGGACTCCGGGCTGGGCATCGGCCATACCCGGTGGGCCACCCACGGCGAGCCCAGCGACCTTAACGCCCATCCCCATGTGGACTGCAGCGGAACCATCGCCCTGATCCACAACGGGATCATCGAGAACTACGCCACCATCAAGAAAAAACTGCTGCAGGACGGCCACCTCATCAAGACCGCCACCGACACCGAGGTGCTGGTACACCTGATAGAGGAGATGCTGAAGAAGACCGGCGACCTGCTGACCGCGGTGCGCTACGCCCTGCTGGAGGTGGAGGGCACCTTCGGGATCCTGGTGATATCCCAGAATGAGCCCGACAAGATAATCGCCGCCCGCCGCGGCAGCCCCATCGTGATCGGACTGGGCGAGGGCCAGAATTACATCGCCTCCGACGCCTCGGCCCTGGTGGAGCACACCCGGCAGGTGGTCTACCTTAACGACGACGAGATCGCCTGCATCACCAAGGACGCCTGCGCCATCAAGACCATCCGGGACCAGGAAGTGGTAAAACAGGTGGAGCAGATCACATTGTCCCTGGCCCAGATCGAGAAGGGCGGCTACGACCATTTCATGCTCAAGGAGATATACGAGCAGCCGGAATCCATCCTTAACTGCCTGCGGGGGCGTTTGCGGGCGGAGGAGGGCGACGCCCACCTGGGCGGCCTGCATTCGGTGATCGACCGTCTGGTGAACTGCCGGAGGATCATCATCACCGCCTGCGGCACCTCCTGGCATGCGGCCCTGGCCGGAAAATACATGCTGGAGCAGATGGCCCGGATCCCGGTGGAGGTGGACTACGCCTCGGAGTTCCGCTACCGCAGCCCGGTGATCGGCCCGGAGGATGCGCTGTTCGTCATCAGCCAGAGCGGCGAGACCGCCGACACTCTGGGCGCCCTGCGCGAGGCCAAACAGAAGGGGGCGGCAGCGCTGGGAATAGTGAACGTGGTGGGCAGCACCATTCCAAGAGAGACCGAAGCCGGGATCTACATCCATGCCGGGCCGGAGATCGGGGTGGCATCGACCAAGGCCTTTACTTCGCAGATCGCAGGTTTGGCGCTGATCTCCATCATGCTGGCCCGGCGCAAGGGCATGGGCCAGACCCGGGGCAAGGTGCTGGCCGGAGAACTGGCCACCATCCCGGAGAAGGTCAAGAAAGTGCTGGAGCTGGACCAGCAGATAAAACAGCTGGCCGAAGAATTCAAGAACGTCCGCAACTTCCTCTACCTGGGCCGGGGCAGCAATTTCCCGACGGCTTTGGAAGGCGCGCTGAAGTTAAAGGAGATCTCCTACGTCCACGCCGAGGGATATCCAGCGGCCGAGATGAAGCACGGGCCGATAGCCCTGATAGACGAGAACATGCCGGTGGTCGTCGTTGCTCCCAAGGACGCCCTGTACAGCAAGGTCATCAGCAACATCCAGGAAGTGCGGGCCCGCAAGGGCCGGGTGATAGCCATAGCCAACGAGGACGACCACGAGATAGACAGCCTAGCCGAGTTCGTGATCCGGGTGCCCCGGACGGTCAGCTATTTTGGGCCGATAGTTAACGTGGTACCGCTGCAGCTGCTGGCTTATCATATGGCGGTGGCCAGGGGGTGCAATGTGGACCAGCCGAGGAATTTGGCGAAGAGTGTGACGGTGGAATAGATAGAAGCCCCGATGCGAGAGCATCGGGGCTTTGTGTTGACCCCTCCCTAAATCCCTCCCCGCTGCGGAGAGGGACTGTAAACAGCCCTTCCCGAAAAGGGAAGGAATTGGGTCAAAGTAAAACAATTTATACAATTAAGAGATGATATGTCTACGGAATCAATAACTATACTTAGTATATTAGCGGGCGGCTTATTTGGACTGCTTTTTTGGCGTAATAGTGCTTCAAAGAAAGATGCACAAAATATTCTAGCCGAGATAAAGGAACTACAAAAGCAAGTTGAACAGTCATCCAAGGTGGAGCTTTATCTTAATGGTCTCCCTGAACGAGCGAATACAAAGATACAGGGGCTTCTGAGGGATGGCCTTAAAGCTATGACCAATTATGAATGGGATAAGGCCATAGAAATATTTGAAAAGTTATTGCCCTGTGCAAGAAAAAAGGATAAAGCGATAATCTATTCCCAAATGGCATTGTGCTGGCAGAATAAAGGTAACAATGAAATTGCCATGAGGGATTATAAAAAGGCTTTTGATATATTTAATGAAATTAACGATAAATATGGCATATCGGCATGTTTTTGTAACATGGGTATTGTATTTAAGATATTGGGCGATTTACCCAAAGCATTGGTACATTATCAAAAAGCTTTGGACATATATCAAGAGATAGACAACAAGGAAGGCGTAGCCAATGCTCTCTGCAACATGGGCAATGTGCATCAGACATTGGGCGAAATGTCAAAAGCCTTGGAGCATTATCAAAAGGCTCTGGAGATATATCAAAAGATAGACAATAAGGAAGGCGAAGCAAATGTTCGCTGCAACATTGGCATTGAATATAAAACATTTGGTAAAATGCAAAAAGCCTTAGAGCATTATCAAAAGGCTCTGGAGATATATCAAGAGATAGACAATACGCAAGGCGAAGCTAGTGTTTACGGCAACATGGGCGTTGTGTATGGGATATTGGGTGAACTACCAAAGGCATTGGAACATTATCAGAAAGCTTTAGAAATACATCAAGAGACAGGCAACAAACTAGGAGAAGCCAATGCTATAGGCAATATGGGTAATGTGTATGGGATATTGGGTAAACTACCAAAGGCATTGGAACATCAGCAAAAGGCTTTGGAGATGCATCAAAAGATAGGTAACAAGGTAGGCGAAGCCAATGCTTTCTGTTGCATAGGTAATGTGTATGAGATATTAGGCGAAACGCTAAAGGCCTTGGGCCATTATCAGAAAGCTTTAGAAATGCATCAAGAGATAGGTAACAAACTAGGAGAAGCCAATGCCATCGGCAATATGGGTAATGTTTATCAGACATTGGGCGAACTGCCAAAGGCCTTGAAGCTTCATCAGAAATCTTTAGAGATTCACCAAGTTGTTGGCAACAAGGAAGGTGAAACCAATGCTCTTTGCAACATAGGCAATATATATGTGACATTGGGTGACCTACAAAAAGCCTTGGAATATTATCAGAAGGTTTTAGAAATATGCCAAGGGTATAACTTGCCGGTAATAAAGGAAAAAATTGAAGCGTGTATTAAAATTATTAAAAACCAGAGCGTTTAGATTGTACACTACCGTTTTTCATATTTCACTGACAAGCAACCACATTCCAATCTTAAGGAGGCTCATTCCACTCGTAAGGAATGGCCTTCTTTGCTTAAGGACGCTCCGTCATCGTCTAAGGAAGCACATTCCACCCTTAAGGAACCGTATTTCCCCCGTAAGGAAGCGTATTTAACCTGTAAGCAAGCATATTTTACCAGTAAGCAACCATATTTCACCCTTAAGCAAGCGCATTTAACCTGTAAGCAAGCATATTTTACCAGTAAGCAACCATATTTCACCCTTAAGCAAGCGCATTTCATCTGTAAGCAAGCATATTTCACCTTTAAGCAGGCACATTTCACCTTTAAGCAAGCGTATTTCACCTGTAAGCAAGCATATATCGAGTGTAAGGAAGCGTATTTCATGTGAAAGGAAGGACATATCAAGGGAGAAAATGCGTATAACGTGGGAAAGCAAGAGTATATCATGGGAAAGGAAGCATAAAACGAGGGAGAGAATGTGTATAGCATGGGAGAAGATGTATAAAGCGAGTGAGTAGGAAACGTATTGCATGGGGTAGGAGGCATATCACCGGTGAACCCGCGATACCGTAAACGATATCGATAGTAAATCATCAATGGTCATAAATGACCATACGTAGCAGGCCGGCGGAGTTCGGCCTTGATGAGTATGTAGCGATACCATTCATGGTATCGCTGATAATTGGTAGAAAGCATATTTGGGCACAAAACATGGGGTTTATGGGGGTAAGGGGCCAGCCCCGGGCTTCGGACCGCCCCACTTCGGTAGAAAAACAAGTTTGTCCTTCTCCGTGCGTCGCCTAATCCCCCTCCCGGTAGGAGGTGGATGCAAGTTTCCCTCTCCACCCTTCGGCAATGCTCAGGGCAAGCATTGGAGAGGGATTAAGGGAGAGGTTCGGACCCAACCAGGTTAGGTCAAAACAGAACCCCGCCTTCCCGCCTCCGCTAAAGCTTCGGCGGACAAGCCGGCGGGGTTCTGTTTTACATTGACACTTAATATCTCTTATGCTACAATAATTTCATGAACCAGTTCAAACTCGAATCCACCTACAAACCCACCGGGGACCAGCCCCAGGCCATCCAGCAACTGCTGGAAGGCATCAACGCCGGGGTCAAGGACCAGGTGCTGCTGGGCGTTACCGGCAGCGGCAAGACCTTTGCCATGGCCAACGTCATCGCCCAGCTCAACCGGCCCACCTTGATCATCTCCCACAACAAGACCTTGGCCGCCCAGCTTTACGGCGAGTTCAAGGGATTCTTTCCCCACAATGCGGTGGAATATTTCATCTCCTATTACGACTACTACCAGCCCGAGGCCTACATCCCGTCCAGCGACACCTACATCGAGAAGGACGCATCCAAGAACGACGACATCGACCGCCTGAGGCTTAAGTCCACCGCGGCCCTGCTGGAGCGGAGGGACGTGATCATCGTGGCCTCGGTCTCATGCATCTATTCCCTGGGCTCGCCCGACGAGTGGAAGGAGTACGTGCTTCTGCTGGAACTGGGGCAGAAGGCCGAACGGGAGGAGATCATGAAACAGCTGGTCCGCATCCAGTACTCCCGCAACGACGTGGCCTTTGAACGGGCCACTTTCAGGGTAAGAGGCAACTTCATCGAGGTCCATCCCGGCGACGAGAACATCGGCATCCGGATAGAGCTGGACGACGAGAAGGTGGTAAAACTTTCCCAGTTCGATCCATTGACCGGCACGGTGATGGAAACCCGCGATAGGGTGGCCATCTATCCCACCAAGCACTTCGTGGTCTCCCCGCCCCGGCTGGAGACGGCCTTTCAGGGCATCGAGGAGGAGCTCAAGTGGCGGGTGGCCGACCTCACCAACCAGGGGAAACTGCTGGAGGCCCAGCGGATCCAGCAGCGCACCAAGTACGACCTGGAGCTGATCAAGGAACTGGGCTACTGTTCGGGCATCGAGAACTACTCCCGCTATCTCTCCGGTCGCCAGGAGGGCGAGCGGCCCTTCTGTCTGCTGGATTTCTTTCCCAAGGATTACCTGCTGATAGTGGACGAGTCCCACGTCACCATTCCCCAGATCGGCGGGATGTACGCCGGGGACCGCTCCCGCAAGGAGACCCTGGTTGACTTCGGATTTAGGTTACCCTCGGCCATGGACAACCGGCCGCTAAGATTCCCGGAATTCGAGTCCATGGTCAACCAGGTGATATACACTTCCGCTACTCCGGCCGACTACGAACTCAACCGGTCACAGGGAAGGGTGATAGAGCAGATCATCCGGCCCACCGGCCTGGTGGACCCCGAGGTGGAGGTGAAGCCCATCGCCGGACAGATAGACGATCTGTTGGAGCAGATCCGCCAGCGGGTGGAGCGGAAGGAGCGGGTGCTGGTCACCACCTTAACCAAGAAGATGTCGGAGGATCTTTCGGAATATCTTGACCAGGCCGGGGTGCGGGTGCGCTACATGCATTCGGAGATAGACGCCATCGAGCGGGTGGAAATATTAAGAGGCCTGCGCCTGGGCGAGTTCGATGTCCTGGTCGGCATCAACCTCTTGCGCGAAGGCCTGGACCTGCCCGAGGTGTCTTTAGTGGCCATCCTGGACGCCGACAAGGAGGGCTTCCTCCGTTCCGAGCGCTCGCTGATCCAGGTCTCGGGCCGGGCGGCCCGCCACGTCCAGGGCAAGGTCATCATGTACGCCGACCGGGTCACCGACTCCATGAAGAAAGCGCTGGGCGAGATGAACCGCCGCCGCGCCGTCCAGCTGGCCTATAATAAGGAGCACGGCATCACGCCGCTGTCCATCATCAAGTCCATCGAAGAGGTGATGCTGGCCACTTCGGTGGCCGACTCCAAGCAGGAGGTGGTCCGGGACGAGCTGGCGGCCTACCAGGTCTCGGGGCTGTCCAATGAGGAGATCATGGCCCAGCTGGAGAAGGCCATGTTCGAGGCGGCCGCGGCCATGGACTTTGAACGGGCGGCGGTGATCCGGGACCAGATCAAGACACTGAAGGGGGACGAGGCCCCGGGAAAACCCAAGCGGACCGGAGGGATCAAGGCCCCCGCTTCCTTCGGGGCAGGCAAGCCGGACTTCGGGGTGAAGAACGTCCGTAGCAGCAAGAGAAAACCAAAAACTTAATAGGACACGGAATGACGCTGATGTATTTCTTTTCCTCCCCAACCGGGGCTCGGCCGGTACCAACCAGGGTATGTCGCGTTAAGAACCATCAGTGAGCATCGCAGTTGACGGCGGTTAAAAGCTTGTCTGGCGTGTTTGAGGGCTGGGCCAAAGCCCGAGTTCAGACAAGCCCGCCGGCAACGAGAAGCACAGCGCCCGGATGGTTCTTTGCGACGAGCTTTTTCTTTTGGTTCTTTTCTTGTTGGCGGTACAAAAAGAAAAGAACATAATTGTAAAGAATTAAGATTGACAGCCATTAAACATAATAATAGGATTAAAATGCTCAACGCTCACCAGATCCTCAAAGAGCTCAACTTCGAGCGACTGGCCGGTTCGGCCAACGAGACCAAGGCCATCAAGATCATCACCAAATACCTCGGCCAGCTTAAGGTCAAGCACCAGCTTGAGCCGTTCCAGCTACACGCTTTTGACACCGGCACCGCCAGCATCTCCTGCGGGGGAAAGACCTTCAAGGCCCATCCCTTTGGCCTGACCAAGAGCCAGATCATCAGCGGCGAGCTGGTCTACCTGGAAGACCTGGAGGTCTTGACCAACGACCGGGGCTCATACAAAGACAAGATCATCCTGACCTATTCCTACGGCCGCAAACTGGTGGAAGCCATCAAAAGGTCCGGGGCCAAGGCCCTGATAGACATTGGCAGCCCGCAACGGGAGGCCCCCAGCTGGTCGTACCGCCAGAAAAACTATGAGGAGGGATACATCCCTTCGGCCACGGTGTCCTACGAAGACGGCGCCAAGCTGGCCGGGCTGTCCGGTAAAAAAGCGATTCTCAAAATAAAGCAGACCGTTTCCCGGCGCACCGCCCGCAACATCATCGTGGACATCAAGGGCACGGGCAAAGACCGCACTTTGACCCTGGCGGTGGGGCATTACGACAGCGTGGCCCGCTCTCCCGGCTCCTGCGACAACGGCGGCGGGGTGGTCTCATTGCTCAAGGCCGTCGAGCATTTCTCCAAGAACCCTCCGGCCCGCGACCTGCGGGTGATATTCTTCTCCGGCGAGGAGATGGGCCTGCGTGGCAGCTTTTCCTATGTGGAGAAACACAAGAAGGAGATCGCGGAACGGGCCGGGCTGGTGGTCAACATCGACGTAGGCGGAGACGATCTGGGGCTGAACCATTTTGAGGTGCTGGGCACCGCCCAGCTGCAGGGGTATGTCTGCGGCATCACCCGTGAGATCGGCCACTATTTCCGCAGCGCGGTGGACATATATTCCAGCGACTGCATGCCGTTCTCGGTCTACGAGGTGCCTTCGGTCAACATTTCCCGGGAGGGCGGCCAAAGCTCGTTCAATATCCACACCCCGGGGGACACGGTGGAGTACACCTCGGCCCGGGGCCTGCAGCCCACCATCGAGGCCGGGATAAATCTTCTGGACCGGGCGCTCAACGCCAAAATATATCCGGTCAACAAGGAGATAGACCGGACGCTGAAAGACAAGATAGAGAAATACCTGTGGAACGCCCTGCAGGTGCCGCCGGAGATGAAATGGGCGCCGGAGTACAAGAAGTAACTTATAGCTGTAAGCTGTCAGCTATAAGCTGTAAGCAATGACAATCAAAGTATAATATTTGATTAAGTGCCATGAAGCTCAATCTTAAAAAAGTAAATCCCCTGATCAAACAGGCCCTCAAGGAGGACATCGGCAAAGGGGACATCACTACTTCTTACACCGTTCCGGAAGAGGCCCGGGGGCTGGCCCTGATACTGAACAAACAGGAGGGCGTGCTGGCCGGGATAGATGTCTGCCGGCAGGTGTTCTTGGCGGTGGACAAAGACCTGCAGATGGAAGCTCCACTGGCCGACGGCATCTGGCTGGAATACGGCCAGGTGGTGCTGACCATCCAGGGCCGGACCAAAAGCATCCTGACGGCCGAGCGGACCGCCCTGAACTTTCTCCAACATCTCTCCGGCGTGGCCACCGCCGCCAACGATTTCGTTAAAGCAGTGGAGGGCACCCGGGCCAAGATACTGGACACCCGCAAGACCACTCCCGGCCTGCGCTATCTGGAAAAGTACGCGGTGGCCTGCGGCGGCGGCCAGAACCACCGGATGGGGCTGTACGACATGGTGCTGATCAAGGACAACCATATCGAGGCGGCCGGCGGCCCGGCGGCGGCCATTGAGATGGTCAGGCAGAAGAACAAGAAGGTGCAGATAGAGATCGAGGTCCAGAGCCTGGCTCAGCTGGAGGAGGCGGCTGCGCTGGAGCCGGACGTCATAATGCTGGACAACATGAAGCCGGAGATGATGGCCGAGGCCTGCCGGATGGTCTTTTCCCTGCCAGCCCGGGACAGGGGGAAGCTCAAGCTGGAGGCTTCGGGGAATGTCAGCCTGGAAACTGTCCGCCAGATCGCCGAGTGCGGGGTGGATTACGTTTCCGTCGGCGCCATCACTCATTCGGCCCCGGCCCTGGATTTTTCTTTGGGCTTGAAATCCCTTGGGTGATGCATAAAGTGCTTTTATAAGGAATCCATGAAACCATGAACACTCAACATTGGAAACTTCAATAGATTCCTGCATTCCTGGTTTCCTTATAAAATTCGTATTCTGAACTCAATATCCGTAGCAATGGTTTTTTCTTGAATTGTCAATGCTTTTAGGTTATTATTACACCATGCATATATTAGAAATAGACTACATAAAACAAAACCTCAAGACCGCCGGTTTCGGCCAGAGACTTTATTACTTTGAAAAGCTGGGATCCACCAGCGATCAGCTGAAGGAACTGGCGGCGGGCAATGTGCCGGACGGCACCATCGTCATCGCCGAGGAACAGAAGGCCGGGCGGGGGCGTTCCGGGAATTCATGGTATTCACCGCCCGGAGTGGGCCTGTATCTTTCATTGCTGCTCCGGCCCAAAGCCAATCCCATCAAAATGCAGGGGCTGACTTTGGCCCTGGGCTGTTCGGCCGCCAAAACACTGGAAGCCGCAGCCGGGATCCCGGTGGAGATAAAGTGGCCCAATGATCTTTACTGCAGGGGCCGCAAGCTGGGCGGGATATTGTCCGAGTCAGATCTCAAGGCCGGACTGGTGGACAACGTAGTCATAGGTATGGGATTCAACCTGAACAACCAGATGCTTCCCCTGGAACTGTGCGAAACCGCCACCTCGCTGGAACTTGAATCCGGCAAACATATTTTCCGGGAGGACCTGCTGATAGCCCTGCTGACGAACTTGGAAAAAGATCATCAGAGATTTATGGAACAGGGTTTTTCGGCCTTCACCGGGGAACTTAAGCCCAGGTTCTTCCTCAACCAGAAATGGGTGCTGGTCTCCGGCGATGACGGGCAGTTCCAGAAGGGCGTGGTCACCGGATTTGACGCCCAGGGCGCTTTGCTGCTGCTGGACCAGGACGGCCAGGCCATTTGCTGCAGTTCCGGCACGGTGGCGGAGATCGGCTGATCATGCGGCTGCTGATAGACATCGGCAACAGCAAGCTGGGGCTGGCGGTCTTCTCCAAGAACAAATGCGTCCGCCAGGCCAGGATGGAGCACGGCGGCCGGCCGGACTACGACCGGGTGTACAACTTCCTGGACAAGGCCATGGGGGTAAAATCCATCAAGTCAGCCGCCATCTGCTCGGTGGTCCCGGAAATAACCCAGCATACAGTGACGGCCGTCAAACAGCTGCTGGATATTCACTGCCTGGTGGCCGACGCTTCAACCTTGAAAGGTTTTAAGACCCGGTACCGGTTGCCCCAGCAATTGGGCTGCGACAGGGCGGTCTGCTCTTACGCTGCCGCCAAACTTTACGGAATGCCGGTGATAGTGGTGGATATCGGCACAGCCATCACTTGGGACGCCGTGGATCCTTTGGGCCGGCATCTGGGCGGGGCCATTGCCCCGGGGCCGGCGACCATGGCCAGGTCCTTGAACGAAAAGACGGCACAGCTTCCGTTGATCCCCATAAAAAGGCCCAGGGCAGCCATCGGCCGCGACACCGCCGGGTCGGTAGAATCCGGTATATACTGGGGAACCATCGGGATGGTAAAGGAACTTGTCGCTGTCATCTCCGCCGAGATGAAGGGGCGGCCCAAAATAGTTGTTACCGGTGGCCTGGCCGGAATGGCCGGGCCGCACATCAAAAATTCAATAACCGACCAACTGCTGATCTTCAAGGGTTTGAACCTGGCTCTGCAGGAAAAAGAGGAACAAGAAAGGTAAACTTTACATGGCCATAGATATCATCATAAATGCCACCGACCGCGAGATGCGGATAGCCGTATTGGAGGACGAGGGCAAGCTCTCCGAGTTCTGGGTGGAGCGCCCCCAGGAAACACTTTCGGTGGGCGACATTTACAAGGGGGTGGTGGAAAAGGTGCTGCCGGGACTGAACGCCGCCTTCGTCAACATCGGGACCTACAAAAGCGGTTTTCTGTCGCTGGATGACGCCATCTTTGACCTGAGCGACCTGGCCGATGATGAAGCCGGGGCCAAGCCCGCCTTTAAACCGCAGAAAGCCGCCCTGAAGGCCGGTCAGGAGATCATGGTCCAGATCTCAAAGGAACCGTTGGGGAGCAAAGGCCCCCGGCTTACCTCCTACGTCTCTTTCCCCGGCCGCTTCTGCGTGCTGATCCCCAACCAGGGCGGCATCGGCATTTCCCGCAAGATCGAGAACCGGGAGGAACGTTCCCGGCTGCGCAAGGCTCTTCAGCCTTCGCTGCCCAAGGGATCCGGCCTGATAGTCAGGACCGCCGCGGTGGGGGCGGACCAGAAGGTTTTGGAACGCGACGTCAAGGAGCTGGTGAAGAACTGGCAGCAGGTGCAGAAACAGTATGTAAGGGCTAAAGCGCCCTACCGGGTGCACGCCCAGCCGCCCTTCATCATCAGCCTGCTTAACGACCTGGCTTCCTACGACATCCACAGCATAGTGACCGACCACAAGAACACATTCAACCAGATCGCCGGCCACCTGAAGGGGACCGATGACGGGCTTAAGAAAAAACTGCTGTGGTACCGGGAGGAGATCCCCCTGTTCGAGGCCTACCAGGTAGAGACCCAGGTGGAGAAGGCGCTGAACCGCAAGATCTGGCTGAAAAGCGGGGGCTATATCGCCATCGACCAGACCGAGGCCCTGACAGCGGTGGACGTCAACTCCGGGAAGTTCACCGGCAAGAAGGACGCTGAGGCCATGGTGCTAAAGGTCAACCTGGAGGCGGCCCAGGAGATAGCCCGCCAGGTGCGCTTAAGGGACATCGGCGGCATCATAGTGGTGGATTTCATCGACATGAAATATTCCCAGCACCGCAACCGGGTGCTCCAGGAGTTCACCCTGGCGGTCAAGGCCGACCGGTCCAAACCCAATGTTTACGCCATCTCTCCGCTGGGGCTGGTGGAGATGAGCCGCAAGCGGATCAAACCCAGCCTCTGGCAGTCCCTGACCGAGACCTGTCCGGCCTGTAACGGGGCGGGCAGGATATTCACCGCCTATACCAGCGCCCAGATGCTGGAGCGCAAGATGCTTTCGCTGAAGCCGGACGTCAAGCGTCGCCGGCTGGCCATCAAGGCCGGCAACCTTTTGTTCGATTATCTCTCCGGCCCCGGCCAGGCCATCCTCAAGGCGCTCAACCGGGAGCTGAGGACGGAGCTGAGGATCTCTTCCGACCGGAAGATGCCGGTCAATTCCTTCAAGATCATCAATCTGGAGGACGAGCAGGAGATAGTCTGATTTCCGCGGACCAAATATAAATGTAAAAAAGCGAGAGCTGACTCTCGTTTTTTTATTGACAAAAGATGAATTTCTGCAGGATTTTTGTTTGAACCGATTTTTAGTATTGACAGCAGGTTAAGTTTGTTATAAAATATTAGTTCTCTAACGATTTAACCCGCCCTGAATGGTTAAATTGACTGAGAAGCCGGGATGGTGAAATTGGTAGACACGTACGTTTGAGGTGCGTATGGCGCAAGCCTTGTGGGTTCAAGTCCCACTCCCGGCACCATTATTTAAACCTTTGGTTTTAAAACCCGCTTAAGCTATAGGCTTGGCAGGATCTTTTCCGGGAACTGCACATCGGGTAACGACCTAAAATCCTGTTTTCGCATAACCCCAATGAAAGGCCTTGAGCTATGGTGTTCGTCAAACAGATATTTGACCAGCATTGCGCCCACCAGCTTTTAAAGCTGTCCATCAATGCCTTCAACCAGGGTGATTACCAGACAGCCATAGACCATCTTACCGTAATCCACGAACACGAAAGTTCAGTGGGGAGACGGTGCAGCGAGGTGGTCCTTTTTTATTTGATAGAGGCTCACACTTCTTTGGGGAAGATCTACTGGCAGCGGGGCAGCCTGGATGATGCCATAGAGGAATACCATACCGCTTTGGGGCTGGCCCCCAAATATGCCGACCTGTATTTTACCCTGGCTAAAATATATTCCGAGCACAAAGAACCTGCCAAGGCCCGCCAGGCTTTGAGTCAGGCGCTTTCCATCAATCCCAATTACAACGAAGCCAAGCTGAATCTGGCTTTTCTGGAAGCCCAGGCCGGCAACAATAAAAAGGCGCTGGATATATTCTGCGGGTTGTCCCAGACCGACAGCTTTTACGACCAGGTGACGTACGATAAGGCGCTGGAGGCCTCTGCCAAATCGGATTTCCGGGCAGCCTTTAAGCTGTTTGCCCAGGCTTTCCGGGTGACGCCCGACCGGGCCCGCTCGCTTTGCGCCATGGGCCAGGACGCCCACCGGGAATGCCGCTACGACGAAGCCATCAAATATTATCATCAGGCAAAAAAACTTCAACCAAAATATGCCGATGTATACAACCTGCTGGGAGTCAGTCTGGCCCAGAAAGGGTTGAATAAACAGGCCATAGTGCAGTTCCAGAAGGCTGTGAAACTGGCCCCGCGCTTCAGCCGGGCCTGGCTTAACCTGGCCTATGCCTGGAACCAATTGGGACAAGTCTCCAAGGCAAAGACGGCTCTGTCCAAGGTGCTGGGCATAGACCCCAGCAACCGTCTGGCCAATGAATTGGCTAAAAAAATGAAAAATACCCCAGCCAGCAGGAGAGGCAAAGGCGATGTCCGAAAATAGGGATTATTACAGCATTTTGGGAGTGGACCGGATGGCGGGAGAGGCTGATATCAAAGCGGCCTACCGCAAGCTGGCTCTAAAGTATCATCCCGACCGCAATCCCGGTGAATCCCGGGCCGGTCTGGCCAGCACTTCTTTCCAGTCCGTCAACGAGGCCTACCATACGCTGATCGACAAGGAAAAGCGGGCCAAGTACAACAAGGCCCTAACCGAAAAGGCCGCCGGGGTGGAAGGAGCCACAGTCCAGTCAAACCAGGCCGAGATGTCTTACCGCTACGGGCTGGAGGCCTATAAGACCTCGCAGTTCAAGCGGGCGGTGGAATATTTCCGGGTGGCGGTAAAACTTAATCCCAAAAAAGCCATTTATTTCAACCGGCTGGGGCTGTCCATCATCAAGGCCGCCGGGCCGCTGGAGGATGCCAAGGCCAGTTGTGAGCGGGCCATTCAGATAGAGATGTACAATCCCGAACATTATCTCAGTCTGGGGATAGTCTATCAGACAGCCGGCATGAACGACAAGGCCCGCGATCAGTTCAAGGAGGCTCTTAAATGGGATCCCAAGAATGTCCAGGCCCAGAAAAGGCTGGAGATGGTGGGCAAGGGCGACAAGGGGTTTCTGGGCGGACTTTTCGGCAAGAAGTGATAACGGAACAGACAGGAGTGCCGCCCTCGAGAGCGACAAATAATAGCGTAAGCGAATTAACGTGATTCTAATGGATAAATAAAAGGTGATATTCAGTCAGTATAAATCATGTAAATTCTGTCAAAAAGTACCTCTATTCTTCTACCTGAACATAAGGCAAAGTTCAGACGGTTAATTCCCAAATCAAAGCATTGAGGTGATACTATGGAATCAGCCAGCAGCAATTACGAAAAATTGTTGAAGGAACTGACCGATCTTATCCCCGGAGCGGTCTCGGCCAGCCTGACCGGCGTAGACGGCATCGGAATTGCCTTCTACAACATCGACCCGGCCTTCGATCCCACCCTGGCAGACGCAGAGTTCGCCACCATGCTGGCCACCGCCAACCGGGCCGCCCAGAGCCTGGCGGTGGGCGACATTTCCGAGCTGATATTTTCCACCCAGAAGATCACCATAATCCTCAAGATGGTGGGGACTGATTTTTATCTGGAAGTGGGCCTTCAGGCCGGCATGGGGAACATCGGCATGGCCAGGATGCAGATGCGCAGGGCATCCGAGGCATTCATCAAGGTGCTGTATTAATCTGTAAGCAAATAATTGGAGTTTAAAATTGTCAAACCACGAACACAATAGCCCCGATCAGGCCGGTCAGGTGATAGAAAGCATCGCCCAAAGGGAGCAGGAGCTGCAGGGCATGCTTAAAGGCGCCCAGGCCGAGGCTGAAAGAATATTGAACGAAGCCAGGACCCAGGCCGGGCAGCTTTTGAAATCAGTCCAGCAGGATCTTTTGCAGCAGGCCGGCCAGCAGAAAAAGTCCAGGGAAGAAAAAGAACAGAAGATCAGGGAGCAATTGTTGGACAAGGCCGGTAACGAGGTGGCCGCCCTGGAACAAAAAGCGCTGGCCAACCGCCAAAAGGCCGTGGAGGCAATAGTGCAACAGGTACTGCCGGAGGAGCAATAACAGCATGATCGTGGCAATGGCCAAAGCGCTGGTGATAGGACCCAAGGCCCTGCAGCCCCGGGTCATCAAAACATTGCAGACCATGGGCCGGGTGCATCTATCCGGCCTGGACTGGAATGGGCACAAGCTAAAACCATATGATCTGAGTCCCCAGCAATTGGCCCGTAAACAGTGGCTGGAACAGATCGGTTCGGACATCGACCAGGCCTTGGCTCTGCTGGGCTTCCGGGGTAAGCCAGCCAGGATATCCTCGCCTGATTGGGAAACCCTGCCTGCGGTTATTGCCGCCTGCCAGCAAAAGGCCAAGGAGCTGGCCCGGGAGAAAATGGAATTGGAGGATGAATTGTCGCTGGTGGAAAGCTACCGCGAAGCCTACCGGGCGCTGGCTCCTTTGATGTCGCGGCTGGAATCCAGTCAAAAGCTTAAAGCATTCGGATTCATAGTCAAAAGCGGCGATGTTAAAGTAATAACTGCGCTTTCTCTCCAGCTGAAAAAAGCAACCTCCGGACGGTGTGAGTTATTCAGCCACCCTTTGAACGACGGCCGGACCGCGGCCCTGGCGGCTTATCACGCAGCAGATACCGACAAGATAAAGGCCTTCTTTTCCAAGGCCGGGATCAGCGAGCTTAAATTACCTACCTCCCTGGAGGCTAGGCCCATGGCCGAGGTGGTGTCTTTGCTTAAGGAAAAATCTTCGGCCCTGCCTAAAAGAATGGAAGAGATCGGACGGGAGCTGGCTGAATTGTCAAGTTCGTCAGGTCCCGTTTTGCTGGGTTACCGGGAGCTGATGGCCGATGAGCTGTCCCGCTTCGGGGCCTCGGCCCAGACCGGCCAGGGGAGCCTGACCTTCGTTATACAGGGCTACCTGCCCCAGAGCCAGGTGGAAGAATTAAAATCCCTGCTCCGGAAAGAGTACCAGGACCAGGTCACCGTGCAGATAGTGGAGATAGACCATCACCAGGCGGAAAATGTCCCGGTGGTGTTAAAGAACCACAGCCTGATAAGACCTTTTGAGATGATGCTTTCCATATTCAACCCGCCCCGGTATGGAACGGTGGATCCCACGCCTTTTATAGCTTTTTTCTTTCCGTTGTTCTTTGGGTTCATAGTCGGCGACATAGGTTATGGGATTCTAATGCTGGTTGCCTCAATTCTGGTCATGATCAAGCTTAAAAATAACGCGCTGGCCAGGTCGCTGGCAACCATCTTCATGTTTTGCGCCGTATGGACCACCATCTTCGGAGTTATTTTCGGGGAGCTGTTCGGTGATTTCGGCGAGCACATGCACTGGATCAAACCAATGGCCGAGAATCTTAATCGCCTGAGCAGCGAGTCCATCATGACCCTTTTCAAGATCGCGTTGATGATCGGTGTGGTTCAGGTCTATGTAGGTTTTGGGATCATGCTTTACATCGGCATCAAGCACCGTAACCTGCACCATATTCTGGAACCGCTGGCCTTTGCCCTGGGTATTATCGGTGTTTTCGGTGTATTCTTTACCATGATGATCAAAATGCTGCCGGCATCGTTCATGTGGCCGTCAATAATCCTGACCGGAGCCAGCGCGGTTACCCTGGGCATCCTGGCCGGGGTGGCCGGCCCTATCGAGATCTTCGGAGCTGTCGGCAACATCCTGTCCTATGCCCGTCTCTTTGCCATCGGGCTCTCGGCGGCCTACCTGGCTTACGCCGCCAACCTGATAGGACGGACCATTGGAGGCGTGGCTGGTTTCCTGGTGGCGGCCCTGGTCATCCATCCGCTGTTCTTTGCCCTGGGCCTGATCAGTCCCATCATGCAGCCTTTCCGTCTGCAGGTGGTGGAATTCATGACCAAATTCAAATACCACGATTATCCAGGTAAACAATACAAACCATTAAAAACAATAGGAGGTAAGTAATGCGGAAACTTTTGGTTGTGGTCCTGTTATCCCTGATCTTAGCGCCCCTGGCTTCAATCGCTTTTGCCCAGGATCACGGTGCTACCCCGGCCACCGAAACCCAGCCGGCCGCCCCGGCCAACAATAACAGCGTCGTGATCTGGAAGGCCCTGGGAGCCGCTCTGGCCATAGGCATTTCGGCCCTGGCCACTGCCTGGGCCCAGAGCCGGATCGGTTCGGCCGCAGCCGGAGCCATGGCCGAGAAGCCCGAGATCGGCGGCGTGATGATCGTGCTGGAGGCCCTGCCCGAGACCATCATCATCCTGGGATTCGTGATCGCCATCATGATTGTGGGTATCAAGTAACCAATTTCCCGGTCATTTGCTGACAGGCGCTGCGCTATGCAGCGTCTGTCAAAACGATTATCTTTGGAAGATATTCCGGCCCTTAACTTCGCAATCAATGCAATTAAATTTTAATATATAAGCTTTATGGAATCCGAACTCTTAAAACTGATAGAGAACGAGGCCCAGGCCGAAAAGCAGAGGATACTGGATGCTGCCCGGCAGGGCGCCCAGGATATTATGGACAAAGCCCGAGCCCAGGCTGGCCAGATGAAGGAGTCCCAGCAAGCCCTGCTTGCCGCTGAAGACAGCATTGCCATGCTCAAGTCTCAAAGCGCCGCCCACCTGGAATCATCGGCTTTGGTGCTTTCGGCCAAGGACAGGATCATCAGCGGCATCTTTGCCGAAGCAGCCCAGCAGTTGAACTCGCTGAGCGGAGCCCCGCTGAAGAAGGCCCTAAAGAACCTGATGGCCGAGGCCTGTTCCCAGTTCGGACCCGGCATGGTGGTGACGGTGAAAAAAGAAGATCTGGCGCTGGCCCAGCAGATAGCCAAGGAACTGAAGCTGGACGCCAAGCTGGAAGCGGATCCTCAGGTCAAGGACGGGGTGATCGTCTCCAGTCCTGATAAGACATCGGTGGTGCTGAACCGCTTTGCCGACCGGATGGCCCGGGCCAAGCCGGCTTTAACCTCGTCATTAGCGCAATTATTGTGGGGTTAATATAATGCCGTCGGATTATGGTTACATAAACGCCAGGATCAGGGGGCAGCACAGCCGTCTATTAAAACCGGGTGCCTACGAAGAACTGCTGGCTTTGCCGGGGTTTCAGCCTATGGAAAAATGGATGGAATCCAGCCCGTATTCAAAGCAATGGCATCTGGCCAGGGCCAGGTATCAGGGGCTGGAGGCCTTGGAGTGGTCGCTGGAGAAGAATTTCTGCCAGACCACAGAATTGCTTTTGAAGATAGCCGAAGGCCGGCCGCATGATCTGATCACCATCATTCTAAGGCGCTGGGACCTTTCAAACCTGATCGCAGTGGCCCGAGGGATATACGGCGGGTGGAGCACGGCCGAGATACTGAAAAGCGTTCTGCCGGCAGGCAGCATCAGTGAAGTGAAATTGCAGGAACTGGCCAGCCAGCCGGATCTGGCCGGACTGGCCGATACCCTGTATACCTGGGGAGATGATTTTCATCTGCCCATTAAACAGGCGCTGGAAGAGTATCAAAAGGAAAAGGACCTGGCTCCGGTGGAACTGGAGTTGTATAAATATTATTATTCCCGGGTCTTTAAAAAACTTCCGTTATGGGGTGAAGATTCCGCCTCGCTGAAAGCTCTTTTCCAAAGGGAGATCGACATACTGAATGCCAAGGCCCTAAAAAGGCTTAAGGAAAAAAAAGATTTGAAGCCCGAGTCGATCCAGAAATATTACATCCCCGGCGGCACTCTTCTATCTAAAGAAAGGTTCATAAGATATTTTGACCGCAAGGAGGGGCCCAAGGTGCTAGCCTCGCTTAAAGGATCGCCATATTACAGCTATCTGTCCGGCAAGGGCAGCGACCAGAGAACGGAAGAGAACCTGGAGCAGGAACATTTCAAGGAATTGTCAAAACTTTATCAGGGGAACCCGCTGGGCATAGACCTGGTGCTGGGCTTTCTCTGGCAGAAGTATTACGAGGTCATAAACCTGAGGCTGGTGGCCCGGGGCAAGTTTTACGGCATCAGCGGCGACCAGATCCGTGACCAGCTTTTGCTGTGGTGAACATCCATAAAGAAGGAAAAATTACAGGTAAGGGGTTTTAAATGAAAAAATGCTTGATAGTGCTGCTGGCGGCCGGGTTGTTCCTTCCGGCTCTGGCCATGGACCCGCCGGGGAACCTGCAGGTACGGGATGTTCCCAATGACGACGGGCGTTCGTTGATCCTGACCTGGGACAAGGCGGCCGCCGAAACAGCCGATCCGGCCGCTTTCAAAGGCTACCGGATACTGCGGTCAGAAACTGCCGGCGGCCCCTATGCCGAGGCGGGCTATGTTTTTCCGGGCAGCCTGGAGTTCACCGACAACACGCTCACCCCCGGCGTGCAGTACTACTATCAGATCAACGCCGTTACTTTTACCGACTCCGCCCAAACCGCACCTTTAGGTCCGGTGCAGTCCAGCGCCCAGTGGTTCAACACCGCCCGGGCAAACATTTTGATAGCCTTTTTGGTTTTTACCGGACTGATACTGCTTTACATCTATAAGGCCCGGCACGGGGCCGATCTGTTTGTCCGCCGCATCGCCGGACTTTCGGCGGTGGATGAGGCCATCGGCCGGGCCACCGAAATGGGGCGGCCCATCCTTTATCTGCCTTCGGGCGGTCTTTCGGCGGTGTCCGACATCCAGACCCTGGCCAGCCTGGTGATCCTGGGCCGGGTGGCCAACAAGGCGGCCGAATATGACACCCCGTTGCTGGTTCCCTGCTCCGATCCCCTGGTGATGACCCTGGCCCAGGAGATAGTGAAATCAAGCTATATGAACGCCGGACGGCCCGATGCCTACCGGGCGGAGAACATCCGCTACCTGACCAACGAGCAGTTCGCCTACACCGCCGGGGTGGACGGGATGATGGTCCGGGAAAAGCCGGCCGCCAACTTCATGATCGGTACTTTTTACGCCGAATCGCTGATCCTGGCCGAGACCGGCTATTCCACCGGAGCCATCCAGATCGCCGGTACCGCCATGATCACCCAGCTGCCGTTCTTTGTGGCGGCTTGCGACTATACCCTGATCGGCGAGGAGATCTATGCTGCCTCGGCCTATCTTTCCAAGGAGCCGGTGCTGTTGGGCACCATCAAGGCCCAGGATTGGGGCAAGGCGGCGGTGATATTCCTGATCCTGATAGGTGCGGTGATGCAGACTTTGGCCCTTAAATTCCCCCAGCTGGGTTTCTTCGCCGGCTGGCTGATGCCGCGGTAAACAAGAACACAAGTTTACTGCTAAAAAAGACTATATTATCATGGAACTGACCGGATTTGCGGGATAAATTAAAGGTATGGTAATCAATCCTGTTAAATCATGTAAATCCTGTCTGTTTCGTAAATATTTTTCAGTTGTTTGAAACATAATCATCCGGCGATAATTTCGGAGACCTGATATGAAAAAAACAATTCCTCTGGCGATAACCTTCCTGGCCGGGTTTTACATGATCCTGGCCTTCTTTGTACCGCATCCCATAGTGGCCAATTCGGCCCAGGAGATGCAGTCCTGGGAGATCATCATCGTGGCCTTTACCCTGGTGCTGGGGATCGGAAACCTGATCTTCGTTCACGCCGAGAAGATCCAGCGCCGGCGCCAGGGCTGGTTCTACAGCCTGACCCTGCTGGTCTGCCTGGCTTTTATGATGGTGCTGGGATTGTTCTGGGGCATCAAAGAGGGAACTGCCTACTACTGGCTTTATGACAACGTGATGGCCCCGCTGTCCTCGGCCATGTTCTCGCTGCTGGCCTTCTTCATAGCTTCCGCCGCCTATCGGGCTTTCCGGGCCCGCAACAAGGAGGCCACCCTGCTGCTGATAGCCGCCGCCATCATCATGATCGGGCGGGTGCCGCTGGGTAGCTGGCTTTGGCAGCATGTTCCGTTTTTGGGCGCCAAGGTCCCGGCCCTGCTGGACCAGGTCACCCAGTGGGTGATGGAGATCCCCAACACGGCCGGCCAGCGGGGCATCAAGATCGGGGCCGCCCTGGGAGCGGTTTCCATGGCTTTGCGGATGCTGCTGGGGATCGAGCGCTCCTACCTGACCACCGGCGGCAATTAGAGGGAGGATGACGAATATGAAAACATTTTTGGAAAGATTGACCCGGATAGACCGGCGCTGGATATTTTTGGCCATGGGCCTGACCGTGGCTTTGGCTTTGCTGATAAACGTCAAACTGCCCATGACAGTCTCCGGCGACGTGAAGCAGGCCTATGACCTGCTGGAAAAACTGCCCGAGGGAAGCCCGGTGCTTTTCTCCTGGGATTACGATCCCGGCTCCATGCCCGAGCTTTATCCATTGTCGGCTGCCATGCTGCGCCATGCCATGCGCCGGAACCTGAAAGTAGTGATGATGGGTCATTGGGTAACCGGGACCCCGCTGATCGAGAAGCAGGTGTCCGAGGTCATCCGGACCGAATATCCCGGCAAGGTCTACGGCCGCGATTACGTCAACCTGGGCTACAAGTCGGGCCAGGCGGTGCTGGTGGTGACCATGGCCAAGAGCATTGCCGACGCCTTCCCCCAGGATTATTACAAGAACAGGACAGACACTCTGGAATTGATGAAGCAGGTCAAGTCGCTTAAGGATATGGGGGCGGTGGTCTCTTTTTCGGCCGGCGACCCGGGGCTGATAATGTGGATACAGTTCGCCTGGCAGCGGTTTGGGGTCCCGGTCACCGGGGGCTGCACCGCGGTCTCGGCCCCGGAGTTCTCGGCTTATTTGCAGTCGGGCCAGCTGGTGGGTCTGATGGGAGGGATGAGGGGCGCAGCCGAATACGAAGTTCTGGTAGATCATCCGGGCGCGGCCTCCACCGGGATGTCGGCCCAAAGCCTGGCTCATTTCCTGATAGTGGGATTCATTTTGGTGGGAAACATAGCCTTTTTCCTGACCCGCAAAAAGGAGGAGAAGTAAAATGGCAGTTTTCGGAATATGGCTGGGCGCTCTTTTAACGCTCTGCATCTACAGCTTTTTGTACAAGGACAACCCCCTTTACAAATTTGCCGAGCACGTCTACGTGGGGATCTCGGCCGGATACTTTGTGGCGGCCGAGTTCCATAACGTGGTGCTGCCCAATCTGTGGAATCCACTGACCACGAATTTCGCCCACAAGTATTATCTGATCATTCCCGGGGTGATGGGACTTTTGGTCTTCTTCGCCTTCTCCCGCAAACACAATTGGCTGCTGCGTTTCCCCATCTCCATGGTGGTGGGGATGGGCGCCGGGCTTTCGGTGACCGCCTTTTTGTCCACCGACGTCCTGGCCCAGACCCAGGCCACTTTGATCCCGATGAATTCCCTCAACAACTTCCTTTTGGTCTTGGGAGTTCTGGCCACCCTGGTCTATTTCTTCTTTTCGGCCGAGCATAAGGGGTTCATCGGAGCCGGAGCAAAGCTGGGGGTCTGGTACTTGATGATCGCCTTCGGGGCGGCCTTCGGGTACACGGTGATGGCACGGATCTCACTGCTGATCGGCCGGATGCAATTCCTGCTGGGAGACTGGCTGCACATACTGAAATAGAGAGGCCTTTTGGGTCCTCAATTAGCCACAGAGGCTCAGAGGCACAGAGAAAACCAATTTAAAGTAAAAGGTTGCATGAACCGTTTAGCTATAATAACCGACAGCGGCACGGCCACCGGGTTCCGGATGGCCGGAGCCGAGACTTTTGAGGTCAAAGATAACAGCGAGCTTCAGGCAAAAGTGCTGGAGTTGATCCATGCCGAAAGCTACGGGCTGATAGCGGTCAACGATCAGCTGGCCGGAGACCTGGGCGAGGATGTGGCCCGGGCCCTTAAGAACAAGGCCTTGCCTGTAGTTCTGCCGTTCCCGGTGCCCAAGGAGGGCCAGGTGATTAGCGGGGAGCAGTATCTGGCAAAATTGGTGAAGGATGCCATAGGATTTTACGTAAAACTTAAATAAACGAGCATTAACATTAAATAATGGAATCAGAAAATTATGAAGCCTGCGAAATTTGTTCTGTTTGTTTTCTCTTTTGTTGCTGTTTTGTCTTTTTATGCGCAAGCTCAAGACATAGGAACGTCTTCTATGATAATCGGGCAAAAGTATGATTCGTTATATCAATACAAGTCTATAAGGACTCTGCATACTTTTTGGAGCGGCCCAAAGCTATTAATAAACGGCGATACATATTCATTGAAATATATGTCGGATATTGGTAAACCATTTAAATCTGTGATGTCGGAATATAAATACTACCAATCTTCAAATAGAATAAAAAACATTTCATTCACGACGGCTTTTATACTATATTGTGCGGCGTTCATTCCGCAATCTAAGGATAATCCCAGCAATAGCGATTATACTTTATCGCTTTCCTTGCTCGCCGGTTCGCTTGTAAGTATCATTATTGGCGGGATAAATGAGATTGCTGAAGCGAACCATATGGAAAAGACCATATGGCTTTATAACCGGGAAGTAATGAGACCTCAAATTACAATATCTGATACGTTAAATCAATGATTTGGTTAGAATGAATCTGAAAAGACTTTTACTTGGTACTTATATATTATTTTCGGCCTGTACTTTTTCTGCTGCCAGCCCCGTACCGGGTATGGCTTCGCTGGAAAGGCTGCTGAATAAGTTTGAATTCATGCCGGAGTTCCATCTTACCGCAGATGTGATGGTCTATGCCAATCACAAGAGCACCGAGTACCGTCAGCGCTTTTTCATAGAGACCAATTCCGACATGGAGTTCGTCTTTGTTTCCTGGCGTAACCTGATCTTTTCGGACTGGGCCCTTTACGTCAAAACCGGCATGGGCCGGCAGGACGGGGCGGTGATCTTCGATCCCAGGGACGTCCGATATGGAATAACACCCTCGATCGAACTCAGACTAAAACCGCTGGATTGCAAACTGGGGCTGGAGCATTTCTGTTTTCACGACATTGACCGGGACGACGGGGTGACCGAATATTGGAACAAGGGGTTCGGGGAGATAGGATCCAAGAACTTCAAACTGCCGGTCTACCGCCAAAGACTCAATGCCGATAGTGTTTGGGATTTCAAAACACAGTTCAGCTATGGAGTGAGGCTGGGCCATTACTTTAAACGGGCGCTGGGCCTGCTGCCCGAGGCCGTGCTGGGCGGAGGGCAAAGATACAACTGGGAACTAACCTTGGATAACCGCTATGCCTTATTTAAGACCCATGACTGGCTGGTGAACGTCAAGACCCTGGTCAATGTCAATTATAGCCGCGAGTACCGGCCGATGCAGACCTACGTTGCAGGAATAGAAGGGCATTTCAGAAGGGGGGCCGGCGGATCTCTGTTGTTCGTCAATTACAATATCCTTGACCAGCTGACGGTCAGGCCCAAGGATAAATTAATTGAGTTGGGTGTGAGATTCTACAATTAATGGATATATGATGATATGAAATCAAAGATCTTCAGGAAGATAGCTGCGATTGCATTGTTTGCTACCATCTCAATACTAATGACGGGTTGCAGCAAAGACCCTTCCGAAGTGGAAAAAACTCCGGCACTTACTTCCGTCAGTCTGACGGATTCGATACATGCGGCATTCAACAGTACTTATGCCAGGGAATGCCAGATCGACATTCAACTGGTTTATAAAATTCAGGACTATTCTTTTATCCAATCAGGTTCTGATTCGGAGGATGTATTGGTATATTTACACAATGGCAAAACAATAATCGAGCCTTTCAATTGTTTCAGTCTTTTTAGCATTGAAGAAACATCGGGTCTTATGACAAAAACTATTGGAACCGGTTGGATTTCCGACACCACGGCCTATTTGCTCAGGGCTTCGGATACCCTGACCACCATAGACAGTGCTGCAGTCAACATCTGGTGGTGGTACAACGGCAGCCGCCAGACATTCCATAATAAGTTTTAAATTGTTCAGTAAATAATATCTTCATATAACCTCAGGAGAATCTATGCAGGGCA
This sequence comes from candidate division TA06 bacterium, assembly GCA_016235665.1. Taxonomy (NCBI): domain Bacteria; species candidate division TA06 bacterium. Next base: position 172,455 of record JACRJI010000008.1, on the reverse strand, counting down.
TCATTCAGAAAATATCGGGACCGGCAGTCATCGCCAAGAACATGATGGGCGCCCGGATGTACGACATCGTCAAAGTGGGCAAATTAGGTTTGGTGGGCGAGATCATCCGCCTGGACGGGGACACCTGCTTTATCCAGGTCTACGAGGATACCTCCGGCCTGTTTGTGGGCGAGCAGGTGATCACCACCGGCGAACCTCTCAAGGTGGAACTGGGCCCCGGACTATTGGAAGCCATCTTCGACGGCATCCAACGGCCCCTGGACCAGATCAAGAAGAAGGAGGGCGACTTCATCGCCCGCGGGGTGGAGGTGCCCAGCCTTAACCGTGAGAAGAAATGGAAGTTCAAGCCAACTGTTAATAAAGGCGACCAAGTGGATGAAGGCGATGTACTTGGCGAAGTCCAGGAGAACGCCTGGTTCATGCATAAGATACTGGTCCCGCCGGCCAAAAGCGGCAAGCTTAAAAGCATTGTCAAGGAAGGCGAATACACCGTGGCCGACCCCATCGCAGAGTTGGAGGACGGTACCAAGCTTTTCCTGATGCACTCCTGGCCGGTGCGCCAGCCAAGGCCTTTCAAGAAGAAAATGGACCCGGACGAGATGTTCATCACCGGACAGAGGATCCTGGACACCCTGTTCCCGGTGGCAATGGGGGGGACCGCCGCCATTCCCGGACCCTTCGGATCCGGCAAGACCGTGGTCCAGCAGACCCTGGCCAAGCACTCCAACGCCCAGGTGATCATCTACGTGGGCTGCGGCGAGCGGGGCAACGAGATGACCGAGGTGCTGACCGAGTTCCCGGAACTGCTTGATCCCAAGACCAAACGCCCCCTGATGGAGCGGACGGTGCTGATCGCCAACACCTCCAACATGCCGGTGGCGGCCCGCGAGGCCAGCATCTACACCGGTATCACTTTGGCCGAGTATTTCCGCGACATGGGCTTCTCCGTGGCCATGATGGCCGATTCCACCAGCCGCTGGGCTGAGGCCCTGCGCGAGATCTCGTCACGGCTGGAGGAGATGCCGGGCGAAGAAGGCTATCCCACCTATCTTTCCAGCAAGCTGGCCGCTTTCTACGAGCGGGCCGGCCGAACGGTCTGCGTCGGCAGGGACGCCCGGGTGGGCTCGGTGACCATCGTGGGGGCGGTTTCGCCTCCGGGCGGAGACTTTTCCGAGCCGGTCACCCAGAGCACTTTGCGGATCGTGGGCACCTTCTGGGCATTGGACGCCAGCCTGGCCCAGCGCCGCCATTTTCCGGCCATCAACTGGAACCGGTCATATTCGCTCTACGCCGAGATGCTGGGCGGCTGGCTTAAGGAGCATGTGGCCCCCGACTTCGCCGAGGTCCGCAAGCAGGCCTCGGAGCTGCTGCAGAAGGAGGCCGCCCTGCAGGAGGTTGTCCAGCTGGTGGGCCCCGACGCCCTGCAGGACCAGGAGCGGATGGTGATCGAGGTGGGCAAGATGCTGCGCGAGGATTTTTTGCAGCAGCACGCCTTCTCCGAGGTGGACGGCCACTGCAGCCTGGAGAAATCATACTGGATGCTAAAAGCCATCCTGGCCTTCTACGACGGGGCCCGCCAGGCCATCGAACGGGGAACCATGCACATCAACGACATCCTGAACCTACCCCAGATAGAACAGTGCGCCCGGTTCAAGGAAGTGCCCCAGGCCCAATTCAAAGCGCACATAGATGCTTTCATCGCCGGGCTGGGCGAGACCTTTGCCAAGAAATAGCCAGACCAAGAATACTGAATACTGAATACGGAGGTTTACCATGCGCCTTGTTACCAGATCCGATTTTGACGGCCTGATCTGCGGGGTCCTGTTAAAGGAGGCCGGGGTCATCGATCAGTTCAAATTCGTCCATCCCAAGGATGTTCAGGACGGCAAGGTGGAAGTGACGGCCGATGACGTGCTGGCCAACGTGCCCTACGCCAAGGGCTGCGGGATGTGGTTCGACCATCATTTGTCGGAAAGCGAGCGCAAGGCCTTTCCCGATGATTTCAAGGGCAAGTCCGAGCCGGCCAAAAGCTGCGCCAGGGTGATCTACGATTTTTACGGCGGGGAGAAGAAGTTCCCCAACTTCGCCGAGATGCTGAAGGCGGTTGACAAATCCGACTCCGGCGACCTGACGGTGGAGGAGATCGCCGCGCCCAAGGGCTGGATCCTGCTGGCCTTCATCATGGACCCCCGCACCGGGCTGGGCCGCTACTCCGACTACCGGATCAGCAACCTGCAGCTGATGCAGGACCTGATGGAATACTGCCGTACCATGAACATCGTGGAGATCCTGGACCTGCCGGACATCCGGGAGCGGATCCAGCGCTATCACGAGTCGGAATGGCTGTACAAGGAGATGATCAAGAAATACTCCACCGTCCACCAGAACGTGCTGGTGACCGACCTGCGCAAGGTGGAGGAGATCCCCACCGGCAACCGTTTTGTGGAATACGGGATGTTCCCCAACATCAACATCTCCATCCGGATGATGTGGGGGATGAAAAAGCTGAACGTGGTGTTTGCCGTCGGGCACAGCATCATCAACCGGACCTCCAGGACCAACGTGGGCTCGCTGATGCTGAAATACAACGGCGGCGGCCACGCCAAGGTGGGCACCTGCCAGGTGGCGATAGAGAAGGCGGACGAGGTGCTGTCTGAATTAGTCAAGCAGATGAACGAGGACGGGTAAACGATATTAAATGATATACGAGAATATACTCCAGACCATCGGCAATACACCACTGGTAAGGATAAACCGTCTAAACCCCAATAAACACGCGGACATTTACGCCAAGATAGAGGGAGCCAACCCCACCGGCAGCATCAAGGACCGGATAGCTTTGAAAATGATCGAACAGGCCGAGGCAGAAGGGGCGCTGTCAAAGAACAGGGCCATCATCGAGCCCACCTCGGGCAACACCGGCATCGGCCTGGCAATGATCGGGGCGGTCAAAGGCTACAAGGTGGAGATCGTTCTGAGCCGGGCCGTCTCAGCCGAACGGGTCAAGATGATCAAAAGTTTTGGGGCCAAGGTCACACTCACCGATGCCAGGCTGGGGACCGACGGGGCGATCATCAATGCCCGGGAATTGGTCAAAAAAAATCCCCAAAAGTATTTCATGCCGGATCAGTTCTCCAATCATTACAACAAGATGGCCCATTACAAGACCACGGCCCAGGAGATCTGGAAGCAGGTCAACGGCAATATCGATTATCTGGTCTCCTCCGTTGGCACCTCGGGCACCATCATGGGAGTTGGACGGGCCCTTAAGGAGAACGACCCCCGGATCAAGATAGTAGAGGCTCATCCCGTTAAGGGCCACTATATCCAGGGCTTGAAAAACATGGAGGAGGCCATAGTGCCTTCCATCTATGAGCCTTCGCTGATAGACGAGACCGTGATGGTCAGCACCGAACAGGCCTTTGACACCGCCCGGAAGATAGTGGAGAAAGAAGGGATCTTTGTGGGGATGAGCAGCGGCGCGGCCATGTACGCGGCCATTCAGGTGGCCAGGAAGATCAAAAAGGGCAGGATAGTGGTCATCTTCCCGGACCGGGGGGAGAAGTATTTAAGCACGAAGCTATTCAAGTGATAATTGAGCGGCGACGGACGAGGTGCTTAAGGAACTGGTAAAATAGATGAATGCGGACGGGTATAATATTTTGCGATCATTTGCGATAGGCTGAACCCTATCGCTGGATTTCATCAAGTCCGCTGGTGCGGCCTGCTCTGGTAGGCTCAATAGAGCCTTGATGAATTAATAGCGATATCGTTTACGGTATCGCGATAATGAGAAGGATAAAAATCCAATCCGACATACAAACAACGAGGCATTCATGGACCTAACCACCAAAAAATACCAGAGCATTTTACAATTAGGTGGTTATTCGGTACAACGAGGGATGCGATAGGTTGAAACCTATCGCTTGATATCAACAAGGCCGCCGGTACGGCCTGGGGTTTAGGTTTGGAAGAACCTTGATGATAACCAGCGATATCATTCATGGTATCGCGATAATGAGAAGAATAAAAATCCAATTCGACATACAAACAATGAGGCATTCATGGACTTAACCACCAAAAAATACCAAAGCATTTCCTACATCTCCGGCCCGCTGCTGTTCGTGGACAACGCCAAGGGGCTGTCCTACGGCGCCATCGTGGAGATAGAACTCCCCGACGGCAGCAAGAAGGGCGGGCAGACCATCGAGGTTTCGGAGAAATACGCCGTGATCCAGGTGTTCGAGGAGACCCGGGGCCTGGACCTGGCCAAGAGCTCGGTCAGCCTTAAGGAGGACGTGGCCCGCATCCCCGTCTCCCGCGACATGATCGGACGGCGCTTCAACGGGCTGGGCGAGCCCATCGACGGCCTGCCGCCCATCATCCCGGAAAAGAGACTGGAGATCATCGGGCAGCCCATGAACCCAACCTCCCGGGCCAAGCCCGAAGAATTCATCCAGACCGGCATCTCCACCATCGACGGCTTCGCCACTTTGGTGCGGGGCCAGAAACTGCCCATCTTCTCCGGCGCCGGACTTCCGGCCAACGAGATCGCCGCCCAGATCGTCAAACAGGCCAAGGTGCTGGGCGAGAAGGAGGAGTTCGCTGTGGTCTTCGCCGCCATGGGCATCACCTCGCGCGAGGCCACCTTCTTCATCACCGAGTTCGAGCAGTCCGGTGCCCTGGCCAAGACAGTGGTCTTCATGAACAAGGCCGACGACCCCACCATCGAGCGGATCCTGACCCCGCGGTGCGCCCTGACCTGCGCCGAGCACCTGGCCTACGACCACGGCATGCAGGTGCTGGTGATCCTGACCGACATGACCAACTACTGCGAAGCCCTGCGCGAAGTGGGCACCGCCCGCGAGGAGATCCCCGGCCGGCGCGGTTATCCCGGCTACATGTACACCGACCTGGCCCAGATCTACGAGCGGGCCGGCCGCATCCACGGCCGCAAGGGATCCATCACCCAGATCCCGATCCTGACCATGCCCGACGACGACATCACCCACCCAATAGCCGACCTGACCGGCTACATCACCGAGGGCCAGCTGGTGCTTTCCCGGCAGCTGCACCGGATCGGCTGCTATCCGCCCATCGATCCGCTGCCCTCGCTGTCCCGGCTGATGAACAACGGCATCGGGGAGGGGCACACCAGAAAAGACCACCGGGAATGGTCCAACCAGCTTTATTCGGCCTACGCCACCGGCCGCGACCTGCGCAAACTGGTGGCCATCATCGGCGAGGAGGCTTTGACCGAGGTGGACCGCAAGTACCTGAAGTTCGCCGAGGGCTTTGAAAAGGAGATGATCAACCAGGGCCAGGCCGACCGCAGCATAGAGGACACCATGAACACCGGCTGGAAACTGCTGTCCCTGCTGCCGGTCAAGGAACTGAAGCGCATCAGCAAGGATCACATCCATAAGTATTACCACGGCGAGACCATGGAGCAAATGCACGGGAAGACGGGGATCTGATAACCGGGAACTAAAGTATTAACGTAGGAAAGTATTAAAGGAGGAGGCAGTTCAATGTTTTCCCAAAAATCAAATCGTTGGTGCTTGCTTGCGGAACTTTGCATCTTTACTACTTTACTACTCAGTACTACAGCGTTGAGCGAAACGTTAGACGTTACCATCAAGGGCTTTGACAACGGCAAGAAGACCTCCCGCCAGCAGGACTACAAAGAGGCGGTGCTGGATGCCAAGCGCCAGGCCATCGAGCAGGCCGGGGTGACGGTGGAATCCAAGTCCACTGTCAAGAACTCGGTGCTGCAGGAGGATTACATCGAGTCCCAGGCCAAGGCGGTGCTTCTGCCCGGTTTCCAGATCATGGACATCGGCTACATGCAGGACGGCACCTATCAGGTGGTGCTTTCCGGCAAGGTCCAGGTCCAGCCCAAGCCTGTCTCAGCCGAAGGCGACAGCGGGGCACTGATGTTGCTGATGGATGTTTACAGCGTGCCCGTCACCTTCCAACTGGACAACAAACCTTTGGACGCTGCCGGGAAATTCACGGCCCTTGTACCTCTCAAGGACAGCACCGGTCTGACAGTCCTTAACAGCATCCGCGAGGTCAAAAGGAATTACAACAACCTGACGCACTACTTTGTCTACCTGCTTAAACTTCCGGCCGGAAAGCATAATATCAAGATCACCGCCAGCATCATCGGCGGCAGCGGCCCGGACAAGGATGGCAATATAGTGGAAGCCGAGATCCCATCAGGCAGACCGCTGTTCTATGAATACCGGGCCGACCCGGAATACAACTTTGCCGCAGCCGACAGCGGTTTCCTGTTCAGAAAACTGGGATCAAACCAGAAACCGGCCGACACCACCGGGGCTTATGGGCGGAAGTTGAGGCAGGATTTGATCGCCCAATACGAGAAATTCACTGGCTTTAAATTCTAATTTCATTCATTCGATTTGCTTTAAATGGAAAACGTATCACCAACCAGAATGAACCTGCTGGGCCGCAAGGCCCAGGTATCCCTGGCCAAACAGGGCGTGGACCTGCTTAAAAAGAAACGGGACGCCCTGGTCACCGACTTCTTCGTGGTGGTCAAGAATTCCCTGGCTTCCCGGGAACAGCTGAACCAGACCTCCCAGCAGGCGGTGGAGCTATTGAACCTGGCGGTGGCCTTTGAAGGCCGCCAGCCCTTGGAGTCTTCGGCCCTGCCGGGCCGCCGCGACATCCGGCTTAATGTCTCGGAAAAGAACGTCTGGGGCATCAAGATCCCGGAGGTCTCGGCCGGCAGCGTGGTGCGCGACCAGTTCACCCGGGGATACAGCCCCACCGCGGCCACCCACCGTTCGCTGAAGACGGCTGATTCCTTTGAACAAATGATAGACCTGCTGATAGTGGTGGCCGGCAGCGAGACCCGGCTAAAACGCCTGGGTTCCGAGATCAAGAAGACCACCCGCCGGGTCAACGCCCTGGAGCAGGTGGTGATCCCCAGGATATACCGGGAGATGAGCTACATCAAGGGCGTGCTGGAACAGAGGGAACGGGAGGACATCTTTAGGCTTAAGATGATCAAGAAAAAAGGCGAAGAATGAAGCTTCGCCTTAAACTTTATCCGGCCATTTTGCTCCTGAGCATTGCCTGCTGCGGCTGTTTTTCGGTGGATGTCCAGACTGCGGTCAACCGCCGGGGCGGCGGAACCAGGACGGTTGAGGTAATAATGGATCCGATGATGGCCGGATTGTATAATAAGACTGCAGGGTCGGGGAAACTTTTCAGCATCCCGGGCCAGGGTTTGCAGGAAAAGCCGGGAGTAAAATTGACCGGCTCCGCCAAAACTGAACTGGAAGACGGCAGCCTCAAACTTACATGGAATTACAAGTCTGACAAGGTGGGGCTATTCTCCAGCGGGAACGATTCAGTAAGGATCAATATCATAAACGCAGGTCTGTGGGTTTATTACGAATATTTGGAAAGTATCCCAGCCGCAAAGCCGGAACCTGCCTATCCTGGTGACGGCCGGGATGTTTACCGGATCAGACATGAACTGTCTCTGCCTGGACAAATCGTCAGCCACAATTCCGATTCAATCCAATCCGGTCGTCTGGTCTGGAACCGCCCGCTGGGGCAGGTTACTGCTTCAGGATTGTTCATGGAAGCCCGCAGCCGGGAGTTAAATCCCTGGTATCTTTTGCTGGCGTCAATATCACTGGCGGCCGGAGTCGGATATTTTTACTGGCATAAGGTCAAACCTGTAAATAATCCATAATATTGCTTGATATCCGGCCGTTTTTATAATAAACTTGAGTGTTATGAGAAAAATCAAGATACTGCTTCTTTTGACCGGCTTGAACGCTTCGTTCCTGTGGGCTATGGGGACAAGATCATCTGGCCTGGGGCAAAGTTTCGGCCTCAGCCAGGGGGCGGTCCGGTTTTACTATCAGGTGACCCAGTTCCAGACCCCGGACGGGATCAGGGCGGAGATCTCCTATTCCCTGCCTTATGACCAGGTCCAATTCGTGTCCCAGGGAACTCAATTCAGGGCAGCCTACAGTTTTTCGGTGATCGTGACCGATGCCAAAGGCGGCCAGGTAGCCGGTGATTCCTGGGAAAGGTCCCTGACGGTGGGAAAATATCAGGAACTTCAGAAGGGCAATTATCTGGCCTGCGACACCTTCAGTCTGAAGGTCATTCCCGGGAGGTACAAATTCCTGATAATCTGCACCGACAACAACTCGGAACGCCGGGGCGAATCGGAAATGAATGTTGAAATAAGGGACCTTTCGGGGGGTCTGCTTGAATTAAGCGGCCTGAGGTTCCAGAAGATGCAGAACGAGAAACTGGTTCCCTGGCCCAAAAGGCAGTACGGTGACGGCCACGGCGACATCATGTTTTATTATCAGATCTATTCATCCCAGCCGGAATCCATCCTGGCCGGTTATAGCCTGTCCCGCATTGGTTCCACCGACGCCGCCTGGTCGTTGAATGAGACTCTGGGACAGTCCGGGAATCCGGGCATAACAAAGTCCGTCAGGTCCGACAGCCTTTTGACCGGAAGTTATATTCTGAAGCTGGAAGTCCGGCAAGCCGGGCGATCTGTCGTTTCCTCCGAATCTCTTTATGTCCGCAACTCAAAATTCATAACAGACCGAGATTACCGGGAACAGGTTGATCAACTGGAATACGTTTCCAAGGGCAGGGAGTTTGATTCATTGCGTAAGGCCTCTCCGGCTTTAAGGGAAACATTGCTGCTGCGTTTCTGGCAATTAAGGGATCCCGATACCACCACCATGGTAAACGAATTCCGAGACGGCTATTACGACCGGATAAACTATGCCAACGAACAGTTCGGGTCGATATTTAAACCTGGCTGGAAAAGCGACAGAGGAATGGTCTATATCCTTTTCGGACCGGCCGATGAAATTGAAAGGCATCCTTTTGACATTGAATATCCGGCATACGAGATCTGGTATTACTACTCTGACGGGCGCAGGTATGTGTTCATGGACCGCAAGGGAATTGGCGAGTATGAATTAATTTATCCAAAAAGGGAGAAGATAAGATGAAATATACTTTAAAAATACCGAGGACCCGGATAATGACCCTGGTCCTGGTCTTGGCGGCCTTCTCTCTGGCTCACGGCTGGCCTTTTAGCTCTGACGGGACCATAAAGTTCTGGGTGGACGGAGCCGGTTTTGCCGGAGACAGCGGAAAGACCTGGCAGGAGATCTACTGGAGCTTTCCCGTCGGCGATTTCGTGGTCAGGCAAAACGCAGGACTGAGAACCATCAGTTTTAAGACAGTGATTCAGCTGCGGGATTCAAGCGGAAGGTATTTAATCAACGAGGACTGGATTTCAACCCTCAATGTCCCGACCGCTCAAGAGATAGAGCGCCGGGATCTGGCGATACAAGACCTGTTGGTATCCAACAATTTAAAACCTGGGAACTACTCACTAAAATTCATGATCAGCGATTTGCAGGGAGGAAAGATTGGCACCCTGGAAAAGGAGATAATCGTTCCGCAACTCAACCCCATCCATCTGACCATAAGCCAGATAGAGGTGGCTGCGGACATTTTTGTTGATTCTAACAAAAGCCGTTTTTCCAAGGGAAATCTTCAGATCAAACCCCATCCTTCCCGGGAGTTCGGGGGAGCCTATGGCAATCTATATTATTATTTTGAGATATACCGCCCGGCCTACGATACGGCAGGCGGAGGAAGATTTGTGCAGATATCCCTGAATTCAACCACCCAACCTGTGATCACTAATATCGCCAATAATGAGATCACCGCCAGGACCGGGCAGATCATTCAGACCGGAGGCGTCAATCTGGACAGTTTCCCTGACGGACTCTATATTCTGAAGGCTCAGTTGAAGGATGGAAGCGGAAGGGCATTAGCCTATTCCCAGGCAGGGATAAAGATCAACAGGAAATCACTGGCCGAAGTGACCGGGGCGAAGGATAAACTGGATGACGAAATTCAGGCTTTGCAGAAGGAGGGCGGTGAATATTTTTATGAAATCGAGTACATAGCCCACTCCAGGGAAATTGAGCAGCTGAAGAAACTTGATGAAAACGGGAAAAATGAATATTTAAGGAGGTTTTGGAAAGCCCGCGACAGTGATCCGACTACCCCGGAGAATGAAACCCTGCTTGAGCATGCCAAACGTTATAAAACGGCCGATATCAAATTTGGAGAAAAAAACCGAGGCGGTATGAAGGGTAGCCGTACCGACCGGGGCAGGCTATACATCAAATACGGACTTCCCAATGAGGTTGAGACCAAGACCATGCAGGGGCAATACCGCCCGATTGAGATATGGCGCTATTATAACGGCGACAAATTTGTTTTTGTGGACAGATCAAGCTTTGGCAGATTTCAGCTGATGTATTCAAAATCAAAGGACGAGAGGACCGATCCCAACTGGAGCAAATATATCAGCCCCGACGTTATCCAAACCGAAGAGCTGAAATAACCTCCATCTCCATTTTTTCTTAAAGCTCCCGCTGTTTTCCGGGGGCTTTTTTCATTGACTTATTCGGGCAAATTGGCTAAAATATAAGTTTAAAATGCTATAGAAGTTGATATGATGCAAAAAGTTATTATCGGGCATAAGCCGTTGGTGCTGGAAACTGTCGGAGCGGTGGCGTCAGTGAAAACGCAGCTGTCGTTATCGGAGTCCGCTCTGTCCCGCCTGGTTTCCGGCCGCAAAGTGGTGGAGCGGATCATCAAGGAGAACCGGACGGTCTATGGCGTTACTACCGGTTTTGGAAAGTTCGCCGAGATCCGGATCTCGCTGGATGAGATCGACCGGCTCCAGGAAAACCTGATAAAAAGCCACGCCACCGGGGTGGGGCAGATGTTCCAGCCCAGCCAGGTCAAGGCGATCATGCTTTTGCAGGCCAATCAGCTCTGCCAAGGAGCTTCTGGAGTTCGTCCGGTGGTGGTCCGGCAGCTGCTGGGGCTTTTAAACAACGACATCATACCGCTGGTCCCGCAGCAGGGTTCGGTGGGCGCCTCCGGCGACCTGTCGCCCCTGGCCCATATCGGGCTGGTGATGATCGGGCGGGGGCAGGCCTTTTATATGGGCAAGATCGTCAATGGGGCCGATGCCCTGAAAAAAGCGGGAATGAAACCGTTGGTTCTTAAAGCCAAAGAGGGCTTGGCGATAACTAATGGTACCGAAGTGATGACTGCGATCGGCATCCTGAATCTGCTGGAGGCTGAAGATCTCTGCAAAATGGCAGATATTGCCGGGGCCATGTCTTTGGAAGCTTTGCGGGGTACCGACAAGGCTTTTGATCCCCGGATCCACGCCTTAAGGCCGCACGGCGGACAGATGGATTCGGCCGAAAACCTCAGAAAACTTCTTTCCGGCAGCCAGATCAGAAGTTCCCATAAGGACTGCCAGAAGGTGCAGGATTCCTATTCCCTGCGCTGCATGCCCCAGGTGCACGGGGCCACCAAGACCGCCCTGAAGCACATCCGCCAGGTGCTGAAGACGGAGTTGAATTCGGTCACCGACAATCCCCTGGTATTCGCAAAAGAGCACGAAGTGCTCTCGGGCGGAAATTTCCACGGACAGCCGGTGGCTTTGGCCATGGATTGCCTGGGCATCGCCGCGGCCGAGCTGGCCGACATCTCCGAACGGCGTTTGGCGCGGCTGCTTGACGCCTCGCTCTCCGGACTGCCGGGTTTCCTGACCGAGCACGGGGGCCTGAACTCCGGGCTGATGATCACCCAGAACACAGCCGCCTCCCTGGTCTCCGAGAACAAGGTGCTGGCCCACCCTTCGTCGGTCGATTCCATTCCCACCTCGGCCAACCAGGAGGACCATGTTTCCATGGGCACCTTCGGGGCCCGCAAGGCCGGGCAGATCTGCCGCAACGTCCGCTATGTGCTGGCCTGCGAACTGCTGGCCGCCGCCCAGGGGCTGGAGTTCCTGAAGCCGCTGAAGCCGGGGAAGGGGGTGGATGCGGCTTATCGGGCCATTCGCCAGGGAGTCAAAGCGTTCAAGCAGGACCGGGAGTTTCACCTGGACATCGAAGCCATAAATGATATGATGCTGGATGGAGATATCTTGGATGCTGTTGAAAAGCAGATCGGAAAACTCAAATAACCTAACTCAACCCCCTGTCCTTTCGCTTTGCTTTGGCATGCTCAGCACGGGTCCATGAGAAGGGGAGAAAGGGGATGAGTTTAAAAAATAGATTGCAGGAGAACAGTAACATGCCCATCATACTCAGCGGTTACGGGTTGACCATCGATAAAATAGTAAGGATCGCCCGCCATAACGAAAAAGTGGAGCTGGCCCCCGAGGCTTTGGAGCGGATCAAAAAATGCCGGGCCATGCTGGAGAAGAAGATAGCGGCCCATGAGATCATGTACGGGGTCAACACCGGAATCGGAGAATTCTCCGAAGTTGTTTTGAACGACGACCAGGTCAAGGACTTTCAAAAATACCTGATATACAACCACGCCGCCGGGATCGGCGACCCGGCCCCCATAGAATATGTGCGGGGAGCCATGGCCGGGCGGATCAACGTCCACGCCCACGGCAACTCAGGAATTCGGCCGGAGGTCACTTTGACCCTGGTGGAGATGCTGAACAAGGGGGTTACCCCATATGTCTGCCAGAAGGGGTCAGTCGGCGCCTGCGGCGACCTGGCTCCCATGTCCCAGATAGCCCTGCTTCTTTTGGGGGAGGGACAGGCCTATTACCAGGGACAGCTGCTGCCCGGCAAAGAGGCCATGGATAAGGCCGGGATCATGATACCCGGACTGCAGGCCCGCGACGGACTGGGCACCATTAACGGCTCCAACGTGCTGACCGCCATGAGCGCAATCTTCCTGTACGACGCCAACCGCTGGCTTAAGCAGGCCGAGATAGCGGCCGCCATGTCGCTGGAGGCCCTGAAAGCCAACATGAAACCGTACATCGCAAAATTGCATGAGGCCCGCGGCTTCAAGGGCGCGGTGCGGAGCGCGGCGGCCATCCGCAAAATGGTGGCCGACGGCGACCTGAACGAGGGCCGGGTCAAGTGCAAGGTCCAGGACGCTTATTCCATGCGCTCCACCCCCCAGGTGATCGGCGCGGCCCACGACGCCCTGGCCTATGCCCGGTCCCAGGTGGAGATAGAATTGAACGGGGTGGGAGACAATCCAATCTTCTTCCCGGAGGAGAACCTCCAGCTGTCCGGGGCCAATTTCCAGGGTTCGCCGGTGGGGGTGCCGATGGACATGGCCGGGTACTGCATCACCATGGTCAGCATCCTTTCCGAGCGCCGGATGAACCGGCTCAACAATCCAGCTCTCAGCGTCGGGCTTCCCGCTTTTCTGACCAAAAGCGGAGGGATGTTCTCCGGCCTGATGCTCTCCCAGTACACCGCCGACACCCTGATAGTTGAACAGAAGATACTTTCAACCCCGGCCTCCATCCAGTCCATCCCGGCGGCGGCCGACCAGGAGGATTTTGTTTCCATGGGCATGAACACCGCCATCAAGAATTTCCAGATACTGGACAACGCCTATGGCATATTGGGCATCGAGATGATGGCCGCCGCCCAGGCTCTGGATCTGCGCGATTACAAGTTCGGAACCGGCACCGCCAAGGCCAAGGAGATCGTCCGGAAACACGTTGATTTCCTGGAGATCGACCGCCCGCTGTACAAGGATCATACTGCCATGAAGGAATTGGTCAGGTCCGGCCAGGTATTGGAGGAAGTGGAGAAGGCAGTAGGGAGCCTTGACTAAAAAACAAATCTAAAAAATCAAAAATAAAATATTCTCATGATTTTGGTCATAGGCATATTGATTTTCGGATACCTGGTTTCCAGCCTGTTGTCCTGGCTGAATCTGTCTCACCTGAGAGCTAGTATTAAGAAAGGTCTGCCGCCGGAGGTTTCGGATCTGTTTGACGCCGCAAAGGTGGCCCAGATCGCCGATTATACCGGGGCGAAGACCAAACTGGGTTACTGGAGCGAGTTCGTGTCGACCATAGTGGTGATAATTCTTTTTACCGCCGACATTGTGACCAAGATAACCATTTGGGCCGATGGGTTGAATATCGCTCCGTTGCTGCAGGGTCTGGCCGTGATGCTGGTTCTGCTGCTCATCGGCTATCTGTCCGGCATCCCGGCCTCGCTCTATTCCGATTTCAAGCTGGAAAAGAAATACGGGTTTTCCACCATCACCATCAAGACCTGGATGGGAGATCAGGTAAAGAGCCTGCTGGTCTCGGGAGTTTTGATGGGCCTGCTGTTCTCCGGTTTCTACCTTTTCATCAACTGGCTGGGGAACTGGTGGTGGCTGGCAGCCTGGGGACTGGTGGTGGCCTTTGCCTTCCTGATGATATTCCTGTCGCCGGTGGTTTTGATGCCGCTGTTCAACAAATTCGTGCCGCTGGAGGATGAGGAGTTAAAAACAAAGATCCTCAACATGGCAAAGCAAGCTGATTTCCCTTTGGCCGGTGTCTATCAGATGGACGCCTCCAAGCGCAGTACCCACGACAACGCTTTCTTCACCGGAATGGGCAAGACCCGGCGGATCGTGTTTTACGATACCATGGTCAAAAATTACAGCCACCGGGAACTGTTGTCAGTGATGGGCCACGAGATCGGCCATTGGAAGATGAAACATGTTTTTAAGTTGATAGCCGCGGTTTCGCTGCTCTCGGGGGTTTTATTGTTCGCCGCGTCAAGGATCCTGGCCCATCCCTGGATATACAATGCCATCGGACTGGGCGGGCTGTTTGAACAACAGGGTTTCAAAGGACCGTTGGTCGGCGTGGCCCTTTACGTGGTGTCGATCCTGTTCGAGCCGCTGAATCTTCTGATCTCACCGCTGATGAACTGGCAATCGCGCAAATATGAATACCAGTCAGATGCCTACGCATTACAGCTCAATCCTTCGGCGGCGGATATGAAGGGGGCGTTGATGAAACTCAGCCAGAAGAACCTGAGCAACCTTTTCCCGCACCCGCTGTATGTCATCTTTCACTATTCCCACCCGCCGCTGCTGGCCCGGCTAAAGGCGATAGACGAGATAGGCAAAAGGCCGTGAACGGCCTGGGGTGAATCGATTGATGTGTTCTTAACCCAGGCATTAATGCCTGGGTTAAGGAGGATAAGGAAGAAAATATAGGCCATTCATGGCCTTAAGATTTACAAAGTACCATGCCACACTCATATCATAAAATCTGGATCCATCTTATTTGGGGCACCAAGGAGCGGTTTCCTGTTTTAATCTCTGATTTACTGCCTCAGGTTCTAGAACACATCCGAGCCAAGGCAGAGCAGGAGGGTTATCTTCTGGACACCATCAACGGAACCGCGGATCATATACATTGTTTGATAGAGATCGGCTTGACCAATAACGTCTCCACTATCGCGAACTTGCTAAAAGGGGAATCGTCTCATTGGATAAATGCCGGGAAGCTGACCGGAAGCCATTTTGCCTGGCAGGAAGGATATGGGGCCTTTTCGGTAAGCGCTTCGCAGCTTGATAAAGTAAGAGATTATATCAGGAACCAGAAGGAACACCACCGGCATAAAACCTACCGGGAAGAGTTGGATGAGTTCCTAAACGCATATGATACAGAAAAAAGACAGTGAACGGTCCGGGATGTGTTCGGTCATGTGCCCTTAACCCAGCCCTTAAGGGCTGGGTTAGACAACAGGGTGAATACAATAAAGATCATCCATGGCCTTAGTAAATGATAGAAATAATAAGTAAGTAAACGGAGAATATAATCATGCCCCAAATAATCAAATCCCCCCACGGCACAAAGATCTCCTGCCAGGGATGGCAGCAGGAGGCCGCCATGCGGATGCTGATGAACAACCTGGACCCGGCGGTGGCCGAGAGACCGGAAGACCTGATAGTCTACGGCGGCAACGGCCGGGCGGCCCGCAACTGGGACTGCTACCATGCCATCATCAGATCGCTGAAGAAACTCAAGTGCGATGAAACACTCCTGGTCCAGTCCGGCAAGCCGGTGGGCATTTTGCAGACCCATCCCCATTGTCCGCGGGTGCTGATCGCCAACTCCAACCTGGTGCCCCACTGGGCCAACTGGGACTATTTCCGCAAGCTGGAGGCTTTGGGGCTTATCATGTACGGCCAGATGACAGCCGGCAGCTGGATCTACATTGGCACCCAGGGTATTCTGCAGGGAACTTATGAGACCTTCGGGGCCCTGGCCCAAAAGCATTTTGGCGGAAGCTTGAAAGGCAAATGGGTGCTGACCGGCGGCATGGGCGGGATGTCCGGGGCCCAGCCCCTGTCCGTCACCATGAACGAGGGCGTGATACTGAATGTCGAAGTGGATCCGGAGAGGATAAAAAAGCGGATATCCACCGGCTATTGCGACGTGATAAGCGTCAATCTGGACAACGCTCTTAAGCTGGTTCTTGAAGCGGTGAAAAAGGGCGAACCCTTGTCAGTCGGTCTGGTGGGCAACTGCGCCGAAGTGCTGCCCGAACTGGTCAGGAGGAATATCATTCCCGACGTGGTCACCGACCAGACCTCGGCCCACGACGAGCTCAACGGCTACGTGCCTCATCGCATGACCCTGGCCCAGGCCAATGAATTAAGAAAGAACGACCCCGAAGGATACAAACGCAAATCATACGAGGCCATGGCCATCCACATGCAGGCCATGCTGGACATGCAAAAGCAGGGAGCCATCGCCTTTGACTACGGCAACAATATCCGGGGCCAGGCGGTGAAGCACGGCATCAAGAACGCCTTCGACGTGCCGGGCTTTGTGCCGGAATACATCCGCGACCTGTTCTGCGAGGGCAAGGGCCCGTTCCGCTGGGCGGTGCTGTCCGGCGATCCAAAGGACATCGCGGTGACAGATGAAGCGGTCTTAAAGCTGTTCCCCAAGAATGCCCACCTGGCCCGCTGGATCAAGATGGCCCAGAAGAAGGTCCATTTCCAGGGCCTGCCGGCCCGGATCTGCTGGCTGGGCTACGGCGAGCGGGATAAGGCCGGCCTGTTGTTCAACGACCTGGTGAAGAAGGGAAAGATCAAAGCGCCCATCGTCATCGGCCGCGACCATTTGGACTGCGGCTCGGTGGCCTCGCCCAACCGCGAGACCGAGTCCATGAAGGACGGTTCGGATGCTATCGCCGACTGGCCATTGCTGAACGCCATGGTCAACGTGGCCTCGGGGGCTTCGTGGGTCTCCATCCACCACGGCGGCGGGGTGGGGATAGGGTATTCCATCCACGCCGGGCAGGTAACGGTGGCTGACGGAACCAAGGAGATGGCCAAGCGCATAGAGCGGGTGCTGACCAACGACCCGGGGATGGGCATTTTGCGTCACGTGGACGCGGGATATGACATTGCCAAGCAGGTGGCCAAGAAGAAGAAGGTTAAGATACCTATGATGGAATAGTTATTGTTATGCACCTCATCATCCAACATATCGGCCAACTGCTGACGCTAACCTCTCCCTCTAATCCCTCCCCTCGAGGGGAGGGAAGGGTGGGGTTAGCCATGTCCGAGCTCGGCATCATCGAGGACGGCCTGGTGGCCATAGAAGACGGCAAGATCGTGGCCGTGGGCAAGACCATGGAGCTCAAGCCCAGGCTGAACCTTTTACCCCACACCAAGGTTATCGACGCTGGGAATCAAGTGGTCATGCCCGGTTTCGTGGACTGCCACACCCACCTGGTCTACGGCGGCTCCCGCGAGGACGAATTCGAGTTGCGGGCCTCTGGCGTTTCGTACCAGGAGATCGCCGCCAAGGGCGGCGGCATCCGCTCCACCGTCAAGGCCACCAGGCAGGCTTCCCGCGAGGTCTTAAAGCGCGACGCCCTGAAGCGCCTGGACCGGATGCTGATGTGGGGAACCACCACGGTGGAATCCAAAAGCGGCTACGGTTTGGAGACCAAAAGCGAGATCAAACAGCTGGAGGTCAACCGGGACCTGAACGGACTTCAGCCGATAGAGGTGGTTTCTACCTTCATGGGGGCGCATGAGTTCCCGGAGGAGTTTCGTAGCTCGCCCTTCGACACGGACTTCGACAAGCTCAGCCTGGCAGCTCAGGGCTCGGGAAAGATTGACCGGGAGGGATATGTCCGGCTGATCTGCGAGGAGATGATCCCGAAAATAGCGGAGATGAAGCTGGCCGAGTTCTGCGATGTGTTCTGCGACCAGGGGGTGTTCACGCCGGAAGAAGCCATCAAGATCCTTGAAACTGCCAGCAATTACGGGATGATCCCCAAGATCCACGCCGATGAGCTGGCCTCTGTCGGCGCGGCCGAGGCGGCCGGAAAGGTCAAAGCCATCAGCGCCGAGCACCTGCTATACCCCTCGCAGGCCGGGCTGGAGCTGATGAAGCAGGCCGGAACCATCGCCGTGCTGCTGCCGGGCACCAGCCTGACCATCAAGAAGAACTATGCCCCGGCCCGGAAGATGATCGAGATGGGCATCCCGGTGGCCCTGGCCACCGACCACAACCCAGGTTCCTGCACCATCGAGAACATGCCGTTCATCATCGGGCTGGCCTGCCTGTACCTGGGGCTGACCCCGGCCGAGGCCATCTGCGCCGCCACCTACAATGCGGCCTGCGCCCTGAACCGCGGCGGCCGGATCGGGTCTATCGAAGAAGGCAAGCAGGCGGACCTGCTGATAATGGACATCCCCAATTACCGGTATATTCCGTATCATTATGCGGTGAATTACGTCAAGACGGTGGTCAAGCGCGGGCGGATCGTCATTGGCCAATAAATGGACATTTATTGACATTGGTTGACATTGAGTATTATGGCAAACAAGATTGTTGATTTTACTGATTTGATAATCTACCAATTGGCAGTTGACTTGGCTGATTGGATATATGAACTTACTGCCAGGTTTCCGGAAGACGAGAAGTATAATCTCACTTCACAGATACGAAGGTCTTCAACTTCGGTCTACAGCAACATTGCCGAGGGCTTTGGAAGATACCATTACAAGGAGAACAAGCAGTTTTGCCGGATAGCCAGAGGATCTTTGTACGAGATAAAATCCCATGTGTTGTTCAGCCATAAACGCGGGTACATATCTCAGCAAGTACTTGATGAATACCAGAAGAGACATACAACTCTGGCCATAAAACTGAACAATTACATCAATGCCACCGGCATTAGTGCCCGTAAAATGTCAAGTAATGTCAATATAGAAAAGCAGGAGTCAAAATGACCAAGCTAGTTGAATGCGTACCAAATTTTTCCGAGGGCCGCGACCGCAAGATCATCGATGCCATTTCCGACGCCGTCCGCGGTGTGGCTGATGTCAAGCTTTTGGACGTAGATCCCGGGGCCGACACCAACCGCACCGTCTATACCCTGGTGGGCACTCCGGAAGGCGTCAAGGAAGCTGCTTTCCAGGCCGCCAAGAAGGCCCACGAGCTGATAGACATGTCCAAACACAGCGGAGCGCATCCCCGGATGGGGGCCATGGACGTCTGTCCCTTTGTGCCGGTATCCGGTGTAAGCATGGACGAGTGCGTCCAGATCGCCAAAGACCTGGGCAAGCGCCTAGGTGAGGAACTGGACATCCCGGTCTACCTCTACGAATTCGCCGCCGCCTCGCCCGAGCGTCAGAGCCTGGCCGACATCCGCACCGGAGAGTACGAGGCATTGGAGGAGAAGCTGAAGGACCCCAAATGGAAACCGGACTTCGGACCGGCCAAGTTCAAGCACAAGTGGGGAGCCAGCGTGGTGGGGGCCCGGGAATTTTTGATCGCCTACAACGTCAATGTCAACACCAAGGACAAGAAGCTGGCCAACGAGATCGCCCTGAACATCCGGGAAGGCGGACGGGCCAAGAAGGACGCTGCCGGCAAGATCGTCAAGGATGCCCAGGGCAATTCGGTCAAGGTCCCCGGCCGTCTGAAGGCGGTGCGGGCCATCGGCTGGTACATCGAGCAGTACCGCCAGGCCCAGGTGTCCATCAACCTGATAAATTACAACACCACGCCGCTGCATGTGGTCTTCGAAACCGCCCGGGAAGAGGCGGAAAAGCTGGGCCTGATCGTCACCGGCTCGGAGCTGGTGGGCCTGGTGCCGTTGAAACCGATGCTGGACGCGGGAAAATTCTACTTGAAAAAACAGGGCAAGTCGGCCGGGGTGCCGGAGAAGGAACTGGTGGAGACCGCCGTCCGCTCCCTGGGCCTGGACCAGCTTTCGGAATTCGACCCGGCCAAGAAGATCGTGGAATACAATTTCCTTAAACCGGCCCCGCTGATGTCCATGACGGCCAAAGATTTCGTGGACGAGGTATCATCGGAATCACCGGCCCCGGGCGGCGGCTCGGTGGCGGCCCTGGCCGGCAGCCTGTGCGCGGCCCTTTCGGCCATGGTGGCCAACCTGACTGTCGGCAAACCCGGTTACGAGAAGGTCTGGAAAGAGATGTCCGAACTGGCCGAACAGGGGCAGGAGATCAAGGACAAACTGTCAAAAGCGGTGGACGAGGATACCAACGCCTTTAACGACCTGATGGAGGCCATGCGCCTGCCCAAGGCCACTCCGGAACAGAAGGTTTTCCGGGACCAGGCCATGGAGGAAGGCTACAAAAAGGCGGCGGCGGTCCCGCTGGAGACCGCCAAAACATGTTTAAAGGCGATGGAACTTTCCCTTACTGCGGCCCAAAAAGGCAACGCCAATTCGGCCTCCGACGCCGGAGTGGCGGCCCTGATGGCCCGGGCTGGGGTGGAGGGTGCCGGACTGAACGTGCTGATAAACCTGGGTTCCATCAGGGACCAGGGGTTCGTAACAGCCCACAAAAACGAGGTGACCGGGCTTAACGCCAGGTCAGCCGAATTGTGCCAGCAGGTTCTGTCGGCCCTAGCCGGCAACATTAAATAAAAATAGTTCAAATAACTATTGATTTAAGCCCTTGATTTTTGTATACTTTAGTTTTGGTATCGGCTTAACAAAAATATGCCCGACATAAAACGACTTAACGAACAGGCCCATCTCTTTTACCAAAAAGGCGAGTGGGAAAAAGCCCGCCGGGCTTACGAGCAGTTGACCATGGTCGATGCCGAAAACCCGGAGCATGTGCTTACTTTGGCCAATATCTACCGGGAGACCGGCGAGGACCGCAAGGCCCTTGAACAGTATGAGGTGGCGGTGCGGATCGGCGAAAAAACAGGGGACCTGCCCCGTTCCATAGTGGCCGCCAAGAAGATTTTATCTATTGACAAGGGCCGGATAGAATTATATAATAAAGCTGGAGAGTTATACGCCAACGGCCAGCTAAAAAGCGGAGCCGTAAGGGAATGGCTTCGCTTTGCCGACCAGCTTAAGATCCGGAGCGATTTTGTGGCCATGTCTTCGGTATACAAGAAGATCACCGCTCTTTTGCCGGAGAATCAGGGACTTAAGGAACTGGGTCTGAAGATTGAGCAGATGGTGTCCAAGATGGCCTCGGATAATTCCGAGGACGCGCCGGATCCGGCGGATATCGTGCCTTATCATCGCTTGCTGGACGTGGCCATGAAGATGGGCAACGCCAAGAAGATACTGGAGACACAGCTGACCTATGCCCGGGTCCTGCAAAAAAGGGGTTTTGACCGCAAAGCCAAGTCGGTCTATCAGAAGATACTGGAACGGGATCCCAAGAACGAGGAGGCCCTTTCCAGGGTTTTGTCCTCCGGCAGCAGCCCGGCCATGGATCAGGTGCAGCTGAAGGAAGAGTTGTTCCTGTTTTGCAAGGATTTCCAGGACGCGGTCTGGTCCAACATCAGCGAAGCTTACGAAAAATATTACGACGTTGGCATGCTTTACCGCGAGGTAGGCTTGCGCGACGACGCTATTGCCGATTTTCAGCTGTCCATCAAGGGGGGGGACAGACAGCTGAAAGGATTCGAAATGCTGGCCATCTCTTTTCTGGAGCAGGGCGATTACGGTCTGGCCAGCGAGGTGCTGAACCAGGGCATCTCGGTAAAGAAGTTCCTTGATAACGAATACGTGGGACTGCATTACAATCTGGGCCTGGCCAACGAACAACTGGGCGACCGGCAAAAGGCCTTGGAGGAATACGAGCAGGTCTATATCCTGGACATCAACTACAAGGACGTGGCCCAAAGGATGCGGAACCTGCTGGAGAAAAATTCCCAGATCCAACCGCAGACCGGGCCATCCCAGCTGCAGCCCGAGCTTGCGACGGCGGAAGAAACAGTGACGGAAACAATTCAGCCGTCGTCCGATCTGGAAGAAACGGCTGTATTAGCGGAAGAGCCCGCACCTGCAGGTGAATATATTCAGCCCGAATCCGAAACTGCTGCCGATGAAGCAGTGCTGGATGTTGAATATCAGGAATTAACCGCCTTCCAGGCTCAGGCCGAGGAAAATGTACCGCCGGAATTGCAGGGAATGGACGAGGGAATTCAGAATGAAGACACTTTCGGTGATGCCACAGTAGAAGTAATAATGGATCAGCCTGCCCAGCCTGAGGCCAAGACGGAACCTGAAAGAACAGTCAAGCCTGTTCCGGTCCAAAAGCCCGATGATGACCCGTATCTGGGATCCAACCAACAGGGACTTTCATTTTTGTAAAGCTTTTAAGGAGTTCCATGGATTACGAACGTTTTTTCAAACTCAGCGCCGATCCTTTTTCCAACGTACCCGACAGCCGTTTTTATTATGACAGCCCCCAGCACAGCAACGCCATCATGCGGCTGGCTCACGTGGCTGAGCGGATGCGGGGTCTTGGCGTCCTGATCGGGGAAGTGGGCTCGGGCAAGACCATGCTGGCCCGCCGCCTGCTGGACATCCTGCGCGAGGATGGAAGGTTTGAAACTTCGCTCCTGATCCTGACCCACGCAGAATTCAGTCCCATCTGGTTCCTGCGCCGGATCGGATCGCTGCTGGGGGTCAAGGAACTTTCCGAAGACAAGACCCAGGTCTCTTCGGCGGTGGCCCGGCGGCTGATGGAGATTCACGCCGAAGGCCGCAAACCGGTGATCCTGATAGACGAGGCAAATCTGTTGCGTGGCCAGGCCATTTTGGAGGAAGTGCGGGGCCTTTTGAATCTGGAACTTTCGGACGTCCGATTGATCACCTTCATCCTGTTTGGCATGGCCGAGATAGAGCAGAATCTTTTGGTGGATTCTTCGCTTAACCAGAGGGTGGCGGTAAAGTATTACCTGGACGCTTTGGATGAGGCCGCCATCAAGGAATACGTCCAGCACCGGCTGGTGATAGCCGGACGGGAGGAGGAGCTCTTTACCGAGACCGCCTATGAGCTGATCGCCCGTTATTCTCAAGGGCATCCCCGGTTGATCAACGCCATCTGCGACAACTGCCTGAGAGAGGGATATCTTTTGGAAAAGGACATGCTGGACGCCTCGGTGGTCCAGACGGTGGTATACAACCTGGGGATCGACCGGGGACATGAGGAACAGACTCCGGCCAGCGAGACATCAGTAGGCAGTGATTACCAGTTTTAACGTAATGGTTCCGACCACAATACACAAAATCACTATTCACTATATCACGATTTGCTTGGTGTCTTGGTGTTCCTTCGGCCCCGGCCGGGAAAAGCTTAGCGGTTATTTAGTAAAGTTCTAACGCAAACGAACAATTTTTCGACATATTGAAATTAAGTGGCAAAAGTTGATCAAATAAGGACCAAGGCAGCCGAATTCTTCCAAAAGGGAGATTACGCCAAGGCGGTGCTGGAGTACAAGAAGGTGTTGGAGCTGGAGCCCGGCAACGCCAGCGTGTACAATTTCATCGGCGATGCCTTCGTCAAGCTCAACAACATTGACGAGGCGGTGACCAATTACATGGAAGCCGCCAAGGGGTACGGCAACGATGCTCTGTACAACAACGCCATCGCGGTCTGCAAAAAGATCCTCCGCAGCCGGAAGGACGATCCCGAAATATACAAGATGCTGGGTGATCTCTACATTCAGCAGGGACTGATCAACGAAGCCATCACCAACCTGCTGGAGTACTCGGAACGCAAGATCAAGGAAGGTAAGCCCGATCTGGCTTTCCCGGTATATCATCAGATAGTAGAGCTCAACCCCCAGAACCTGGCCATCCGTTCCAAACTGGCCGACATGTATCTTTCCCAAAAACGGGTGCCCGAAGCCATAGAAGAATTCACCAAGCTGGCCCAGGCCTACCGGGAGAACGGCCGGATGATAGAGGCCGAGGCCATTGACGCCAAGGTCCGCAGCATGAAGGGCGAGACAGCCGCGCCCAGCGCCGTTGCTCCGGCCCCGGCCCCCGAGATCCGGCCCCAGCAGGTGATAGATGAACTGACCCACCATGCCAATCCAGAAATCCAGTTGGAAGTCCCGCCCCAGCGGGAAAAACCGGCAATGGATATTCCTACTCTGTCCATCCAGAGAGAGCCGGAGAAACCGGCCGCGCCGGAACCACCAAAACAGGACTGGGCCACCAACGTGGAATTGGGAGATCTGCTGGTGGAGATCGGCTCCACCCAGGAGGCCCTGGACCAGTATCATACCGCGGCCAATGGTTATCTGGGCGACGGCAACATTTCCAAATCCATTGCCATATACAAGAAGATAGCCGAGCTGCAGCCTCTGGAGTTGAGGAGCCGGCAGAAGCTGGTGGAGATATCACTGCAGGCCAATCAACCCGAAGCCATGGTGGACGCCTATCTGGGTCTGGCCGAGTGTCTTTACCGCCGGGAACTGAAGGAACAGGCGGCAGCGGTCTATCAGAAAGTGCTGGAGATAGACCCGGTCAATGAGACCGCCTTGGAAAGCCTTTCCCTTCTGCTTCCGGAGATGCCCGAAGGGGCAATGGACACGCCGAGCTTCCAAGCCCAGCCCGAACCCAAGGCCCCGCCCCAGCCAATCGCTCCACCGGCAGCACCGGCACCATCCATCAGTATTCAGCCTCCGTCGATCAGCATCAAACCTCCGTCAATAAACATTCAATCCCCGGTACCGGAGACAGCCCCGGCCGCATCTGCCAGTTTTGATTTTTCATCCATTCAGCCAGCCATATCCCCCCAGATGGAACCGGCTGCTCCCGAAACTCCCAGCTGGCAAATGCCGGTACAGGAACCGGGAACGGGTCTGTCCGATCAGGGCTTTATGCATTCCCAGCCGTCGGAGGAACAGGAAGAAGAGCACAGCCATTTGACCTCCGAGCCCCATGGCGGCCAGCCCGCCCAGGACGACAACGTCCATTGGGGACGGGAGATGGTGGAAGGAGGCCGTCAGTCGCGGGTCAAGTTCAGCGTAGCCGACGACGACCAGTCCCAAACGCCTCAGGCTCAGGAGGAATATCTTTCCCTTAACGATATCCTGGCCGAGTTCAAGGAAGGTGTTTACCAAAGCATCAAGCAGGAAGATTTTCAGGGACACTACGACCTGGGCATCGCCTACAAGGAAATGGGCCTGGTGCAGGAGGCCATCGCCGAATTCCAGATATCTTCCAAGGGAGACAAAGAAAGACTGAAATCCTTTGAAATGTTGGGCATTTGTTTCATGGAACGGGGGGAATACAAATTCGCCATCCGCCAGATGGAACGCGGTCTGGCCACCCCGGGTTTCGAGGAAGAGGCTTACATGGGTCTGCGCTACAACCTGGCCCAGTCCTACGAAAGCGTGGGCGAGATAGACAATGCCATCAAGGCTTACGAAGAAATATATTCGGCGGATGTTTCCTTTAAGGACGTAGCTCAAAAACTACAGCAGCTTAAACCGGCAGCGGCAGCCCCGGACCCGAAACCAGCTCCGGCCCAGCCGGTCAAAGCTCCTTTACCAGCGCCCCCGCCGCCCCGCCCGGCTGCCCAGCCGGTGCCCCAGCCAACCCAGGCGCCGCTACAGGCTCAGCCTGCTTCTCTGCCGCCCCGGCCCGCAGTTCCGCCCGCCATGCCCCGTCCGGCGCCGGCTGCTCCCCAGCCCCAGTTTCAACCGCCTTCCCCGCCCGCGCCCCTGCCGGCAGCCCCGCCCCGGCCCAGCATTGCCCAGCCCCAGCCTCAGATGCATGCCCCGACGGCAGCAGCACCGGCTCCACGGCCGGCGCCTCCCCAGCCTGCTGCTCCGGCCTATGCACCCCAGCCGCCCGCCCGGCCCCAGGAAGAAATGCCTTCGGCTGAGATGGATACCTCGCCCAAACCCAAGCCTATACCGTCCAAGCTAAAGAAGCCGGAGAAACAGAGAATCTCTTACGTTTAAAACGGTGTTTTGATGGACAGAACTCCGGCCCTGAAAGTGTTCTTATTGTTTTCCCTCGGGATACTGGCCACTTCGGCGGTTAGTATCCCGATTATTTTTGCCGTTCTGGCGGTGATTATCTTTCTTTTTCTGACGTTTGTTTTCCGGTCCAAAGAAAGAATTTCACAGGTTTGGCTGGCGCTGCTGATCATTTCCGCCGGATTTTTGGGTTATCAGTTCAGAATCTCGGTCAAAAACTGCCAGTGGCAGGAGGGAAGGCAGCAGATAGCCATGGTACAGGTGGTTTCCGAGCCGCAATCCAGCGAAGGCCGGTACCGCTTCACCGCCCAAGTGCTTTCCTATTTAGACAGCAGCGATGTCTGGCGGCCGGCCGATTTCAAGGTTTTAGCACGTTCAGTCCCAGACCCTGAGCATATACCCGATTACGGTGAATTATTGTTAGTGCAGGGTAAATGGAACCTTCTGCCCCAAAGAAGGAATCCCGGAGGTTTTGATTACCGGGCTTACCTGGATCGCAGCGAGGTCCGGGGTTCTCTCAGCCTAGAGCACATAAGACTGGCAGAGACCGGCCGGGGCGGTTGGTTGATGCCAAAAGTGGTGATCCCGGCACGGCAGTATATCCGAGGTCTATCTGATAAATATTTGCAGTGCGACGAGAAGGCCCTGCTGTTGGGTCTGGCTTTGGGCGAGCGCAGCGGCCTTTCGGCCAGGGTGCAGGAAGCCTTCTCCAATACCGGAACCACCCATGTTTTGGCGGTCTCCGGCCTGCATGTGGTGCTGGTGGCCTTCATCTTGTTCCTGGTGCTGAGAATAGTCCGGGTTCCCCGGCGCTGGGCGGCTTTGGGGACCTGCACCGGACTGGTGTTCTATACTCTTTTGACCGGATCGCCGCCATCCATTGTCCGGGCCGCCATCATGGCTATAGCAGTATTGCTGGGAGGGCTGTTCGAAAGGCAGGGGAACGGCCTAAACATGCTGGGCCTGGCCGGGCTTTTGATCCTGTTCTTTTGGCCCCAATCGCTGTTTGACGTGGGTTTCCAGCTTTCCTTCGCCGCCACCGCCGGGATACTGGCTTTGACCCGGCCCATCCAAAATCAGTTGTTTAGGATCACAGAGAACGAAGTTCTGAGGGAATGGCTGCTATTGCCCCTGGCGGTATCCCTGGCCGCCCAGATATTCACCGCCCCTTTCCTGGCTTACCATTTCCACAAGATACCTACCATATCACTTTTGGCCAACCTGGTGGTGGTACCGACCACCAACCTGCTTTTGGCCCTGGGGCTTTTGATGTCCATGCTGTATCCTTTGGGCAGTTGGGTGGTATGGCCGCTGGCCGCCTCGGCTTACGCCGCCAGCTGGATATCCTTGAAATCGGTGGAGCTGTTCGACATGGTCAAATTCGGAGTCATTACCTGGCCAAGGCCTGATTTAAGTCAAACTTTAATTTATACCACAACATTAATTATAATTTTTAACTTTAATAAGATTAAGAAGATACGATTTGTAATTATTGTATTTTTATTGACTGTTTTGAACATATTCATCTGGTCTAAGACATTCGTAACTGTTGATAAACTAAAGGTAACTTATCTGGATGTAGGGCAGGGTGACGCCGCTTTGATCCAATTTCCCAACGGTAAAACCATTCTGATAGACGCCGGACCCAGCCAGGAGAAGTTTGACTCCGGCCAGCGGACCATATACCCGTTCCTGAAGTACCAAGGTCTTAATAACATTGATCTGTCCATCATCAGCCACGGGGACGCAGACCATGCCGGAGGGTTTTCCCACCTGCTTTCACATGTCAATATAAAGAAACTGATGATTTCTGGCCACCAGTGCGACCAACCCTTGTTCCTATCAGCTATGGAGGCTGCAGTCAAGTCCAAGACCGATATCGATACCCTGTGGGGCTACGATACCTTGTCCGGCATCTCTCCCGCCCGGGGTTTCGTCTTCTGTCAAAGGGACTCGGCATCGGACGCCAACGAGTCTTCCATAGTCTGTTTCATCCAATACGGGCAGAAGTCTTTCCTGTTCACCGGGGACATGGGCCCGCAGTTGGAGGACACCTTGTATGCCAAATGCCTTTTGCCCAAATGCACGGTACTGAAGGTCCCGCACCACGGCTCGCACATCAATAATTCACCGGCGGTGATCAGTGCCATCAGCCCTGAGATAGCCGTGATCCAAGTGGGCCAGAACAACCGTTTCGGGCATCCTTCGCCGGAGGTGGTGGAAGGCTACCAGGCAGCCGGGGCCAAGATCTACCGGACGGATGAGCAAGGTGCGATTGAGATGGAGACGGATGGGAGCAGGCTGGTTGTGAAGACGATGGTGGAGTGAGATTATTTACTAATTTCTTATTATTGGAATATAACTAACTAATGCAATGAGATTGGTAATGAGAAAGATTATTAAAGTACTAGGCATCATTTCTACTATTTCACTTGCGACAGCAGTTGTTTGGTCATTTGTTAATATGTATAGAAGAATTGATATACCAGAGTTTATAATAAGTTTGTTTTTTTTAAGCATGTTTTGTTGCATGCTAACGGTGTTTTTATTGTTTGTAACAAAGAAATCCTAAAGCGAATTTAAACGCAATCTAATTTAAGCTTTTTCATTGAAAAGTATTGCCTCACTATTCCATTGACATAAATTTTATTTTAGGTTAAACTTACGGTTTGTTGTATGTAATATGATATTCTCTATGTTTCTGCGCCCCTTCGACAATGCTCAGGGTATTCTCTGTGGCTAATTGGAATTAAATAATCGGAGATATATGAAACGCAAGGTCAAGTTCATTTTTGTCACCGGGGGAGTGGTCAGCTCGCTGGGCAAGGGTATCGCCTCGGCCAGCCTAGGTTACCTGCTTAAGGCCCGGGGGCTTAAGGTCAACATCCAGAAATTCGATCCGTATCTGAACGTGGATCCCGGCACCATGAGCCCGTTCCAGCACGGCGAGGTCTTCGTCACCGACGACGGGGCCGAGACCGACCTGGACCTGGGGCATTACGAAAGGTTCATAGACCGGCCGCTTAAGAAGGAGAACAACCTGACCGCCGGGCAGGTCTACGAGACCGTGATCACCAAGGAACGCCGGGGAGATTACCTGGGCAAGACCGTCCAGGTGGTGCCCCATGTCACCAACGAGATCAAGGCCCGGCTGCTTAAGCTGGCCGACAGCCCGGACGTGGACGTGCTGATCACCGAGATCGGCGGCACGGTGGGCGACATCGAGGGCCTGCCTTTCCTGGAGGCCATCCGCCAGTTCCGGCTGGAGGCCGGCCGGGAGAACTGCTGTTACATTCATTTGACATTGGTGCCTTACATCCACGCCTCGGGCGAGCTCAAGACCAAGCCCACCCAGCACTCGGTCAACAAGCTGCGGGAGATCGGCATCCAGCCCGACATCATCATCTGCCGTTCTGAAAAACCGCTGGACAAGGACATCAAGGAGAAGATCGGCCTGTTCTGCAACGTGATGGCCGAAGAAGTGATCGAGGCCATAGACGTAGAGAGCATCTACGAGATCCCGCAGCATTTCCACCAGGACGGCCTGGACGAGATCGTGGCCCACAAATTGGGGGTTGGCTTCCATAAGCCGGACATCAGCGAATGGCTGAACATGCTGAAGAATCTCAAGGAACCCAAAGGGGAGATCACCGTCGGCATATGCGGCAAGTATGTGGACCTGCACGACGC
This sequence comes from candidate division TA06 bacterium, assembly GCA_016235665.1. NCBI lineage: Bacteria > candidate division TA06 bacterium. The sequence goes on along the minus strand of JACRJI010000008.1, from coordinate 142,613 downwards.
CTACAAAAGCATCATCGAATCCCTGCTCCACGCCGGCATCCATAACCAGGTCAAGGTAAAACTGGACTGGATAGACACCGAGGCTCTGAACCAGGGCAATCTCAAGGACCGGCTGAATGACTGCCAGGGCCTGCTGGTCTGCCCCGGCTTCGGCGAGCGGGGGGTAGAGGGCAAGATCCTCTGCGCCAAGTACGCCCGGGAGAACAAAGTTCCCTATTTCGGCATCTGTCTGGGGATGCAGGTGGCGGTGATCGAGGCCACCAGGAATCTCTGCGGCCTGCGCAACGCCAATTCCACCGAGTTCGTCAAGGACTGCCAGGACCCGGTGATAGACTTTTTGCCGGAACAGCGCCAGGTTAAGAACATGGGCGGGACCATGAGGCTGGGGGCTTATCCCTGCCGGTTAAAGGCCGGGACCAAGGCCTTTGCGGCCTACGGCCAGGAGGAGATCTCCGAGCGCCACCGGCACCGCTACGAGGTCAATAACGACTACATTGACCGGCTGGAAGAGAAGGGCATCGTCTTCTCCGGCAAATCCCCGGACGGGATGCTGATGGAGATGATGGAGGCCGAGGGGCACCCCTGGTTTGTGGGCTGCCAGTTCCATCCAGAGTTTAAGTCCCGGCCGATGCGGGCCCACCCGCTTTTCCGGGAGTTCATCCGGGCAGCCAAGGAGTTCAAAACGCATAAGTAAAACAGATACTGACGACCATTGTCCACGAAAAACGCGAAATGGCGCGAAAATTATTTCCAGGTTACTATTCATAATGTACAAGTTACTAACCAATTGGCCAATGCGTTAAGTCAAATATTCAGCGTAAATCGGCGCAATCGTTCGGTTAACGCTCACGACGGCGTCTGCGGATAGTAAGGAGAAAAAATGAAGAAAGTTCCTTTCCTGTTGAAATTGATGATGGCCCTGAGCCTGGCGGCCGTCATCGGCTCTTCGATGATCTGGTTTGACCGCCAGAGCAAGCTGATCAAGATGTCCGAGCAGCTGGAGGCCGAAGGCGATCCGGGCAAAAGGATAGAACTGGCCAAAGGGTTCCTGAAAAACACAACCTGGCTGGACAAGAACGTCCAAAAAGGGCTGTACGTCATCATCGCCCAGAACCATTCCCAGCTGGGCCAGGGGCCGGAGATGGCTGAAGGCTTCAAGTCAGCGATAGCGCTCGATCCCAAAGACCACAATCTGCTGAACAACCTGGCCTACGAGTTGGCCAGGAACAAGACAGACTTGGATTCGGCCGAAACCTATTCCAAAAGGTCTATCGATCTGGCCAAGGAAGAGTTCAAAACCAAACCCTGGGACATCACCCAGGAACGCTGGGACAGAACCAAGTCCCAGACCATCGGCAATTATCTGGACACCTACGGCTGGGTGTATTACCAGCAGGGAAATTATTTCAAGGCCTTGGAGCAATTGCAGGAAGCCTTCAAATACATCTCTGAACCAACCATTGAATATCATCTGGGCCTGGCTTATTATCAGACCAGACAGCTTGATTCGGCAATCACCCATCTGGCCGATGCCTTGGCCGGACAGGTGGAGGATCCCCAAAAGGCCAAAACTGATTTTGAAACGGTTTATCTGGCCCGTTATAAGAGCAAAAAGGGCATGGAAGATATTTTGACCAAGGCCCGGGATAAAAAAACAGCGGAGGAGATCAAGGCCGATTCAACCTCGGCCGCATCTGTGGTCGGCCGGCCGGCTCCGGAGTTCAGCCTGCCTGACCTGGATGGCGCAATGCACAAGCTTTCGGACCACCGGGGCCAGGTGGTGGTGCTTGATTTTTGGGCCACCTGGTGCCAGCCCTGCAAGCTGAGCCTGCCCCTGGTGGACAAGGCCTTTCTGGCCAGCCAGGGCAAAGGGGTCCTGTTCTTTGCCGTGAATTTAGAAGGAATTGACAAGAAGGACATAGTAAGCTCATTCTGGAGCCAAAAAGGCTATGGTTTCCCGGTCCTGATGGGAGGGATGATGGGCAACGGCATTGACAAGGTCTACCAGATAACCGGGATCCCCACAACTTTTGTGGTCGACAAGGCCGGCATCATCCGGTATCGCCATATCGGCTACCGGGATAATCTGGACCAGCTTTTGCTCAAAGAAATTGAGGAATTACTGAAACAGTAACCGCCCCGGAAAGCCAAAGGATTGACAAATTTCCCCAAATCTTGTAAAATCACTATTGTTGCGGGTGTAGTTCAGTGGTAGAACGTCAGCTTCCCAAGCTGAATATTGTGGGTTCGATTCCCATCACCCGCTCCATAATAAGAAAAACCGCCCGATATAATATCAGGCGGTTTTTCAGTTGCAGTATATGAATTAAGAAATCCGGTAAATCATGTAAATCCTGTTTGTTTCGGTTTACGATTTGTCCCCGACCTTGAAGCCGATCTCCTTGCCTTCGGAGGCAAAGGTCTTGATGGCCCCGAACTGGGCCTCGTATTTCTTGATGTTCTCCTCAAGCGCTCCCATGAATGATTTTACATGCTGGGGCGTGGTCACGATCCTGGCATAGACCTTGGCCTTGGGGATCCCGGGCAGCAGCCGGGCGAAATCCAGCACGAATTCCGATGGGGAGTGGGAGATGAAAGCCAGGTTGGAGTAGATGCCCTCGGCCTCTTTTTCGTTTATCTCTATGTTCACCTGCTGGGGATGGGGGTTGTTTTCCATTTTGTCCTCGTGTAATAATGTAGTTGATTATGAATTATCCAAGTTAACATTTACCACTGAAACACGGAACGGCTGAAACACTGAAATTATTTAATCAGGGTTTTCCGTGTTTTCCGGGTTCAGTGTTTCCGTGCCTGCACGCCCAATTGCAAACATTACAGCTGTTTCGGCACGCAGGCGTGGTAAGTCTCGCAAGGGCACTAATTCTTGCTTACATTGTATCAAAAACCATTGATGGCTGTCAAGCGCATTGACCTCATTTAAAAACGTTGAAATAGTTTTGATAACGGTGTATAATAACTTAACTCTGAATTATGAATTGATATGGGAACAAAATGAAGATCACTTTTTACGGGGCGGCCCGTACTGTCACCGGCTCGATGTATGTGATAGAGGTGGGCGGCAAGAAACTCCTGCTGGAATGCGGGATACATCAGGGACGAAGGGAAGAGAGCGAACAGCGGAACCAGAAACTGCCCTTTGATCCCGCCAAGATCGACGCCATGATCCTTTCCCACGCCCATCTGGACCACAGCGGCAACATCCCGACCCTGGTCAAGCAGGGGTTTGCCGGAGACATTTCCATGACCTCGGCCACCCGTGATCTTTTGGGCTTGATGCTGAGGGACTCGGCCCATATCCAGGAAGCGGATACGGTCTTTGTAAATAAAAGGAGAAAACGGGACGGTCTTCCTCCCAAAGAACCCCTGTATACCATGTCCGACGCCGAAAAAGCGCTGGATTCCTTCGTCAGCTATTCCTACGAAAGAACCTTCAGCCCCATGCCAGGGGTCAAGGCGGTGTTTCACGACGCCGGGCACATCCTGGGTTCGGCCATGGTGGACCTGGAGTTGACCGAGAACGGAAAGACCAAAAGATTCTTCTTCACCGGTGACCTGGGGCGGAAGGGCCTGCCCATCATCCGCGATCCCTATCAGCCGGAAGGGGCCGATTACCTGATGATGGAAAGCACCTACGGCGACCGCCTGCACAATCCGATAGAACAAAGCGTCCAGAAACTCCAGGACCTGGTGCGCCAGGTCTGCCAGCGCCGGGGCAAGGTCATCATCCCGGCCTTTTCGGTGGGAAGGACCCAGGAGGTGGTTTACGAACTGCACAAGATGTTCGAGGCCAATATCCTGCCCCGGGTGCCGATCTATGTGGACAGCCCGCTTTCAACCAACGTTACCGGCATCTTCAAACTGCACCCCGAGTGCTTTGACACCGAGACCCGGGCCATGATTACCAATCACGATGATCCCTTCGGCTTCGGGCGGCTGAGCTACGTCACCAATGCCGAGGATTCCAAGAAACTGAATTTCTTGAAGGAGCCGGCCATCATCATCTCGGCCTCGGGAATGTGCGAAGCCGGGCGGATATTGCACCATCTGCGCAACTCGGTGGGAGATCCCAGGAACGCAGTGCTGATCGTGGGTTTTCAGGCCGAGGGGACCCTGGGCAAGAAGCTGGTGGACAAATGGCCGTCGGTCCGGATCTTCGGCGAGGAGCATCAGGTGAAAGCCCAGGTGGAGGTGCTGAACGGGTTCTCGGCCCACGCCGACAGGGATGAACTGCTGGGCTTCGTCCGGCAAGCCAAGAACGGCTTCAAACAGCTCATTTTGGTACACGGCGAGGAAAAACAGTCCCTGGTCTTTGCCCAAGGATTAAAGGACTTAAATTACAAAGTGGAAGTGCCGGTGGCCGGGCAGGTAATGGAATTGTAAATAAAGCACCTCGCAAAAAAAAAGTTAATTTAGACAAGCTTGATAGAAACTACAAATAATTTACGGAGGCTTTGTCATCTATGCTTAAATACTTGAAAGAAAATATAGTGACAATATTAGTTACAACTTCAATAACATTTTTAGGCACATTTTGGGGAATTAAAGCTACTGTCAATAGAAGAGAAATATCTTATATTATTGGAGAAAAAAATAGGATATTTGACAGTCAAAATAAATCATCGAAAATTAAGGTCATTGATTGTGATTCACAAGTAATAAATGATGATGTTTATCTTACAACCTTTGTTTTATGGAATTCAAATAATACGGATATAGATTCACAAGATATCTATCAACCGGTTAAAGTTACCGTAACAAACTGCAAGAAGATATTCGACTATAGCATTATTAAATCAACGGATTCCGATATTGCTAAATATGAACTACGCCCGGATGATAATGATACGGTAAAATCAGTTATTATACATTGGAAGCATTTGGTATCAGGGTCTGGTTTAAAAGTAAAATTAATTTATTCGGGCAATAGTGAATCCAATCTGAAATTAACGGGACATCTTCGTGGCAATAATATATTGAAGGAAGGGACGCCTTTCATTGTTAAAAATAACTGGGTAGTCCTACTCATTTTTGCTATTGCAGGTGTTATTGTCTTTCGTATTATAGGTAGTGGAATGTTCTCTAAACCCACAACTAATATTTTAAATTATTTTAGCGATATGCCAAAATATATAGGAAAACTGTTTACTATTGTTACTTCTTTGATAATGATTATTTTTATATTAGCTATGATCTTTGGAATTACGTTTGGAACATGTAAACTAATCGAAATATTTGGAAGCATAAAGCAGCCAATTTTATAAAATCATACAACATCATTTTAACTTAAGTTACGGAGGTGTCTGATGGCAGGTGTTAAAAGGAAGGGATTCGGGGGTTGTGGTTTCGAAAAATCTTCCCCCACTGAATTCAAAAAGGATACAAACACAATTTGCATAACTATACCATTTGAAGATGCATTAAAGCTAAACCTTGCGATTGCTGAGGGAGTTAGGCATCTGAATGAATATACGAAGAATACAGAATTTGGTAAAAATGCTTCTTTTTCCTTAATAATTCATTTTGGCACTAAACGTATACGTGTGGAACCTGATCCAAATTATACAAAATAATTATAACACTTGCAGAAAACTTTCGGGTCCTAAGAATGGGTAGATTTTAGTGATTACAATCATCAAAAGTTTGGGGTGGGGTCACGAGTAGTTCTCAGTTTTGTCGATAAGCAGTGACCGTACTTTCACCGACTCCACCCAGTAATTTTTGATACTTCTTTTAGAGCCCTTTGTTTTAATCGTGAATAATCTCTTGACTTTGGACAGCCGGTAAAGTTATAATTATAATTTGTAGGCGTTTGGGTCGTTTCCCAAAAGTCTTGGGACAAAAACAATAAAATCAATAAGTGCGCCTGTAGCTCAATTGGATAGAGCGTCGGCCTCCGAAGCCGCAGGTTACACGTTCAAGTCGTGTCAGGCGCACCATAATGCATGTGTAGAATGGACAATTCACCCAGCATGAACAGAATAATGCCGCGGTTCATAATGACGAGCATCCGCCCGCAAAACGGGGCCTGGCTCGTCTTTTTTGTTGTCCTGGCAGCTTACGTTCTAACGGCTGGCCCCAGCATCGGCCCTATTGATTCCGGAGAGCTGTCCCTGGCGATAAATACTTTGGGTATAGCCCATCCCACCGGATATCCGCTTTTCACTTTGCTGGGAAAGATATGGGTCACTCTTATGTTCTGGGGCGATCTGGCCTTCAGGCTGAACATATTTTCCGCTTTGATCGGCACCTGTTCTGCCTTACTTTTATTTATGGTACTGCGGGATTTGGAGATCCGTCCGGAATTGTCCATCGCCGGAAGTTTCTTATGGGCCTTCTCGCCGGTGATCTGGGATCAGGCTACTGTGATGGAGGTATATGGTCTGACATCCCTGCTGGGCCTGATGCTAATCTGGTTGTCGCTGAAATACAAGAAGGACCATGACTTCAAAAAATTGGTCCTGATCTCATTTATATCAGGACTGGGTTTGGGAAATCATCTGAGTTTGTTATGGTATTTGCCCGGAGTCCTGATAATGGTATTTGACAGATCCATCGTCACCAGCTGGAAAAAGATATTGCTGATGGGTTTTCTCTTTCTGCTGGGCCTTTCGGTCTACCTGTATCTGCCGCTGCGTTCGATCAATGAACCGCTTATGAACTGGGGGGATCCGTCAAACTGGTCAAGGTTCCTAAGCCACGTTACCGGACGGCAGTACCGGGTATGGATGTTCAATAATTCCTTGTTGGAACTTTGGCAAAATTTTATCCGTTTCCTGAAAATTGCAATTGCTCATCCATGGTCGTACTTCAGCTGGCTGGCAGTCCCCGGGTCCATATATCTGTTCATCAAAAACAAGAGGCTACTGGCGGCCCTGGCCGCGATCCTCCTGGCCGCGGTCCTTTACGGTATAAACTACAGCATACCTGACATAGCAGCCTATTTCCTGCCGGCTTTGGCTACGCTGAGCATCATGGCCACTTTGGGATTGCAGGCTTTAACGGAGCTGGCCTCGGCCAAGTTTGGCATCAAAGCATCAAAGGCGTTCTGTTGGACGGCCCTGGCATTGGTTGTGACAGTACCCGCAATTAACTGGAAGCAGGCAGACCGCAGCCGGGATCATTTCACGGTTGATTTTGCCAACGACATTCTGGTTTCGGCCGGGCCAAATGCCGTGATCCTTACCGACAACTGGGACGTCTATGCCCCCTGTCTGTACCTGATCAATGAGCAAGGTCTGCGTTCCGACGTGGTACTGATAGACAAAGAGCTGCTGCGCCGCAGCTGGTACTACCGCTATCTGCAAAAGCAGTATCCCGAGTTCTACGGATCCTGCCGGCCGGAGATAGAAGCTTTCCTGCCGCAGCTGCAACTGTTTGAGCACGGCAGCACTTATGACCCGGCTGAGATCCAGTCCCGGTATATCCGGCTGCTCAATGCCCTGGTGCTGCGGAATTATTATGACAGGCCAGTCTACCTGACAAGGGCCGACCTGGAAGATGATTATCAGAATCTGGCCCAAAACTATGAACGCGTCCCGGAAGGATTGTTGTACCGGATCACCTTGCCGGGAGTTGTTGCCAGCTTTCAGGCCGACAGCATGTTCTGTCAAAAGACAAAATCTGGGGACACACTGGGACTATCGGACAGGGAAAGGCTGCTTTATAAGACATATCCCAAGATGTTTTATCACCGGGGCCTCTATCTCTCAAAGTATATGCAATACTCGGATGCATTGCCTTATTTCATAAAGGCCCTTGGTTACGATGACCGGCATCCTTTGATCTATATCGGCCTGGGCGGGGTATATACTGGGTTGAACAGGGTGGAGGAGGCCATCACAGCTTTTAAGAAAGCCTTGGAGCTGGATCCTGCAAATCAAATAGCCCAGGAAAACATCGACCGCCTGATGATGTTCACCCCGGGCGGACCCAAAACCTACAGAATGGAGGTCCGGCCCTGAGCGAGGATGAGGAGATATCCATGAACGGCCCCAAAATATATTCCCATTTGGCTTGACAAAGCTTAATATTTTGATACAATATAGGGATACTGTCCGCAATCAGATATTTTAATCTTAAACCAAGGAGGTAATATTCCATGAAAAAAGTATGGCTTCTAATGCTGCCCCTGCTGATGTCATTTTCCATCGGATTTGGGGCCACCTATTACTGGACCGGAAGCACCGATACCCAGTTCTCAACTTCAACCAACTGGAGTCCGGTCCGCAGTGTCGGTCTCACCACGGACACTTTGGTGTTCCAAGCTGACAGCACTGTAAATGATACAGTGACCCTGATTCCCACCCAGACCGTATCGTTCTTCAAGATAACCACGTCAACAAATATCATTGTTCAAACCGGATCCGGGAAACAGACACTTTCCATAGGGGACAGTCTGATCATAGACAGCGGCGCATCGCTTACCGTCAACAGCCCCGTATCAGCCGCCGACACCCTGGTCATATACCTGAACACCAATGCCAGGGGCGCGATAGGCGGATCGGTCACATTTAATTATTTCGGTACCACCACCGGACCGAGGCACCGCTTAAGCGCCGCCGATTCCTTGGCCATCCAGTTCACCTCTGGCTCGGCCTTGGTGCAGAATACCATCGGAAATATTTTCGGAACCAACGCGGGGAATAACCGGGTGGTGTTCGGCCCAGGCTCACAATTCATACAGTATCTGGGATCGAACCCGTTCGGAGTGAGCGCCCCCGGGTCAAAGGTCCTGTTCCAGCCCGGAAGCTGGTTCCGCCTCAGAATGAATTCGAGCCCTTCGTTTTCGGGCCGCAGTTACGCTAATTTTGAGCTGGACTTTCCAGCCTTTTCACAGACCGCCACCGGCGGTAACCCGGTGTCCATTGATACACTGCAGATAACGGACGGCAGATTGACCCTGGGTTTGCAGCGCATCAATATCAAAGGTGATATCATGATTGCCGCCGCTGAAACATTGCTTTTCCGCCAGGCGGGTACCGGCGGCGTGGCCTGCAGCCTTAAGTTCTACGGCACCGCGCCTCAAACGATAGACAGTTCCGGGCAATTGCTGTTCCTCAACGACTCCACCAGCGTATATGTTGATAATGCATCCGGACTGACCATCAACAGAGTGTTCCCGGTCGGATACAACTTAAGCCTGATCAACGGCGTGGTGACCGCCAATGATACCCTGAAGATGCGAAGCGATCAGATGATACAGAGGACCAATGGATATGTGGTGGGCAACCTTACCCTGCATGTGGCCACCACCGGAAGCATGAACCGGACCTTTCCGCTGGGGACAGCCAACGGCTATTCTCCGGCAGTAGTGGTGTTCAGTACCGTGACAGCGCCCGGTTATCTTACCTGCAGAGCAACTCAAACGACGCATCCCGATGCCGCCATTCCAGCCAACTCGCTCCAGAGATACTGGTCGTTCGCCAATGAAGGAGTGTCTTTTGACAGCTACCAGCTGAATATGTCCTACCGGTCAGGCGATTTCAATTCCGGGTTCACGGAATCAGCTGATGAGAATTCTATGCTGGTCGGAAGAAATGATTCCGGCACCTGGACGTTTCCCTCGATCCTTTCCAGAGACACCGCCCTGAATTACATTGAGGTATTCGGCAACACTTTTTCTGATTTTACGCTGGCCAAGAACCAAAATGCACTGATACCTGATACCGTTTCTCCGGCCATCACCGGGACATCTCCGGCCGACGGCGCCACTGAAGTGGCTTTGGACGCCGGGATATTCATTGCCTTCTCCGAACCCATGGACACCTTGTCGCTGGCAGGCAGCATGACGCCCAGCCCCAATGAACAGCCGGCCTGGAGTGGTACCATGGACACGCTGTTCCTGCCCCACGATCCGATGGCGGTTAACACCGCTTACACGGTAAGGCTCACGGCGCTGAACGACCTGGCCGGGAACCCTCTGACGGTGCTTCCTGACAGCTTCAGCTTCACCACCACGGTCGGGGATACTGTCAAACCCTACATTATCTCTACCTATCCGGCCGACGGGGCTATCGATGTTGCCCGCGACGTGACCATCTATCTGGCATTCTCGGAACCCGTCAACCCATCAAGCTTTGAAGGCTATTCAACGCCGGAGTTGTCGGCAACAATGTCCTGGAGCGCCGGCTTTGACACCCTGTGGATGGACCCGGACACCCTGATGGCCTACAATACGAAATTCACCCTGGTCTGCACCACAGCCGCCGATCTGGCCGGAAATCCGCTGGCAGTTCTGCCTGATAGTTTCAGCTTCACCACCACGGTAGGGGATACTGTCAAACCCTACATTGTTTCCACCTCTCCGGCTGACGGCGACAGCAATGTTCCGCGTAACCAGCCGGTCATGCTCTCCTTTTCGGAGCCTATTGACCCGGCCAGCTTCAACGGTTATTCGGTGCCGGACTGCAATTTCAATCCATCATGGAATGCCACCTTTGACACCCTGACCCTGTCTCCCGATACTTTGTACTCGTACAGCACCACGATTACAATGTCCTGCACTACCGGCACCGATACTTCCGGGAACCGCATCGCCGGTCTGCCGGTGACTTTCAGCTTCACCACCATCGCCAACCAGGGACCGGCCATAACCCTGGTCGAACAGCCCCAGGACAGCTACGACGGCGCCGGACCATTCCTGGTTCGGGCGGTGATCACCGACCCGGCTAAGGCGGGCATTGCGGCCGACACCCTGTGGTATTCCGACAGCCGGGCCAACTGGTGGGCCGTCACCCATTCAACCATTGACGGGGATACATTCAATTTCAGCATTCCGGGGCCGTTTGCGTCCGGAACAATCATAGAGTATTTCTTCGGGGCCTGGGATGACGGAGGTGAGGTGCAGTATGATCCCGGCATGTACCGGGGATACCAGTTCAGAATCCTCGACCCGCTGCCGCCGGACAGCCTGACGGCTGTTGCCGGAGACCAGCAGGTCCAGTTGGAATGGGCTCCCCCGGCCGAAGTGTTGGAATATGACGATGCCCCCAATTATTTCTGGAATTGGTCGGCTGGCAACATATTTTCGACTCGTTTTACTCCCCAGCATTACCCCTGCAAGATTGAGCAGGCAGTATCCATGTGGTACAATTCGGGTGCCGGGGTGGATTCAATAGAAGTACATATCTGGCCTGATGATGGGACCGGCATCCCGGACACCATGGTAGAATTAACAATGCCATTCAAGGTGCTACCCGATACCTATCCGAATTGGACGGTGATAGACATCAGCGCTTCCAATATTGTATTAAGCACAGGAGATTTTCACATTGGGTACGTATGCCAGACTGCGGACCAGCCTACGCCCCTGTCGGACGGAAGCGGTCCGGGACTTCACACTATGGTCTACGACGGGAGCAATTGGGGGAATCTAATTGCTATGACTACCAACTATTACGATTTCAACAACAAGGCCTCCGTCAGCTACTCAAACTATTCCAAGGGACTTGCTTTAAAATCTTACACCTTGCAGCCGGGCGCCAAGATACTTCCAGTGATATCTGGGTTGAAGCCTAAGGCAATTCCCAACAAAAAGGCACCGGCATATCCCAACCTGGCAGGAGCCCTTTTCATAGCCAAGAACATTAGCGGCTATAGTATCTTCCGGGGTAACGTTTCAGGCGGGCCTTATACCTTGGTCGGAACGACAGGCCTGCTTAACCACATCGATTATAGCGTCATCAATTACAACACTTATTACTACGTGGTCCGTGCTGAATATTCAACGCCAGACACTTTCAGTGCCTGGTCCAACGAGGTCTCAGCCTCGCCCACAGGGGTAGAGGGACAGCCTGGAACCCAAAACTACAGCTTTTTCCTGTCTCCGGCCAACCCCAACCCGGTGAAAGGTAATGCCGAGTTCCGGTTCGGTTTGCCTAGGGATGGGAAGACCAGCCTGGAAATATACAACGTGCTGGGACAGCGGGTGAAGACCCTGGTCAACGGCAATCTTCCGGCCGGAAGCCATACTGTCAAATGGAACGGCTGTGACGAGGACGGAAGGAAGGTCTCATCCGGTGTGTATGTCTACCGGCTGATAACCGGGGATAACACTTCCACCAGAAGGTTGACTGTCATCCGGTAAAACTAATCCTGAAAAGCCCTGCCTTTAAATGGCAGGGCTTTTTAATGAATTCCGGATGAAAATTTAAATTAACTTTAAAATATTGTTGACAAATCGCTTAATAATTAGTAAACTAATGTGTTATGACAACAATTTCTAATTTAGATGCCGATATACTTAAGTCCCAAATTCATCCGGCTTACTGCTTTGTAGGCGAGGAAGAGTATCTCAAAAGCCTTTATATCAGAAAGATCGCCGGGGCTTTTCTGGGTGCCAGCGTAGATCATGGTTTGGAAGTGGTTTACGGCTCCGAGACCGATGCCAAGGAGATCATCGACCGGGCCCAAAGCCTGGGCATTTTCGCCGAAAAACGGGTGTTGGTGGTCAAAGATGCCGATGCCCTTTCGCCCAAAAGCCGCAAGATGATGCTGGAACACCTTGGCCGCGAAGCGTCTCCCGACACCTGTCTGATACTAAGTTCTTTTAAGCTTGATGCCAAGTCCGCATTTTACAGGGATCTTCAGGAAAATACTGTTTTTGTCTCCTTCGATCCCCTGAAATCTGAAAACCTGGTTGCTTGGGTAATACAAAAATCCAAGGAATTAGGCTGTAAGACATCTTTGGCATCTGCTCAAATGCTGATCCAGATAACCGGACCAAGCCTGGGGCTTTTAGAGCAGGAACTGCTTAAACTGTCTGCCTACCTGGAAGGCGGGGCTGACCGGGAGATCAGACCGGAACACATAAAACTCCTGGCTGGAGACACTAGTGAAGTGGGCGGGTTCGAACTGGCCGAGGCCTTGGCAAAAAAGGATCTGAAACAATCCCTGGCCCTTTTTCACAAGCTGCTACGGACCGGAGAGGATCCTGTAAAAATGCTGTCAGGCATCAATCACAAGTTCAACACCCTGTGGCGGGTCAAACTGATGCTTGTCCAGGGCCTTTCACCGGAAGCAATGGGAAGGAAGATGAGGATCCATCCCTATGCCTTGAAAATGGCGATACCGGCCGCCCAAAAAAGGACCGAAAGGGAGTACTGGGATCTGTTCAACGGGCTGTTTAACGCCGAAATGAAACTGAAATCGGGATCCGGAGATCCCAAAACCTTGATGCAGCAGGTAATCTTCAAACTATCCAGTTAATCATTATTTAGAAAAGCAAAAAAGATGGCACAGGAAGTTCTGACCGGAAATGAAAGCATTGAAGAACTGCAAAAACTTTACGATGTTTTCACCAACAGGATCAGGCTGATCGACGAGAAGAAGGCCAACACCAAACCTGAGATATACCAAAAGGTGCGGAACGAATACGATGCCAAGCTGCTGGAGCTTCAGGTCCTGCTGGAGGAAAAAGGCGCCGGACTGGAGGAAGCGCTGAACCAGGCCTTGGCCGAAAAGGATCAAATACTTCCCCAGTTGCAGGAAGTGTCCAACACACTGGAAGAGCTGGAACTGCGGGTGGTGATCGGCGAAGTTACCGAAGAGGAAAAGGCCGCCCAGGAACAGGTCCTGCTGGCCCAAAAAGCCGAGATGGAAAGCAATGCGGCCGCCCTGGCTGAAAAGATCCAAAAACTGAATAGTTTTGTCAAACCCAAGGCTCCCCAGCCGGTAGCCCCGCCGCCACCGCCTCCGGCAATACCTGCGGCGCCGGCCCATGTTCCGCCAAAGCCTGTGCCGGCGGCCACTCCGCCGCACCCGTCCCCAAAACCCCCGGCTCCACCGGCACCCCGGCCGGTCCCTGTTGCGCCGCAGCCCCAGCCTCCGGCCCGACCGGTTCCTCCGCCACAACCGGTAATGCAGGCACCAACGCCGCCTGTTCCCGCTGCACCCGAACCGGCCCCTGCACTTCCGGAGGCATTGCAGCCCCCGCTCAACGAGATGGCCGAACTGGAAAAGCAGTTTGCCAGCATTTTGGGTTCCAGCTTTGGCGAGACCCAGGCCCAGCCGGCTCCGGCTATGGAAGAGGTTATGCCCCGGGCCCCTGAACCTCCTGCTTTTGACATGACCCCTGAATTCCCGGCCGCCCTGCAGACCCCGGAAGAACCTGTGGCCGAAGCCGTTCCGGAAGCCCCGGCCGAGGAGGAATCCCACGAGGGAGAGCTTAAATGCCCCAAGTGTGCGGCCTATAACCGGGCCGACAACTGGTACTGCGAAAAATGCGGCAATGAGCTGCTGAGCGCCCAGGATCTTTTTGGAGGCGGAAAGTAAGTATTTTGATTTGAATGAAAAAGCCTTCAGTATTTCTTTGTGCTGAAGGCTTTTATTCATGAATAATTTAACCATAATAAAAGGGGAAACGGCTGTGAAATTTATTAATATTCTGCTGGTCATTTTGTGCACCTGTTCTGCCAGTCTGTTCGGGCAGGACAAATCCACTTCCACCGGCAGCCTACAGCTGAAGATCGATGTGGCCGATGACAATGGGGTAGATGCCATAACTCAGGTGGTTATATTAAAGAATCTAGTGGCTTCCGAGATAGAACCTTTCATCCAGGCCCGTCTATCCCGCTACGGCGCGGTACAGGTCAATGATCCCACTAATACGATCATCATAACCGACAAGCCAATAAAGGTAAAGGACCTGGTATCCTTGGTTCAAAAGCTGGATGAGACCGGAATAAAGGATTTCCTAAGGCTGGAGACAGAGGCCATCAAATTGAAATACATTGCACCCAGCAAGATCATGCCATATGTCGAAAAACGTTTGTCGTCCGAGGGCATAATTTCATACAATGACGAGCTTAATATGCTGGTCATAACAGATCTGAAAAGCCGGATAGAGAACATCAAAAAAATACTGCCGCAATTTGACGTGATGCCCAAGCAGGTGGTGGTGGAATTGAGGATTTATGATCTGACCTCGATCAAGGGCAGTAAAACCGGTTTGGACCTGTTTGAACTGCTGCAAACCATGGATGGCAGCGGACGCTTTGATGTATATGAACGTGATTATGTTAGTAAAAATCAATCAAATAGCACTACTACCTACAACCCCGATTATGAGTCAAAGGATTATCGGCAGAATAATGATTTTCAGAGATCAAAGGGCGCTAATCTTTATTTAAACTACGAACAGATAATAACTGCAATCGAACAGAATGCAACACAAAATAAATTATTTTTAGCCTCCAATCCTGTACTGCTGGTCCAGAATCGAACCTGGGGCCAGATGTCATCCGAAGTAAGTTATTATTATGACCATTCAAAATACCAGGGACTTAGCTACAACGACAGAGTCAGCGTCTCGTTATTCCCCAAGATCACCGAAACCGACATTGTTGAGCTTAACATCAGAATAAACATTGACAATTACACCCAATCGACGATCGACGGTTTTTTGGAGAGCAACGTCACTACAATCAATAATAAAACGATCCTGTTGGGCAAGATATCAAAAAAGATTTCTAAAACCAACCGCAGGGGAATACCTTACCTTAAAGATATCCCGTTTTTAGGGTTTTTCTTCGGCAAGGAAGTAAAAGTCACCGAAGATCACCAATTCCTGGTTCTGGCTACCCCGCATATATACGAAGCCGGGTCAGGAATGACCGATTCACTTAATATCAAAGAATAAATAAAAATGCCCAAATTCTACGATCCAAGATCCATCGAGCCCAAGTGGCAGAAAAAATGGGAGGAGGAGAAGACCTTTAAGGCCCCCGATTCCTCCGATAAACCCAAATACTACGCATTGGAAATGTTCCCCTATCCCTCGGGCTCCGGCCTGCATGTGGGCCATTTGAAGAATTACGTACCGCTGGACGCCTTCTGCCGCTACAAGAGCATGAAGGGCTTCAGCGTGCTGCACCCCATGGGCTGGGACGCCTTCGGCCAGCCGGCCGAGAACGAGGCCATCAATCGGGGCCGCAATCCCCGGGAGATGGTGCCGGAATATGCCGCCAATTACAAGCGGACCCTTAAGCTGGCCGGATGCAGCTACGACTGGGACCGGGAGATAGATTCCAGCCGGCCCGAGTATTACAAGTGGACCCAGTGGTTCTTTCTTCTGCTCTATAAGAAGGGCCTGGCCTACCGTTCCACCGCGCCCATCAACTGGTGCCCCCAGTGCAAGACTGGCCTGGCCAACGAGGAAGTGAAGGAGGGCCGCTGCTGGCGCTGCGACTCCCTGGTGGAAAAACGCCCCATGCCCCAGTGGTTCTTCAAGATCACGGACTACGCCGACCGGCTGCTGAAAGATCTGGATTCCCTGGACTGGTCCGAGGGGATGAAGGAGATGCAGAGGGACTGGATAGGGCGGAGCGAGGGAGCCACTGTCACATTTCAAATTGCAAATCCCAAATTGCAAATTGAAGTCTTCACCACCAGGCCGGATACCTTGTTCGGAGCCACTTTCATAGTCCTGGCGCCGGAGCATCCTATGGTCAAAGACATTACAACGTCTGAAAAGATATCCGAAGTTGAGGCCTATGTCAAAAAGGCCAAGGCCGAGACGGAGATGGACCGGATGAATGCGGAGCGCACCAAGACCGGCGTCTTTACCGGGGCCTATGCCGTCAATCCGGTCAACAATAAGGAAGTGCCGGTGTGGATCGCCGATTACGTGATGATGGGCTACGGCACCGGGGCCATTATGTGCGTACCGGGGCACGATACCCGGGATTTTGAGTTCGCCAAAAATTTCAACCTGCCCATCATCCAGGTGGTCAGCAGGGACGGCAAGGTCCACGAGCTGGCCCAGGCCGAGCCCGAGGAGGGCCTGGCGGTCAATTCCGGCAAATATGACGGGATGAAGACCTCTGATTTCAAGGCCACCATCACCAAATGGCTGGAAGAACAGAAGATAGGGCATCACACTGTAAATTACCGGTTGAGGGACTGGCTGATCTCACGACAACGTTATTGGGGCGCCCCCATACCCATAATTCATTGCCCCAAGTGCGGTGAGGTGCCTGTACCCGAGGACCAATTGCCGGTGGCCCTGCCCGAGGTGGAGAACTACAAGCCATCCGGGACCGGTGAGTCGCCGCTGGCCGGCATCCCTGAATTCGTCAATACCAAATGCCCCAAATGCGGCGAAGCCGCTAAGCGGGAGACCGATACCATGGGCGGCTATGCCTGCTCGTCGTGGTATTTCTTCCGTTTCGCCGATCCCCACAATGACCGGGAGTTCGCCAATAGGGAAAAGATGGCCTACTGGATGCCGGTGGACCTGTATGCCGGAGGCATCGAGCATGCCCGGTCGCACCTGTTGTATGCCCGGTTCTGGACCAAGGTGCTTTATGACGCCGGGTACATCAGCTTCCAGGAGCCTTTCAAGATACTTAAGAACCAGGGATCCCTGCTGGCCCACACCCCGGGAAGAAAACCCAAAAGCTCAGAGGGATCTGATGACTCCGAGAAGATCCTTGACTGGATAGTGCTGAAGCCCGAGGACCTGGAGGGCTTTCCCCGGGACCAGATCGTATGGCGCTGGGCCCGGATGTCAAAGTCCAAGGGAAACGTGGTGACCCCGGAGGAGATCGCCCACAAGTACGGGGTGGACAGCCTGAGAATATTTGAGATGTTCGTGGCACCGTTCGAGGATGATGTCCAGTGGTCGGAGGAAAGCATCAACGGTTCCTACCGCTTCCTTAACCGGACCTGGAAGTGGCTGGACGCCGCCCTGCCGCATTATAAAAAGGACTGGAGGGAGGCCCTTCCCAAGGAAATGACCGGAAGGGAGGCCCAGGTCCGCCGTAAACTGCATCAGACCATGCACAAGGTGGACGGACATATAGCAGGATTCCAGTTCAATACCGCCATTGCCGCCTTGATGGAGCTTTTGAACGAGCTATACGACTACTGGCAGCCGGTGGAACAGGAGCGCAAGGGGCCAGCCAACGAGGCAATTCTGGCCGAGATCCTGGAGAACGTGGTGCTGATGATGGCGCCGTTCGCCCCGCACATGGCCGAGGAGCTTTGGCAGGAGATAGGCGGCAAAGGGACCATTTACAAGGCACAATGGCCGTCTTTTGATGCTAATGTTGCCAAAGACAATGAGATAACACTGGTTATTCAAGTTAATGGAAAGGTTCGCGAGAAGATGGTCATATCAGCGGGCTTAAATGAAGATATTATAAAAACTAAAGCATTGGAAAACAATAAAATAGCGGAAATGGTTAAAGGTAAAGAAATACTTAAAGTATTGTTGATACAAGGTAAACTAATTAATATAGTTATCAAGTGATTAATAAAAAAGCCCTCAATAATGAGGGCTTTTTCGTTTGCATTCCAGACTAACATGAAACAAAAAGAACTGGCAAACGTATTTTGATACTGATGACGTTGTTCACAAAACATAAACTGAAGGGGATCAAGATGCAGTGGAAAGTATGGAAACCGGTAAGTTTTTATCTAGCCGCGGCTTTAGTCCTCAGCACGATGGCCGCAGCCCAGGAACAGGTCGTGGACGATGACTTTAAAACCACAGTAACAAAACCAGCCTACACAAATGGTGGTCCAACAGTGGTGATAGATGAGGCCCACGATAATTTTCATACTGCGAATGGCCAATACCGCCCATTTGCCGAATTGCTGAAGAATGACGGATATTCGGTGAAGCCGCTCACCGGCAAGTTCAACCCGGAAAATCTTGCCGGTGTCGGAGTGTTGGTCATAGCCAATGCGCTTCCGGCTGATACCGTAAACCTGGCTAAGCCGGCATTTACGGCCGAGGAGTGCAATGCGGTAAGGAAGTGGGTGCGTGAAGGAGGATCTCTTCTCCTGATCGCCGATCACGAGCCTTTCGGAAGCGCAGCCTGCCAGCTTGCCAGCCGCTTTGGTGTGGCTATGGGCAAGGGATGGGCCTTCGACAGGACTGATTCCGGGGGAATCTCCGCAACCTTGACCTTTTCCCGGGAAAAAGGTACGCTCGGAAGCCACCCGGTGATCCAGGGGCGCTCGGCCGGCGAGGAGATCGGATTGGTAAGGACATTCACCGGCCAGTCCCTGGGAGTGCCTGCCGGAGCCGCGGTGCTTCTGCTTTTAAGTCCGAGTGCCCGCGAAGCCGCAACCCAGGACGACCTGAAAGACGAGAAGGCGGCCGCCAAGGAAAGCTCAGTTTCGCAGGATGGTTACGGATCGCATTCCACGCCTGCCGGAGGCCGGGCCCAAGGCGTGGCAATGGAATACGGAAAAGGCCGGGTGGTTGTGCTGGGCGAAGCTGGTTTTTTGTCGGCTCAAATGATCCGCTGGCCCGACGGCAGGGAAATGCGCTTTGGGATGAATGTACCGGGCAATGATAACAAGCAATTCGCGCTGAACGTCATGCACTGGCTTTCAAGGTTGATAAAATAAGCGCTTGGTGATAAAGTGTATGAAAAAAGCCCTCAATAATGAGGGCTTTTTCCATTTTAGATATTTCTTTTACAGACCAGCGATAGTTATGAGGAACTTACCGGCCCACGCCACAGCCCAGGTCCAGGATGGAATGGCAATTGAGTTTCTTGAATTGAGAGGCGGCATACTCGGAGCATAGGGACTTGGGAGCGGAGAGAACCCGAGGATCTTCAGCGTAAAAGCATGTCCATCTATTCATATTCATAGTTTACATAATATTTATTATGAGACAAATGAAGGATTAAGATACTGTATGAATTGTTTGATTTGATTTGAAACTAAGCCTTTGTCATATATAAACTAAGCCACTCTCGGCAGTACAAACAACCCAATATTGTTTGGTAACATAGTTATTACTCTAACACTTTTACTTCCGTTATTACCGGCGGGAGCCTAAAATTCTTACTTCCTTCATACCAACTGGCATTCTTAGCCAATCTGACCTTTATCTGCAGCAAAGCCACATTGTACAACTCAGTTCCTTCTATGACCTGATTATCATCCAGGTCAACTTCCTTCAACCACAACTCCGGGGACATGGACATGGCTTCCATCTTCTTGGGCATGTAAAGGAACTGACACTCAGTCACTTTTACCCCTGCCGGGAATTGCCGAGAATCGCCCAGGTAAAGCATGCTGTCGGTCCGGTCCCAGACCGCTATAACAGAATCCCCGTTGTGCAGGATAAAGGTAAAACTGGTTGGCGTGCCATTGATCCAGCCAAAGGCCGACGACAGCTGGGTATCCAGGCGCTTGAAAACGGCTTCTGATTCCCGGCCCAGCATAATGTTGGTCTGCTGTTTCTGCACCGAGCGGTTGAAGTTGACCAAAAAACTGATGATCGTGCCCACCACGATGGAAAATACCACCAGCGCTATCATCATTTCGATCAGACTGAACGCCCGGATCGAGGGTCCATTTTGTTTTATTTTATGATGCTTCATTTTTAGTAACATTTCGGAATTTCTTTCAATCACACAAAGCCACTAAGGGCACAAAGATATTTCTTTAATAAATTTGCTCGATTATTCTACAAGGTATTTTCTCCTGGAACATAGTTATTAAGCCTCTCTGCGGGCTTTGTGGACTTTGTGTGAGAAAATATTGACGTTTTATAATAGTAAAACTCTCAAGCGCCCCAGTTATTGGCCCCGAACTCTCCATCGGGCACTTTAAAACTTATCGGGCTCCTTATGGGATGACGCTCAACTGTCAGGCCGTTCTGGACCAGCGCGACATAAAAACTGATCGTGTCTCCCGGCTTCGCTTCAATGGCCGTGAACGGCAGTTTGATCTCGATTATCTTTCCATAGGCTGAACTTATGGCGGACCCGTTCTCCGGTACGCCGGGTTTCACTTGGATGGTCCTGACCGGCTGGCCCTGAAATTCCAGGTTTATGGACAGGGCTTGGATCTCGGTAATGTCTGCCTTTTCATGGGGATCAAGCCGGAGATATAGATTCCCCTGGTCAAATCCGAAATGGACCACTTCCAGCAGGCTTTGGCCACGGTGCATGGTCCCGCCGTCCTGCCTGATGTTGTAAGAGCCTGCCCCCGCCCACTCGTAGAAATCGCTGACCCGGCCGTCTATCTTCGGGACGATCAGGTCTATGGGCTGGTTGATCAGGATATCCAGGTCCTTCCCCAGCGAGATGGGGCTGAACAATTCGCGGGGTGCTTCCACATTTAACAGCTGATATATCCACTGAAGGTGGCTGCGGAACAGGCTGTCGAAATCCTCCAGGTTCTCGCTGGAGAAGTTTCCGCCATACCACCAGCACCAGTCGCTTCCTTCGGCTATCTGCAGTTCCCTGGTGATCTCCGGCATAACAGCCGGATCCACAGATTCCTTCTGGCGGTCTATCGCCTGCCGGGCCGCCAGCAACAGGTTCCAGGCCCGGTTGTCTTCCTCCTGGCCTATCCAGATGGAGAAGTCGTGGTTGATCCAGGAGCCGGGAAAGATCCTGCTCATTTTCCCGGGTTCCGGATCCTGCTCCAGATACTGGCTGAAGGTGCAGCATTTAAGTTTGGGGCTCTGGGCCAATTGCTGGTATAACTGATCCAGGAATACCTGCCCGTCCTGGGGAAAGGCTTCCCAGGCGTTCTCGCCGTCCAATATCACCGGAACGATGTGGTCCGCCGCCCGGCTGCCCAAGGCATCCGCTTTCCTCTCCAGCCGTCCCACCAGGTCCCGGGCCGCCGCCTGGCCGTCCCATCCGTAATAGGCGAAGCCTATCAGATCGGAAAGCTGCTGGTCGCGGAAGAATAACCGGGTCGTGTCCGCCTGATCCCAAATGTGCGAGCGGTAGAACTGGCCTGCTTCGCCGGGATCCTCCCGGTTGCGGCCGGCCTTGCCCAGGCTTTGCTCCCATATCTTCTCATCGCTGGCCATCCATTTTACCCCGGCCTGCCGGATCAGTTCCACTGTCTTTTCGCTGACACTGCCTTCTGAAGGCCACAGCCCGCTGGGCCGCCTTCCTAACAGCTTTTCCATATAATCCAGCCCGCTTGTTATCTGGGCCTGAGCATCCCCGGGATAACTGAACCTTTGCGGCAGAGGCGCCCCCGGCATGCATTCCCGGGCGGTTTGGGTGTCGCACAGCAAGGGTAAAATGGGGTGATAGAACGGCGAGGTGGCGATCTCGATGGATTTCTGATCCCAGGCCTTTTTGTAGGCCGGGATGATGGACCTTAAGATGTCCATTTGCTGGTCTAAAAGCCGGTCCTTGTCTTCCAGCGTAAAATTCTTTCCCTTGGCTTTAAGTTTGGCCAGTTCCGCTCTTTGCTTAAAATGCAGGGGGTCGATCCAGCAAAGATTGAACCAGACCATCAGGTCCAGCAGTTCCTGATCGCTGAAGGTTTGGCTGATCTTGGGCAAGGCCGAAGGATGGAAATGCCTCCCTCTTTTCTCCAGCAAGGCCAGATACCGGGGGTAAGGCTCCACCATGTTGGGCCAGTGGGCCATGAAAAAGTCCTTGAGAATGAAACAGCGTTCTTCTTCGCTTAGGTCCGAAGGTTGTTTTTGGGAAACAATGAAGTGCTGGTCGGTGGCCCGGCCTTCGGTGTAATCCTGCAGCTGTTCCAGCAGTCCGGGAACCAGGTTGAATGATACCTTGATCTCCGGGAATTTCAGGGCGTTGGACAGCATGTCGTAATAGTCCTTCAGCCCGTGCAGACGCACCCAGGGAAGGCGAAAAACCCTGCTATCGGGGATACGATAACAGGGTTGATGCATGTGCCATAAAAAGGCTACATTCAGTTTTGACATGAGTTATCCGTTCTGGTCAGCCCGGCAGCTGCGCCATCTGCGATTTTGCCTCGGCGGCGGCGGCTGTGCCGGAATAATCATTTATGATCTGCTGATAAGCGGCTTTGGCCTTATCCATAAGATTGCCTGCGGCAAAACAGCGCCCGGCTGAGATCAGGGCGTTGGTGGCCAGGTACTGGTCCTTGGAATACTTCTTGGCGATCTCCAGATATTTTTCCCCGGCCTCGGGCAGGCGCCCGGTCTGTTCAAAGCAGGCGGCCAAGCCGCTGATGGCGGCAGACATGATCAGCGGATTGGAACTGCCGGCCTTTATTGCCCGGTCGTAGCTCTTGATGGCCTCTTCGTACTTGCGCTGGTTAAAATTGATGTTGCCCAGGTAGACCAGCGCCTCTTTGGCTGAAGAACTGGAACCATGCTTGCTGACGATCTCTTCGTAGGCGGTCTGGGCATTGGTCATATCGCCGCTAAAATAGGCGGAGTGGGCCATTCCGATCATCATGGCGGATTCTTTTTCGCCTTTAGCACGGTTCTGGCCCATCAGTATCAATCCGGCGATCACGACCAGTATTGCTACGGCTACTGCCATGGCTTCGGTGGTATGCTTGCGGACAAAAGTGACCATCTTTATGGCATCATCGGCGAATTCATCGCGTTTCAATGTATGTTTGCTTACCTGGTGCGACACTTGGTGCTCCTTAAGAATTATTCATTTTTGATTGTAAAACTCAATTATATCTGAAACCGCGGGCACTGTCAAGACGGTTTTTGTAGCATGCTCTTGTCTCCGGCTCTTCAGTTGATGCGCCTCTCGGTCTGACCGTCGAAGAGATGGATAGCCTTTGGTTTAATGGCAGCTTTTAGATTGCTCCCCGTTTCGTATCTCAGATTGCCAAGGGCCTTGACCACCATTTTCCGTCCGCTGGCGGCGGTCAGGTATATCAGCGATTCCCCTCCCAATTGTTCCACGAAATCAACCTGGCCCTTGATCCCGGCATCGTTGTCCGGAACCAGTTCCAGGTCCTCCGGACGTATGCCTAAAAAGGCTTTGGGAATAGAACCAAGCTTTGGGCTTGATGCCGGAAGCTCCTGGCGGATGTCGCCGTTGACGAACACCGCCCCGCCGTTCTCTGTCCTGATCTCCCCTTCTAAGATATTGATGCCCGGGGTGCCTATGAAATTGGCCACGAACAGGGTCTGGGGCCGCTGGTAGATGGCCAGCGGCTCGTCCACCTGCTGTAGGCGGCCGTCCTTTAGCACCGCTATCCGGTCGCCCAGGGTCATGGCTTCGGTGCGGTCATGGGTCACATAGATGGCGGTGGTGGCCAGCTGCTGTTGAAGTTTCTTCAGCTCGGCCCGGGTTTGGGTCCTTAGCTGGGCGTCCAGGTTGGAAAGCGGTTCGTCGAACAGGAAAACTTTCGGCGATTTGACGATGGCCCGGGCCAGGGCCACCCTCTGCCGCTGTCCGCCGGAGAGAGCTTTGGGCTTCCGGTCCAGATATCCGGAGATGGAGAGCATCCCGGCTGTCCGGCGCACCCGTTCATCGATCTCTTTTTTTTCTGTCTTGGCCATTTTCAGGCCGAAAGAGATGTTCTGATAGACCGTCATATGGGGATACAGGGCGTAGTTCTGGAACACCATGGCGGTGTTGCGGTCCTTGGGCGGCACTTCGTTGACCACCGCCCCGTCTATGAATATCTCTCCGTCTGTTATCTGTTCCAGCCCGGCGATCATCCTGAGGATGGTGGTCTTTCCGCATCCCGAAGGCCCCACCAGCACCAGGAACTCCTTGTTCTTTACGGACAGGTCGACCTGGTCCACCGCCTTGACCTTATTATCGTAGATCTTCGTCAAACCGGACAATATCACTTCGGCCATAGATGATTCCGATGCTTATGTTAATTGATGTGCTTTTATTGACAGGCTGATCCGGCCGGTGCTGGTCGCGTCCAGCGAGACTGACGCCTGGACTGCCGGCAAAACCACCTGGCGCTGGAGCGGCAGCAACTCATCCAGCCAGAAGGACTGGTCAGGAGCCGCGCCCTCCGGCAGCCTGATATTGCCGATCAGGCATAGCGGCCAGGGATTTCCGGCCCCATAGGGACTGTTTTCCAGAAATTGCGGGATCCTTTCGCTCAATTGTGCCAGATCGTCAAACCGGTGATCATACTTTTGGTCCGGACGCGAACTTCTGATCAGGTCCCGGTGTCCGGCGGAATAACGTTCCACTGCCGGGATAAATTCCTCCAGAGCCCCTGGTTTAAGGGTAAAACCGGCCGCCTGCTTATGCCCGCCATACTGTATGAAATAGTCCTTAAAACCGGAAAGCATTTCCACAAAATCAAACGGCAGATACCCCCGGGCTTCGCCCACGTAGGCAGTACCTTTCTTCCCGACGACAATGGCCGGAAGATTCAGAGAATCCCTCAAACCGCCTGCCAAAGGACCTATCATATCTCCCTGGAGTTCCGGATCCACCACGGTCATTATCTTCATTTCCCGGTCATTGACCGCCGCCAGCTTTTTTTTCAGCTCCTGCCCGAACCTCCGGCGCCAGTCTATCTGTTTTGTCCACAGATCCTTGACCGTAATCTCGTCAATGCTTCCCAGCAAAAGTTCCACCATCGGATGCCTGCCTCCCTGTGACTGGGAAGCGGAAAATAACGGGATGAAACTGTTCTGCAATGTCAATGGCGACAGGCCCCGGGAAAGATCGAAACCAAGCATGCAGGCCAGCCGGGCCAATACAGAATCCTCCGGGATGACCTTCAGGCCGGCCCTGAGAATCATCCGGTTCTCTTCCAGCAGGGGAACGCGGTCGGAAACTGTGGCCAACGCGGCCCAAGCCAGCCTTTTACTGTTTGCCTGCAGCCAGCCGTCAGAACCTGCCCCATCCATTGCCGCCGCCAGATACAGGGCCACGGCCGCTCCGCAAAGATTTGCATAGGGCGATCCGGCTTCCTGAATTTTGGGATTGACCAGCTCCGTTGCCGGCGGCAGGACGGCGGGCAGCTCGTGGTGGTCGGTGATTATCAGGGGAAGGCCCTTGTCCCGGCAGTATTGGGCTTCGGAATGGTTAGATATCCCTCCGTCCACCGTGATGATCAGTCCGGTCCCATCCGCGATCAATTTGTCAATGATCTTGATGTCCAGGCCGTAATGCACTCCATTCTTGGGCGGGATATAGTAGTTGACCTCGGTCTTGCCCCGCAAGGCATCCAGCATGATGGACGTGCCGGCGATGCCGTCCAGGTCATCATGCCCCCAAATGGTAATGGTCCTATTCTCCCGGCTGGCATTTAAAATCGCTCCCGCAGCTTTTTGGAGCGAAGCCCAGCCGGCGGGAGAGGCCGGGAAGCCATAATTCTCAAGAGAAGCCGTCATTTTTAGAAATCGATCCCCATGGTCAGGGCCTGTATGTTGCCCAGAACTCCGTAGGAGCGGTAACCGTAGATCACGCTGAGGTCGGTCCGCCCCAGTTTCTTAACCTCCAGCCCCAACCCCAGCGGTGACCGTTCCTCGCTTGCGGGATCATTCTCATAACCAAGCTTAAGGCTGAACGCCGGTGTTGGCGCTATCTCCAGCGATAACGATGGATAAGAGCGGCCATCATTGGGCAGGTTGTACTGCAGGGAACCGCTCAATTTCCCCTTCATGAAAACAGCCTTGAGTCCGACGATATAAAGAGTATTGAGGGGATAGCGGATTTCGTTGTTTCTGGGATAATCAGGCCCAAGGTCCCGGATCAGGATGCTTCCGGTATAACGGTCCCTTTTATAGCTGACAGCCAGGTCGGAACTCCAGCCCCAATCGTACCTGCCGGGCAGATTCAAGCGCGACGCTTTGACATCCAGTCCCAGACCCCAGGTCTGATAAACAACCAAACCATAACCCAGCCCGGCGTTAACTGACTGTGACTGAATTGTGCCCAAAGGCTGGCCGCCATCGGATATTTCGGTGACAGTTCCCAGCGACCAGTAGCTCATGTTAACGGCGAACGTTCCGGATTTGCCGGCCGGCTGGGTATATCCCGCCGAACAGCCGTATACATCCTGCCACCATTGGATCCCGGAAGCGGAGAAATTGCGGTATCTTATGAATCCCAGGGCGGCGGGGTTCTGCATCAATCCCTGCGGAGCCTCGGATTGTACCAAATACCCTTGCCCGAAGATCACTTGCTCGGCCGATGCCGGCATGTTCCAAAAGATCAATTGGGCCTGGGCCAGATGTGCCCAAAGCAACAGCACCGGGATTAAAAATAGATTCTTTTTCATCGGGACACCATCGTCTTTCCCAGGCAGGTCCTGGTTTCGGTTGCCGATCTCTGCTCCAGACGTATCACATACATTCCGTTAGGCACCAACCTCCCGGCCTGGTCCTTGCCGTCCCAATTGATGGGCTGGTCGGGCTGGTCGCCGTACAATTCCCTGACCTTGCCGCCGAAGAGATCATAGATCAATGCTTTTACGGTAGTAGCCCCTTCCAGCGGAACGAACACCAGCCTGGCGTCCAGTTTCACCGGAGTGGGCCAGGTGGCCACCTGGCTGCCGCTGAAATTATTGATGGCGTTCTGGGATATCACTTCCACGAATACCGGGCTGGTCCAGGCCTGGTCAAGGTCGGCCTGCACCGCCTTCACGAAAAGGCGGTTGGTTCCCAATCCCAGGGTTTTGCTGAACTGCCAGGTCAATTGGTTGCCGGTTGAAAGTACATTCAACGAATCGCTGACAGCGCCGTTGGTGTAAAGGTACAGTTTTTTCAACGGACTGGAAGCCTGGTACAAAACGCTGATATCGACGACGCCCTCGCGTTTGATATAGCGGTCTCCCTGATAATGGCCGTCCACCGACAACAGCAGCTGTATCCGGTCGCCGGCCGGGCTGACCTCCATGGCCGTGGTCCGCCTGGCCTGCAGAGCATCCAGGATCGAGGCTTTGGTAAGAGTGTCGGCCCAGATGCCGGTCAATGGTATGTTGCCCGAGCTGACCCGGCTGCCCCAGTCGCGGTCATGGTTGTCCTGGTTGGCCGATGCCCCCACGTGCCAGCCCTTTCCCAGCGCCCGCAGGTATGCGTCCTCATAGACCGTGCCGCCGTTGACGACCTCGATCAGGTCCATGGCCTGGTCGTAATCCTGATAATAATACAGGTCGTTGAAATTGCTGTTCCACGAAGAATCGGGATGGCAGAACATGGCCGGACGGTTCTGGCCCAGTATCCAGGAGTAACATCCGAAAAGATCGCTGTTGATGTAGGGCCAAAGCCCCGGAGCTTCCCAGACGCAGACATGGCCGAAACCCGAGCTTCCCAGGCTGCCCAGCTCCTGCCCTGCCAGGGCCACGAATGAACCGGCCCGGGTAATGGTGTCGGCCACCAGCATCAGGTTGGAATACTGGGCCGGAGTGACGGAGTATGTGACCCCGCCAAAACTGCCGCCGTTGTTGTGCTCGGTCAGGGCCTGGACATCGATGTTCGCCACATCCCGGGCGTAAGCAAAGGCCGTGTCTGGGGTGCTTTCCCCGTCGGAATAGCCGGTGTGTGCGTGAAGGTTGCCGTAAAAGCATTTGTACTGGGCCTGGGATCTTACAGCCAGCAGGGCTGACAGGCATAAAAACAATAAACTGATCTTTTTCATTGCAGCAAAGCCCCTCCTCCTTCAGTCTTTTTGATCCGGCCCTCTATCCGGGCTTCTATGGGCGTTTTTTTCTTTATGTAATCAGACATGGCCTGGCGCAGCTGGATGTAGGTGTCCGACCGGTTGGCCCCTTCCTGAAAGATTTTATAATTCCCTCCGCCTGCGCCCAGAAAATTATTGGTGACCACTTTATACACCTTGGCCGTATCAATGGGCTGACCGTTGAACTTGACGCTTATCACCCGTTTCCAGACCGGCTGCTTCGAGTCGTAGATCATCTGAATGCCCCCAACCTGGAAGATGGCGTGATAGCCCAGAACACTGGTCTCGCAGGTTTTAATCACCTGGCTCCCGGTCATGTCCATGGTCACCAGATAATTCCCGAAGGCATCGACCTTATAGATGGCGCGGTAGGTGATGTCGCCCTTCATGAGGTCCCCCTTGATGCCGGCGGAATTCTGAAAGGCTATCTCAGCGCCGGTGGCCTCCATCATGGCGTCGCAGATGAAATTGCCGATGGAGCTTTCCTTATCTCCACCCCCACGTTTGATGTCGGTCAGGGCCTGGCCCAGCTTTTCATCAAACCCCTTCTCGGCCTGGGAAACACCCAGATCCACAATATTTACTACATTCGTGTCCTGGGGCACCGCCTCGGTGAATAGCTCCTTGAGCCCGCTTTCGTACCCCACGATCTGTTTGGTGGCCGGATCAATCAGCAGATCCAGCTTGCCAATGCTGGAGAGGTTGCCGAAGGTTTGAACGATTATCGTATGATGTTTGGGATCTTCATAGGCCTGGCGCAGGCCGGTGTGGCTGTGGGCTCCTATTATCACGTCAATGCCGGGAACGGAATCGGCTATGGCCTTATCGTGCCGGAAACCTGTATGCAGCAGGCCTATTATCAGGTCAACTTTCTGCGCTTTCAGCGAGTCCACCATTTGACGGGCAGCGGCAGTCTCCCTGATTATATCCAGTCCCTGAATGTGCTCCGGTGTGGCCATCCCCCTCAAGTAATGGGTGATCAGGCCGAATATACCTATCTTTAAACCGGCCTTCTCGACGATCACGTAGGGTTTAAGATGCTCGGCCGTTTGGCCGCTGATAGAATCTATCAGATTGGCCCCCAGCACCGGGAACTTGGCGGAGGATATCAGATCCTTCAGCACCTCCTGGCCCTTGTCGTAATCGTGGTTGCCGACGGTCATGGCGTCGTAGCCCATCAGATTCATGAAATCGATCACTGCTTGTCCTTTGGTGAACTCTCCCAAAGGTGTGCCCTGGAAGATATCTCCTCCTTCCAGCAGCAGGAAACCCCAGCCGTTCTGTCCGGCCCGCTGACGCTCTTCCTTGATGATGGTGGCCACCGCAGCGGCATTGCCGATGGGCGGCGGGAAATTGGGATTTATCCACCAGGCCTCTTCCTGCGGCAGATGACCATGGATATCGTTGGTATGCATGATGACCAGGTGCTGCCACTCCGCCGCCAGACCGGTTCCCCAGGCAAGAAAGCTTAGGGCGGCTATGATTGTCAAAATCCGTTTGCGCATAGTCTTACTTCAGGGTAAAGGTTAACATCAGATCGGCCACGGTCTCGGAAACAGTCGTTCCGCTGGAGGTATTGAAAGCCTGGCCGTAATTATAGGTCCTTCGGCCCACGCCGGCCGAGATCCCGGTTTTCATCCTGGAAACTTTGACTTCGGTGCCGAAGCCGGCCCTGGCCAGTCCGATGGAAGCTGAACGATAGGAATTGGTGAACGAGACGCCAAAATTAAGGGGCAGGCCGTTCCTCATCCGGTGGGAGATGCCAAAGCTGTAACGGTTTACGGCCACCAGATAATCGCAGATAAAAGTGTTGTCCTCAAGATTCTGCCAGGGAGTATGCTCGTATTCCAGGTTCACCGTGGCCGGGAATTCGTTGGTGGGGCGGTAGTTCAGACCTATGGCAAAACTGCTGGGCAGGCCCACCTTTTGGTCCCGGTTAAACGTGGTGTCAATGTCGCTGTAAGTGAACGTGCCCTTCACCCTGGCGCTGCTTTTCCAGCTGATTCCCAGCTTCAGACGGGGGGCAGCTTGGCCCAAAACACCGGCCGTAAAACGGTTGCCCCGGTAATTGTGCCTGTAATCATAATTTATATCAGCATAGGTGGGATCCTCGAAATCATCCCTGATGGCAAGGCTGGGATTGCCCGATAGTCTGGTCAGGCCCAAACCGATGGATATGAAATTAAGCGGCTTGACCGCCAGCGCCCCGCTGTAACCATATACTGACCCTTGAAAAGTCTGCTCGTACCTTTCGGTCACGTAATAAAAGGCATCCCTTTCCTCATATTTAAGGCGGTAGTTGAAATCATACTCACGGCTGACCGCAAATCCCAAAGCGGCCTTGGAAAAGATCCAGAGCGGCTTGGCGTACGAAACTTCGGCGCTGGCCATGATATAATCGGTCTGTTCGTTGATGGCCATTGTCCTTAAGCCCACCGAATTGGCATAGGAATCAAATACCTCCACCGAACGGTACTCCCGCCTCCAGTTGATCCCCATCGTTATCTGGGCGCTTAGGCAGTCAGTTTCGGCTATCAAGGCTGGATTGGCCAGCAATCCCTGCCCCGCCAGGGCCACGCCCTTAAGGTTCAGCGCCATTCCGGTTGAGTTGTAGGAGGAGACCGGAGCGCCATAAGGCGTGTATTCCAGCAGCCCGGCCGGGGCCGTGTTAACTGCGGCCAACAGGCACATCAATAACGCCGGTCCCGCTTGGATGATCCTTTTCATTATATAGCTCCTTTAGAATTTTCTATTTATATTACCATCTGAAATCAAGCTGAAGATCTATCCTCCAGAGATCGCGGCGGTCGGTAAAGTCCTCTACCGGAGTGGAAGGCAGCGAAGAATAATAATAGTTAAACTCCGGGCCGTAAATCCCGCTGTAGTTATAGCGGGTGTCCTTGCCCCGGACCCTGATCCGGGCCTGCATGTTGTCTGACAGACGGTCCGAGACGCTGACATAGTATTTCATGCCGTCACCCTCCAGAAAGTCGATTCCGGCATCCTCAAAGATCCATTGGGACATGGCGTCGGTCTTCCAACTGGAAATGCCGGCCTTCATGTCCCAGTCGCTGGAAAAGTTATGCTGCCAATTGGAAGCCAGGTAAACACCGCTCATCAATACATTGCTGCCGTAAGAGGCTGAGGGTGTTAGCCGTACCTCGCCGTACCTCATTTCCACGTTGAAATAATCCCTATCGGTCAAAGTGCAAAATGCTCTCAGGGTTGTCTCCCTGGTGTTCGACTTGGTGGCCTCGGCGCTTTTGGGCAGGTATTTGGTCTGATATTTCTGCTTCAGCCGGAACCGGAGCGGGAACACCGGACGGTATTCCAATTCGCCCTGAAACCTGACGTTATCCAGTCCGTAAGCCAGGTTCCGCCAGAAATCTATATAGGCCCTGGTAAGGGTGAACTGGCGGCTGATCTGCCACCGGGTCTCAATGAAAGTGCCGTCCTCGGCCTTGGGAGCCGGGTAATTGACCAGCTGCTTGTATATCGGGTCCAGCAGGCGGTATTCTTTTTCCAGGATGGTGTCGTCGAACTTCGTCTGCTCGGAAAATCCACGCGAATAAGGATTGTCGTAGTCGACATCGTAGTGGCGGCGGGACACCAGCAGGTACATGGTCTCATACTGCAGGTGGGATTTCCATAAATAGGCCCAGCCTGCTCCGTTCAAATGCGCCAGCTCTCCTTCCACCGAAAGGTTGTCCACCACCGTTCTAAAGTTCCCGGATCTGATGTTCCGGGACGTCCCCGCCCAAAGCTGGGTGAAATTGGGATCGGACAGTTCGTTCTTGTCGCCCGGCAGATCCAGTTCTAAGGCGTCGGGACGGAATGGCTTGTCGTATTTGCATTCGAAAGCTGTGAAACCGACGCTGGTACCCACTGGAAGCGGCAACAGGCCGGCCAGCTCGCAGTTCAGATTCACGCCGTAGGTCTGTTCGTTGAAAACGTCGCGGTACCAGGCATATCTTGGGTGGGGCGCAAAATAAGTGTTGACGGTCCCGTCCCGGTTGAGTATACCGTCCCGGGCGTCTGAGGAATAGAACACGGTAGGCCTGATGCTTCCCAGGCTGGCCTGGACCGCCGCCCCCCGCAAGGCGAATTCCTCATTGGAGGTAATGTCACCGTAAAGGCCCGCTCCCTGACTGAATCTCCGGACCATGGACTCATCGCTGGCCCAGCGGTTGTCCATGGCCAATCCCTGCCCAAATGTCAGGCGGTAGTTCCCCACCACCAGCTTGTCAAGGGGTTTCATGTCGTAAAGGGCAAAATACGCCTTGGAAAATCCCTTTTCTTCGTAAGGTTCTTTCTGATAATAATATCCCAGTTTGAAATCGCCGCCCAGGTCCATCCTTAAGCGATGCTGAACGGCCAATTCATTTCTGGCATATCTCAGCTGGTCGTATTCGGACTGCAGACGCTCTTTCAACAGGGCGATCTGGGATTCCGACCAGCCATACTGGGACAATTTCTTGCCGGTGGTCAGAGTGTCATAGACTGCGGCGCCGGGGATGAAAGCCAGCAATGCCGAATTCAACGTGGCAGCTTGATACCGAAAATCATCCTGGGATCCGGGATCGATCCGGTCGTCGGATGTCAGCCGCACCCGGTAGTTCCCGTCATAATAGAACTTCTCGGCCCTGGGGTTTATGGTCACATAATTCCTGAGATTGGTGAAACCGTAGTGAGAAAGGCCTTCTATGTTGCGCTGCAGAGTCCGCCAGTCTGTGATCCTGCCCGAGGACCTGATGTGTCTGACGATGGCCGCCGCGTCCACCGGCGTGACGTACTGCAAAGTCAGCAGCTGATCCACGGTGGCCTGGTTGATATCCATGGGATGGAGCAGAAGTTCCTCCCATTCGTTGATGGCCCCGCTGCCGGGAGATTCCTCGGAGGCCAGCCGATCCTGCAGTTCGGCGATATAACGGTTGACCTCGGTGGTGCCTGTGTAAGGCAAGACCGCCAGCTGGTCTCTCAATTTATAAAGATGACCGGGAGTCATTCCCTTGACATTCATCAGTTGGTAAAAACTGGTGAAGGGGCCGTGCTCGAAACGGTAGGCCAAGATGTTCTCGGCCAGTTCCGGCGGTATGCCCTTCAGCCCCATGATCTCCTGGCGGCTGATGGTATTGACGTCCAGCTGGACCCCGATACCCACTGTCAGCGTGTCCGGCGTGACCGTGGCGGCCGGCGTTTCCTGATATAGATCCACCTGCTGGGCGTCAATCCTTCCCGCAGAAAGCACCAGGACCAGGAAGACGATGTTAAGTTTCGTTCTTTTATGTTTCATAAGGGTCACCATTTGTATCCCAATCCAATCTGATGCGTGCCCGGCAAGGCCTGATGCCCGCCTTCAAAGGCATAACCTACAAGTATGCCCCCGGCATTCACTCCAAAGCCCAGATCATAAAGGGTAAGCTGTCCTTCGCTAAGGATGCCGGCCCTCAGGGCCAATTTATCCTGCCATAGTCCGTATTCAGCGCCGAATTTATACCGGGTTAATTTGCCTACGTCCTTGCCCGCCTCGGCCGAAGCGGTCACGCCGCTGAAAGGGATGCAGGAGACTCCGGCCGAGACACCGCTGGGCAGGTCGTACTGATAGATCTTGCCCAGGCTGGGATGGTTAAGGTTGTGCCCAAAGCAGCCGATCTTCCAGGTCCGGTATACCTTGGCCATCATCCCCACATCTATTCCCAGGGTCATGGCCGATCCGAAGTCCTGCTGCCAGATCCGGTAAAAATTGAAATTATAGCCGAACGACAATTGGTCATTTAGACCGAAGCCGTGGGATAAGGTGACAGCCTGGTCCGATTCCAGGTCACAGCCTACCTGCTGGACCGAGACCGCCGCCCCTCCCCATTTGCCGAAACTCCGGCCCAGGCTGGCGGTCTGGTTGGTCAATCCGGCCACTCCCCACAAACGCTTGGCATAGGCTGAAGCCTGCCAGGAATCAAGCTGGGCCAGCCCGGCCGGGTTCCAGCGTACTGCTTCGATGTCATCAGCGATTGAGGTGTACGCCCCGGACATGGCGTTGGCCCGGATGCCTACCTGCCAATCCTCAAACGCCGCCCGGGCGTTTCCCGCTGCCAGCGACAGTGTGAATATGATCGTCAGTATCTTTTTCATTTTTCAAGTCCTTTACTGCAGTTTTGTGGCCAGAACGATTACCTTGGTCTTGTCGGTGATGGATCCCTCGGCCGTAACGGTCCTGAGATGCGCTATGTACATGCCGATGCAGACCCTTCTATGGGAGTCATCGGTGCCGTCCCAATAATAATATTGATGGCCGCCTGGCACATTGTTCAGGCAGTTCTTGACCAGCCGCCCTTTGAGATCGTATATCCTTAGTGTCAGATGATCTCCGGACGGAGCGTTAAGCTCAATGATGCCGGCCTGACCGTAATCAGGGGAGAACGGATTGGGGCTGACCGACACGATCGATCCCTCGACGGCCGCCGCTATGGTATCGGTCAATACAACCATGTCCGGCGGATAATTCACCCCGTCGTACGTATATGCGGTGCCGAACCGGGGCACCAGCTGATAGCCGCTGTTGTAGGGATATTCCTTGTCGTATTGAGATACGATCCCGGTGACTCTGACCTTGGCGCCGTAGACGAACGGATTCAGGTTAAAGCCGCTGGTTTCGCTGATCCTGACCGCGATGGTGGCGTTGCCGTTGCGGATCTCCATGTTGTATCCGCCTCCGGCGTAGGCCGGAATAGCGCTGACCGTGCCTTCCACCGATACCAGCAAACCTTCAATGGATTCTCCCAAAAGCTGGTTGTAGACCATGGTTTTTGGTTCGATCAGCTCTCTGGCATAAACCAAAACACTGATATCGGCAGCAGAGCTTGACAGTTCGGTGATCCCGTTATACTCGGTAACAATTCCGGTGACCACCACCCTTCTTCCCAAAAGAAATACATCTTTCGTTCCGCCGTAAACGTTCAATCCGCCGGTGTTGTCCTGAACGTACCAACTGGCGTTTGTGGCGGTGGAACTGGAGAAATACTTGTCGGGTCCGCTGACCATACCTTCGATTGTTACTGTATTACCTTCTACGCAGGAAGCAAAACCGTTAGCACCTGGTTTTTGGACATTGGCAATTGATAACAATAAAGAAGAATTTAAATATTTGCCCATATAATCATCAGAAGGAGATCCCTCTGAAATGCGGTTTGCATTACCGTCCAAAGTTATGCCAGATATATCCTGTATTGTCCCCTTTAATGTTAATGTAAGACTTTCACCAATGGCAAATGCTGGCTGAGGCCATAGTTTCAATTCACAAAGTAAAGTATCTTCAGTAATAGTAAAAGTACGGTATCCATTTTTATTGCCCTGCAATATGACAGTAGAATCGTTTACAAAAACAGTGTTTAGTGGTTTATTCGTAAATATCAATACCGCTGCATCAGTTACTAACACTTTTTTAATATATGGCGGGAAATTATCAATTATATCATCATCGCTACGTGGCTGTATTTTAAAACTGCTAAATGTATAATCCATAACTCCGGTAATGGATTTTAAGCTGTCGCCCACCTTAGCATCATAACTATAACCAGAGGCATCATCAAACCAGCAATTGCCGCTGCCATCAGATGCTGTCCACTCACCGTACGTATTGGGGGCAGCAGTAACACCCACGTTACGCACTCTGACTAAAACACCTTCATAAGCCTCGACGTCGACGGCACCAGTGGTATTTGTACTGTCTGGGGCAGGCAGCGGGACATATGAATCAAGCATTTCAAAAGATTGAATATTTCCAATTGTTGTACGTTCATAATATTCTTGTACCTGTCCTGTAAGACGAATCCGATTGCCAACGCTAAATGATACCCCAGGATCGTATACCCAAATTCCGTTCCATGGGCCATACTCATCCTGGATGCAGAAACTTTTATCAGTACTCATTTTTGTCAGCAATTGAGAAGTTACAATCCCCTCGATTGTAACTATACTGTCTTTATAGGGTGAATCGCC
This sequence comes from candidate division TA06 bacterium, assembly GCA_016235665.1. Classification (NCBI taxonomy): domain Bacteria; species candidate division TA06 bacterium. Next base: position 106,257 of record JACRJI010000008.1, on the reverse strand, counting down.
GCTGGGACTAATCGTATACTGGATATCGCGGATGCTCAGGCCGGGTCGTAATTTAGTTTTAAAAGTTATACTTGTGTCGCGAACAAGGTTGCCAGAAGGATCGCTGATGACCGGTTTGATGTGTACGGTGATTGTATCGCTGTAATACAGGCTGTCAGCAAGGGTGATGGTTGCCAGGGTATTCCCGTTGCTAAGCACAGGAGCAGATATAGGATATCGGCTTCGTTTGACCCCTAAAATCTCAAACGAGCCAGTATCAATAGTGGCCGGGACCAGTGCTTCGCTGAAAGTAAGAGCAATACTGGTGTTTACCCTTACCCATTCGGTTCCATTGGCAGGATTTGATGCCACTAGGTAAGGCTTAATTGTCTCAGGTACAAAAATATAAAATTTCCAGCTATAAGGTGCCAGCAGATGGTTTCCGTCGGTATCTGCTATTGCCGTGGACAAGGTTACTGTGATGGTATCGCTTTTGCGAAGGCTGTCCTGCACGTAAAAGGTATAAATAGCGTTATTAGATGATGGTCTGATCGAATCCGGATAATAACGGGATTGTTTGATCCCAGATACGGCGAAACTGGCAGTATCTATTGTTGCTGCATTCATCAGCCGGTCAAAAGTGACCGAGATCGCACTATTCGGGCTGATATTCGCGGCATTATTGGCCGGGCTGACGTAGACCACTAACGGGTTGACTGGCAGAACGCCCCGTATATTATCCCAGGTGGTTCCGGCGCGGATCCCGTCAATGCTTGCATTTGGAGTGCCGGCACTACCCTGGCGGATGGCAATACGCCCGATGCTGTCGGGTTCGGCGGTTGACGTCGAGATCTGGCTGATGTCAGGCGTTGGTTCTGCACCTGATAGTGAGGGGTCAATAAACAGGGCGGCGTCATCATTGGCGCTGCCAGAGATCATCTGGTAGCGGACCAGCACTAAATGGGTCGTGCCGGGCGCAAGATCGACGGCAGACCATACGGCCGTGGCATTGGTCGTTGATGCCCTAAGACCCAGATTGTAGGTGTTTGTTGCCGCGCCCTTCCGGATACTTACCCGGCCAAAGTATGAAATGCTGCCCGATGGGACAATTGTTGCGAAGTAATCTCCAGTCGTGCTGCTATTTGCAGACAAGCCGATAGTGTCGGCAACATTCAACAGGAATGCAAAATAGACAGTTGAACCGACCATCTGGCTCTGGCTGAATACCCGGCCGTCATCCTCGGCAGTCGCCGTGGTGCTGATGATGTCAATTTTATTGCCGATGCCTGATGATGGATAGCCGGTATACACCAGACTGCCGCTGGAGACCAATATCGGGTTGGACCCCAACCCGGAAAAGTTTATCCAACTTCCTCCACTAACCGACATCAGCTGGCCGGTGGAGTAACTGAAGTTCTCTTCCAGCAGCAACTGGGCCTGGGCTGAATACGCCTGAAGCAGCATCAACGGGACTCCAAAGCATACCAGTTTGAACAGCCTTCTCAACATTTTCCATTCCTTTATTTAATGATTGTCATTTTTTCATTGATAGTCTATGCTTCCTGATCGCCAGCAAAGCAAGTCCTGTCATTATAACCCCAAAAACCGTCCAATTCAACCAGGGGCTGTAACTATTCACCCCGCTCTGCTGGTTCACTCTTTTGGCTGCATGATGCAGGGCCTGGGCCGGGGTCATCACGCCCTTTAAAGCCGGCTGCAGGCCTTCCTCCTCCATTATGCTGCGCCCCAGGAACCAGGCCACCTGCCGTGGTTCGGGATAGGCGAATTCCAACTGAAGATAAGCTTGTTCCATCCCGGGATACTTGGCGAACTTGTTCCTTAATACTGGCTCTTTAAATGCCGAACGCCGCACCGGGAGATAACTGGTATTAGCCGACCACCTGGCGGTCTGGGCCGGGCTTAAGAACCAGTTCATAAAATCCCAGCAGCGTTCCATTGCCTTTTGCTCCGGCTGGCGGAACATGATGACATTGGTGCCGGAAAGCACTACCGCCTTCCTCTTTTTCCCAGGCAACGGGGCGATCCCCAGATTGAACGGGATCTTCTGCTGGGCCATATAGGCCAAAGAGGCCGAGGAACTCTGGATCATGGCCACCCGGCCCGATAAGAAATCGTTTTGATGTTCAAAGCCGGTTGTCAGGTAAGCCACTTTGTATTTGTAGAGCAGGTCCACCAGGTATTGCAGAGCCTCAATCCCCTGGGGGCTGTCAAAGGCAGCGGTCTGGCTGTCCGGGCCGAAGATGTCCCCCCCGTTCTGCAGCAGCAGGCACTGGAACATCCATGAGGCCCCGCTGGGAAAGGCAGTTCCCCATTGCTCGGGGATTCCGTTGCCGTCCCTGTCAATGGTCAGTTTCCGGGCGGCGGCTATGAACTGTTCCCAGTTCTCCGGGAATTTTTCCGGGTTCAGTCCGGCCTTGGCGAACAGGTCCTTGTTGTAATAGTAGATGGGCACGCTTTTATTAAACGGCAGCGAGACTAGTTTGCCGTCCCGGGAGCATTCCTCCAGCATCACCGGATAGATGTCGGATAGCAGCAGGGAATCATCGGCCTCACCAGGTTTGATGAAATCCCCGAAGGGCTTGATAGCCCCTTTTTCCAGCAGCTGGGTGGTCCAGGCTTCGTATGACTGGGACATCTCGGGCTGGTTGCCGGCGGCCACCGAGGCCATCAGCTTCTGGGAAAGCGCGGTGTAGCTTCCCATGCTGACGCCCTTGATCCTTTGCCCAGGGTGCTCCCGTCCAAAGCCGGTGATCAGGGAATCCAGAGTCTGCCCTAGCGGTCCGCCCATCACGTGCCACAGACTGATATCCTCCTGCCGTTTGGAACCGCACCCTCCCGTCAGGATCAGTAGTAGGATTATGGAAGAAAGTCGTTTCATCTGAAATAAATATTCAAAACCAGAGCTTAGTAAAAATGTTCCTTAAAATTAAAGCATTCTTCGCAAACATCGCGTCACTTCGATCAAACTCAGTGCATCGCTTAGCGGCTTTCCCATGCAAGAGCTACTCCTTGATGCCGCTGGAGACGAAGCTCTCAGTGATCTGTTTTTGGGCGAAGATGTAGAATACGATCAGCGGCATGATCACCATGGTGGAGGCCGACATCAGCGAAGGCCAGAGCGAGCCCTGCTCCTGGGAAAAATAGGCCAGACCCACCTGCAGAGGCCGCATCTTTTCGCTGTTGGTCACGATCAGGGGCCAAAGGAAGCTGTTCCAGCTGCCGATGACGGAGAACAGGCTGATGGTGATCAGCACCGGTTTGGATACGGGCAGCAGGATATGCCAGATGAACTGCAGGTCCCCCGCCCCGTCCATCTTCGATGCTTCGTACAGGCTCAGGGGGATGGTCTTGAAGTGCTGGCGCATCAGGAAGATCGACAGGATGTTTACCACCCAGGGGACGATCATGGCGTAAAATGTGTCCAGCCAATGAAGCTTGGCCAGTATCACGTAGGCCGGGACCAGGTATACCGGCTGGGGTATCATCATCATGGCCAGCAGCGCCATGAAACTGAGGTCCCTTCCCTTGAATTCCTTGAAGGAAAAGGCGAAGGCCGCCAGGGTGGAGGTGACGATCACCCCCAACAGCGTCAGCACAGTGACGATGACGGTGTTCATGAAATAGCGCAGCAGCGGGATCTGCCGCCAGACGTTGAGATAATTCACCCACTGGGGAACCGCCGGCAGAAGTTTCGGGGGTACGGTGATGGATTCGGCCTGGGTCTTGAGCGAGGTCAAGATCATCAAGCCGAAGGGGAACACCATCGCCAGCGAGATGGCCGTCAGCAGGAGATAAACTATTATTTTGGTACCGCTTGATCTCATATTACTATTAGGTGTTTACGATTCACAATTCACTTTTCACGGTTCACAGCCTTTGATACATTGCTTACTGGTAATGGACCCTCTTCTCCACCACTTTTCTCTGGATCAAAGTCAGCCCCAAAATTATCAGGAACAGCACAAAGGCGATGGCGTTGGCGTAACCCATTTGCCAGTCGGCAAAGCCCTTTTCGTAAAGATAGTATACCAGCACCCTGGTAGTCCCCAGCGGGTTCCCTCCCACCGGGCCCTGCATGGTATATATCTGGATGAACACCTGGAATGAGGTGATGGTGGTCATGATCAGCACGTAGAATGTTATAGGGGACAGCAGGGGCCAGGTGATGTTCCGGAAGGTGGCCCACCTTCCCGCCCCGTCCAGCTGGGCGGCCTCGTAATAATCGCGGGGTATTGATTGCAGCCCGGCCAGGAAAATGATCACATTGTAGCCGATGGAATGCCAGATGCTCATGATGATGATGGCGCACATGGCCAGGCTTGGTCCGGCCAGCAATGCAGGAAGCTTGACGTGCAACGGAGCTAAAATGACGTTGAGTATCCCGGCCGGTTCCTCCAGCCACAACGCAGGTTTCATACCCAGGGCCTTCAGCGCGAAATTGGCCAGACCCATCCTGGGGTTGAAGATCCATTTCCATACCAGGGAAACGGCCACCGTGGAAGTGATCACCGGGATGAACAGCGCGGTGCGGAATACCGGGGTAAGCCTGATCTTCTGATTCAGAAGAATGGCGATGAACAGTGCGATGAACAAAGACGCCGGGACCACACCCAGCACGTAATAAAAGGTGTTGAGCAGGCTCTTGTGGAATTTCGGGTCCAGGAAAAGGTTGAAATAATTGCCAAAGGCCACAAAACGCCGGGCCCCTGCCAGCCCCCAGTCGAAGAAACTCATGAACAGCGCGTAGAGCATGGGCGCCAGCCGGAAGACGGCCACGATCACGATGGTCGGCAGCAGTATCAGCCAGGGCCAAAATTTATTTTCCTTGTAATTATTAACCATAAAAATCAGGTTGATATCAATTTTTAATAATACCCTATTAACCCGGCCAAGTCAATAGACTGCAAGAAAAAAGGGAAAAGATAAATATTTCATCTTTTCCCTTTTTGTTCAAATTGCCTTTTGCTTTTTCAATTGAGAACAACTATCTTTTGGCTGACTGGACGGCCACCGGCCTTTAACTGGTAGAAATACACTCCGTTGGGAACATTTCCCGCCTTCCATTCTACTGAATGTGCGCCGGCTGTCATGCTGCCCTGAGCCAGAGTGGCCACCTTCTGCCCGGCAATGTTGAATATGGAAAGTTCCACCACTGAAGCCGTGGGTAGACTGAATGATATCCGGGAACTCAATCCGGCCGGATTGGGTGAAGCCTTGAGCGCGAAAGTTAGCGGCAGGCTGGTAATAACCGGTTGTCCTGTTACTCCATTCGGGCCGTAGTTAATTACATCGGCCGAATCCCGGGGCATCAATTTAAAATGTGAATATGTATAATTAAGAATACCTGTCACCATTACGCTGTCAACCCCGAAAACCGGTTTTGCATAATAGATACCGTTGCTAGTGCTGGAATTATCTATTCTCAGGGTGTCTACGCCTAGGCAAACTGCCCATTCGCCGTAGGTTGGGGTCATCCAGGTAGTATCAGTGCTGAGGGCTTTGGGAACTCTGACCAACACGCCTTCGTATGATTCGGCATTGACGGCGGAGGTTTTAATGTCTGATAACTGAACATCGGTAACTGCAGGAATGGTGCCGACCCCAAGGATTGTTACCAGGGCGGCGTTGATCTGGGTACGTTCAAAATTTTCCTGCACCGTACCGTTTATTGTAATAGAATCGCCGCGGGAAACGGCAGCATTTGAACTCACAATTATTCCGTGCCACGCACCAGCTGCGTCAGCAATTACAAATCCGGGGGAATCCACCAATTTAGGGGAAGTGACAATGCCGACCACCGTAACGGATGAATCGGTTAGACCACCTCCGTTCTGAATCTCATATATTGTGTGTGGAGTGTAAACTATAGCTCCACCGTTGGAAGCTCCTGGTGTGGGAACGCTAATGTCGGCCCAGTCGGCCGCTAGGTCAGTGTCAATTCCGTTTGGACTACGACCTATGGAATGTCCCTGAGCGACATCGGTTACGGCTGGATCCCAATAACCGTATTTCACATAACTTGCCTGGGTCCACGTTCCTGCACCCCAATTGACCCTATCAACCATTGTTCCGGACGAGTTTACAATGACAACGATGTCGGCCGTGTTAGACAATGCACCGCAAAGACTGCTATCTGGCCAGTTAATGGCCGGTACCCCCGGAAAATCAAGATGAAAACTGTCTACCAAAGCCGCCAGCACTAAATATTCCCCGGCCGCCAGAACTGTACTTGGAAATACTTCTCCTATACTGTCAGTATTATCGCAAAGCCTCCAACCTGAAAGATCTATGTCGTCGCCAGTTGGATTATAGAGTTCAATCCACTCAGTCTTAGTGTCAACACCTGCCCCGATGGGGTCGTATTGCACCTCGTTGATGATGATACTCTGAGCCTGAACAGATACCGCGGCCAGCAATACCAGCAAAGCGAACAGGTTTTTTTTCATTTTTCTCTCCTTTTTATTGTTTTATAAATATTCCATAGTTTTCTTAATCAACAAAAGATGGTACCCCTGGGCCGAGTTGAACGGCCGACACACGGTTTAGGAAACCGTTGCTCTATCCATCTGAGCTACAGGGGCATTCTTTCGCATTATAGCAAAAAAGCATACTTTTTGCAAGTCAAGAATGCCCCGGCGCTGTCAGCGGATCACTGTGATCTTTTTACAGGTGCTGCGGGTCCCCAAGCTCAGGCGGTAATAATAAATTCCGCTGGCAAGCTCTCGACCTTTGTTGTCCCTCCCATCCCATTTAACAGTGAAGGATCCCTGTTCATGCTGCCGGTCAAACAAGGTTTTGATTTCCTGCCCCAGGATGTTATAAATTTTAAGGGCCGCCCGGTCGCTTTTATCGAGTGAATAGGAGATGGCCAGGCTGCCTTTTCCAAAGGGATTTGGCCGGGATTGGCTTAAGGCAAAGGAACAAGCAGAGCCTTGAACATAGTCCACGCTTACCGGGCCGTAATAAGTTGATTTCCCAGAATTATCTATCTGGAGCAAACGGTAATAGTATGTCCCGCTGGGTAAGCCGGTATCTTCAAATTCGTACTGGCTGGGATAGCTTACTGTTCCGTGCCCCGGCACCGAACCTATCCCGGAAAAACCGCGTTCCGCCCGTACGGAGCGCTCGATCTTCCAAAGATAGCACTCGTTTTCGCTTTCGGTGCGCCAGCTGATCACTATTGAATTTGACTGGCTGACCATGGCCGCGAACTGCGAAAGTTCCACCGCCAGGGCGGGGAAGATCCGCCCGTCGTTCATGATCCGGAAAACAGTGGCTGCGTTGGGAGTTACCTCAATATGAATATTTTCCCAAAGAGCCGTATCCCTTCCGGCCACGCAGGCGGCTCCGCTGCCCAGCTCGGTGCGGTAAAGACGGTTGCTGTCGCCGGCGGCTTTGCTGGACTTGGGGTCGGCCAGCAGAGAATCACGGGCCTCGACATGGACGTGTCCGTATGAATTACCGTCGCCCACCGGGATCACGGTCACCATGGGATTCAGGTCGGTTACCCACTTTAATCCGTTGGAGGTATTGCTGCCGTGATGATTGGCCTTAAGTACCGAGATCCTTCCGCCCAGGTCCGGGGAAAGCAGGCGCTCCTGGTCCCGGAAGATGTCGCCGCACATCACCATTTTGAATTTGTTGGCGTAGTTGATCAGCAGCCCCAGCGAATAGTTATTCTCGTCAGTGGGATTCACCCCGTCGCCGGACAGGGTCTTCCCGTTGAAGCAGATGACCTTGATCGATGCCCCGTAGCCCAGGTCAAATTCCTGCCCCATGGTCACCGCGTGGCGTTTGGCCGACCAGCCCTTGGCGCTTAGGGAATCCAGATAATTGGTGTAGGTGGTGCCGGTGGCATCCAGGTCGCCCCGGTCATAAGCCCCCACCCTCAGAGAATCCAGCCGGAAGATCACCTGATCCAGGCCGCCGCCGTGGTCGGAATGAAAATGGCTCATGAAAGTGTAATCGAGGAACCTGGAGTTAGGTGTGCCCAGGCTGTCTTTGATGAAATTGAAAACCGTGGTGGCATCCTCTACGTCACCGGCGTCTATCAGCACTCTTTTGCCGGTCGGGGACTGTATCACGGCGGCATCGCCCTGGCCTACATTGATGATGGTGATATACATGGGCGGAGCGGCCGGGTCTACCGCAGTCCTAAAGCTGAAGGGATTGGCGCAGGGTCCGGCCACAAAATTAAATCCCTCCAGATCACGGGCCTGGGTCAGGGTAAAGGTATAATTCGTCCAGTAGGCGAAATTGCTGTGGGTCAGGGTCACAGTGTCGTTGCGGGGGCTGTTCCAGGAGGCCGACCAGCCGCCTGGGTTGGGACTGCAGGTGTAGGTTAATGAAGCGGTGTTCATGGTATCCGAAAAACCGATCTTTATGGGAGCGTTGACCGCCACGTCCAGGGCCGTGTCATAGGGCGAGGTGTAGATTATGCGGGGAATGGTCCGCCCGTTGAACGGAATTATCGAAATGTCGTCGATGGCCAGCCCGTCATCGTAGCTGAGGGCATTGGCGTCCAGCCAGCGGATCCGGAAATCGCCGCCGTTAGGTATGCTTAAGCCCGATAGGCTGGCCCAGCAATAGTCGCGGTAAAGCCAGTTGTTGCCGTCGCGAATCCCAAAGGCGCCGGTGGTCTCCGGGGTGACAAAATTAAGCTGGGGATAAGCCGTCCATATCCCGGCCGTGGTGCTCAGCTCGAATTTTAGGCTGTCATAACGCTGCAACCCCAGTCGCCACAGCTCGCCCCAATAGCCGATATCGATAGCCGAGAGTGTTCCCCCGCTGTTGTTGGTGAACACCGCGCTGACGGTCGGCACCAGGCTGCTGGTCTGCAGGCCGCCGAAGGCTCTATCCACGCTGTCTGTCATCCCGTAGCTGTAGATGTTCCCCGTGTTCAGCGCTCCATTGTTCTCGGCATAGATATAATTGGCCGTGCTTCCCTCCTCCCGGAAATTCCAGCCCTGAGGCAGCACATCGGGGTTCGGCACCGTATCCAGCGCGTTGAAGTTCTGGGAATAAGCCGTTCCCAACGTGATCACCGATATCTTACCCGAGGCTGAATTGGTTAGCTGAAAGTTCTGAGGATAGGCTGTAGTCAGGTAATTCTCGCAGCTATCTACGCCGTTGTATTCAAAAACAGCATAATGGTAAGCAGTAATTCCATAAAGTTTTTTAACCTTGACCGATGTTCCGGTCCCTTTGTAGACCACATAATGTCCGGTACCCACAGTGGAACCCTGTCCGAAGGAATCGGCTGCCGAATAAAAATAGCCGTCAAGAGGAACATTGGCCGTGGGACTTTCGCACCGGGCCACCACCAAACAACCGGTGCCATTGCCCCTAGTCCAGTTGACCGTCATGGTGTCCACATTGACGCGGGTAAAAATGATATTTGAGGCTTGAACCGTAGGTTCTATGGCCACGCCCCGGCCGGACACCAGCAGGTAACGGCTGACGGCTCCCAGGCTGGAATGCCGGATGCTGTCGATAAAGGTGCCGGAGGCGGCCGGTGCGAACCGCGCATAGACCGTGGTGTGGGCCACCGAATCGCCGTCTATCAATAGCAGTGCCGAACTGCCAAAACCCGAGCCAGAGGTCAAGGAAACCTGAAAATTAGCGGGGGCGGTGATGGTTACGTCTTCGGTCAGGTTTTTGCCGTAGACCATGTAGGTTTGTTCCGGGGAATAGCTGCCCGCCACCACCGCGCCGAAATTCAGCGGCGCCCCGGCAACGATAATCCGCGAACCGGTGCCGCTTACCGCCACGTTTTGGGTGACTGCCCCGGCGCTGGCGTTGGTGATGTTGCCGGACCTTAATCCTTCGGTAACAGCAGGTTTGAAAATAACATAGACCGCGGTCGGCGGTACCGTGCCTCCGGTATGGGGTATGGTGACGGTGTTGGTGTATCCGGAGCCGCTGGTCAGCGATACCCTAAAATCGGTTGATGGAGCGGTTACAGTAATGCCGGCGGTCAAGTTGGAGCCCGAGACGGTATAGCTCATCTCGTCCGAGGTATCGGTCAAGGCCGTAGTGCTAAAGTTTAGCGCAGAAGGATTGACGGAGATGAACGGCGTGCTGGTGGGCGGGCAGACGTCGGCCCAGGTGGTCCCCACCCGGATGCCGTCGACAAAGTATTTCTGGGTGGCGCTGTACTGACGCAGGCAGACTGCTCCGAGCTTTGTGGCCTCTGCGAAACCAGCGTTGGTATACGGGCCGATCGTGGGCGTCGCCGGTTCCGTCAGGGGAACGCCCGTTTCAAAAACGAACAAACTTACCGTGTCGTTTAGTGTACCGGCGGTGAGATTGTATTTCAGGACCGCCAGATAGGTGCGATTGAAGGCAAAATTTGAGCTTGAATAGTTGCCTGCAGTTTCAGTGGATTTGCTGATCCCCAATCTGAAACTATCCGCAACCGAATTCTGCCCCCACACCCTTCCCCAATAACTGGTTCCAACCGTGGGGGGACCAAGATGTAAGAAATATCCGGTGGGTGCTCCATTGGTTTCGACGTTAAGCATGAAGGAGGCATAGACCGTCCCGGTCATAACGGAGTCGCTGAATTTAAAGTTGTCATCATAGCCTGTGGTGTCAACATCAGCTGAATTGCCTATGCCGGATGAGATGTAGCCGGAATATGCAAGGCCCGGAGAGGTGACAAAAATGATCCCGGTGGTGCCGCTATGGTGGGTCCAACCGTGCGCGGTTATATCGTCCCCGGCCGGATAGTCAAAGTTATCCTCCACCAACAAAGTGCCCCGGGCAACACCTGTTATAAAAACCAAAGCAATGATCAGTATTGTTTTTTTCATGGTCTTTCTCTCGACCTTTCCTGCAAGCGGTTAGCTACCAAGTGATTTTATGACTGCAATAATGAAATAATTTGACTAAACAATTATAATAATGCAATATCTATTCCTCTAATAAAACACTTGAATATGTTATTTTAACTTATTGATATTAAAGCAAAGTTAAGTCGATGTCACTGTCCTGCAAAAAAGTAACACTTTGGATTAGAAACGCAAATATTTCATTTACAATCAGATAACACCAGTATAAGTGTTTAAACAATAACAAATTGGGTCTGTGAAATTATTACCTTTAAAACTCACTTTCCAACCCAAAATGCACCTTGCCATTCAAGATAGTGTCATCCTGGCCCAAACCATACACGATGTTTATCCATCCAATCCGCGTGTCCAATTTAAAACCTAATCCGTAACCGGCCCGGTATCCCCTCAAACTTCTTTCCCGGTCAAAGAAATAACCCAGATCAATAAAAGGGAACAGAATCAAATTTTTAACTGGCTGATACCTGTATTCCAGATTGCCCCAGGCGATCTGATTGGCTATGAACTGCTCCTGATAATATCCCCTGAGCGAAGCTGTTCCTCCCATGGCAAACTGATCATATCTGGGAACCGGCTTTTCTCCTGTTATTACCGCCCTGCTCCTTACGGCAAAATATATCTCCTGCCGGGCAAAGATCTCTTTGCTGACGGCCATATCACCGGTTACCTTGCTGACAGTAAGTGATTGTGAGGGCTGGTAATAGTTTTTTTTGCCGTAATCAGCTCCCAGCTTCAGAAGCATATCGTTGAAAAACATTCCATCTTCGGACCTCCGCCATTCCAAAAGCCATTTGGTCCCGTATTTGTTGCTTCTTTGATAGATCAATGACGCGCCGGGGACTATTCTTTCGTATTCAGCCCCCACTCCGGCATTAAATCCTTCACCCACCGGCATTTTTACCATCAGACTGGCCGAGGTCTTGACATAAGCAGAATCCTCCACCATATGCTTAAGACCCGCCTGGGCTGAAGCGTCAAAACCGGACAAAAACGGCTCGGAATAATCGATCTCCAGCCGGCTGTTTTCTTTTTGCGGACGTTCCCATTTTACTGAAGCGCTGCGGGCGGTTCCGGCAATGTTGCCCAGGTAAAGGTCAACCGAACCGGCCAGCCAGCCCGATTGCTCCGCTGAGGATTGATTGTATGAGGCTGCTCCGAATATCCGGTTGAACAAAGCTTCCTTGACATTGAAAACGACCTGTTGCCGCCCCGCCTCGTCACCCTTCAACAGAACCGGCGGACCAACCTCAGCAAACAAACCGGAAACTTTTAACCGTTCAAGCGCTTTTTGCAATACCGTCCGGCTGAATGGGAAACCGGGAGCAAGGCCGGATAATTTAAGCATGGTCTGATGTTTGGTGGCCAGATTCCCCTGAAATGTTATTTTGGACAGCAAGACCCTGGAATTTTCTTCTATGCCGTAAATTATCCGCAGACGGTCGTTTTCATATCTCACTTCTCTCAGTGATATTTCCGCCTGGGGAAAACCGTTATCGGCATAGGCCAGGCTTACGGCCTGCATATCCCGGATGATGGTAGCGCTGTCCAATGGTTCATTCCTGCCGGTGAACAGCAAACCCTGAAGGTAGGCGCTGCTGAGATAGCTGTTGCCTTCAAAAACAATATCCCCAGCCAGATAGCGGCGCCCGGAGTTTATCCGGACCAAGACGGAACTGCTGTCGCCGGTGTATTCCAAAAGATACTCCGCCTGATAAAAACCGGCCCGGCGAAAACGGTTTTGTATTACATTACAGCCGGAATCGATATCCGCCGGGGAAACAGAGCGTCCCTGGGCATTCCAGACTTCCAGCAGCTGCTCCCTGGTATAAATATCCTGGCCTTCAAAACGGATGTTGTCCCTAATAACGGACAGACCGCAGAGACTGGCAACCGGCAGCAGCAGGATTAATATGATATTTGCTGTTTTTCGTCTCATCTCAAAAATTGGCCCTGATCTCGGCCCGGGCGTTGTGTACCGCTTTTTTTTGCGGCTCTTTGCGGCCATCATAAGAAACTGATGATGTCAAATAATTATTCAGCTTGTAATCGCACTGTAGCTTCCAGCCTTGGCTTTGGCCGAGCGGCCGGCTGACCGAGAACTCCATCGGTATTACATTTCCGGATTGATCGGACCGGCGGTATGTTTGGCTGATTTCGATCAGAATGCTGCCCTTAAGCCCCAGTTGGTGCCTGATAAAAGGAGACAGCACCACATCACGGTAATTTATTCTGGGAATATTGACGTAATAACTCTGTCTAAATAGTTTCTCCCAAAGCATATTGGCTTTGATCCCCGGCTCGGTCCGGTTCTTATGGAAATAGCTGGCCTCGAAACCTGCCTTGGTTCCCCGGCTTTCGCTTTCCAGTCCTGATTCCAGCGAAGAACTGGCGTTGTAATTCTGTTCGCCGTAAAACAATGCCCTGACAACAGAACCAAGCTGGGTGTCAATTTCAGCCCGCCCTTCCCGGAAATTAACTGTTAGCCTGCGGTTAAGGTACTGGCTGTCGTCATTCCGTCTGGTACGGTAATGAACCTTTAGAAAATGACTGCCGGAAGGATAATACCAAAGGTCTCCGGCCAGGTCCAGATTGGCCGAAAGATTGGCAGACCTGTCCCATAGCGCATCTGGTTCAAAGACCATCATGGCTCCGGACAATTTGCGTCCGGTTTTAAGCCCGGCCGCTCCGTTCAGGTCCAACCTTACTTTTTGATGCCAATGTCCGGTGACAGAAAGCCCTGGGGAATAACTGATATAACTTTTGGCCGATAATTCAGAAGCGATTACACCGGACGCCGCCTCTTCAACTTTTTTCAGATAGTTTCCGGCCGTATCCGGATAATACGATAGAGTTGCCGGATCATAACTGTAATCTCCGGCCCGGTCAGGAACCCGGTAATATGTCTCGCTCTTCAAGCGGGTTTCGACGCTGCTGATGGAATATTCCAAACCGGCCTTCAGCGCCTGGGCCAAACCCTGATAATTGGTTCTGAGCACGGCCAGATGAGTGTTAAGGTTTTGTCCCGGTACACCAGGCCGGTAGACCAAGCGCCGGTATTGGTGTTCAAGGCCGCCGGAAAAAGCCCGTCCGGTTAGCAAGCCCAGCTTTGTGATAAGGTCGGTGGTATATGACCTGGATTTAAAAGTTTGGCCCAGAGAATCTTTCAGAAGATCCTCCCGCCGGGATAGCGTCAACCGGCCCTCGGTGATATCACCTTTCCTCCCCATCCCCAAACCGGCCAGATAATATTTTTTTCCGTAACTGTCAGCCGTTCCGCGTTCCACCTGATCTGCGCCCGAGGAAAGATCGGCCTGATAGTTCCATCGCATATATGAGACCCCGGCCCACGCCTGGTGGACGTCCCGTTTTCCCAGGGAGGCGGTCTCCGGCCATGCTTGTCCCAGTAAATTCCGGTTAAATCCGTACTTTAACAGATACCCGGGAACGGGGCGGAATTGCAGACCGGCCTTGTAACTGCGAGCCCAGACGGACTGTTCCATTTCCAGTCGCCCCCATCCGGCTTCGGCTTTAAGCATCTCCGGACCCAGCTTAATTCCGTATTCAGTGGTTCCCCTGAGCATTCCGAGGCTAAGGGCCTTTGTTCCATTCCAGTTGTACAGTTGCCAGCGATTGATGAAATCGGGATCGAACGGAACAACGCTTTTTTCAAAATTCGGGTTCACCGCCAGCGTCCGGCCGTTGACCTCGAAACCTCCTCCCCACAGCGTATCCCGTTTCCAGAAAATATTAGTCATGCCGGAGTAACCCCGGTTATTGCCGTCGTCCCGGCCAGAAAGCAGGTTCTTGTCCAGATCGCTTCCCGCTCCCTCAAAGTCAGCGTGACCGCCCGGCCAGGTAAGATAAGCCCCCATGGTGTACAGCTTTGTTTGAGACGGGGCTGCCAGTTTTTTTATGGCCAGATAATCCCCTAAATTCCTTCCGGTATATACTATGATGCCAATACTGTCGCGGTAATCACCCCGGCCGCTGTCCACTTTGGTGAAAGAGACCAAATAATTTCCGGAATCGGTGCCGGCATAAACATAGAACGAATCGCGGAACAAATAGTTTCCCTGGCCGGCCTCAACCAAAGTGCCGCCATCGGCCCAGTATCTGGAGGTATCATCTCCGGCCAGGACCAGGACGTTCTTGTCCTGCTGGCTTAACTCTTCGGCCAAAGGACGGCTGTAATCGTCGCCTTCCTGGCGGTAACCTCCTTTGATGCTGAGGTGTCTTCCCAGCCCGGCCTTAGCGGCCGCCGAATAAAAAGGCCTCTGATAGTTTTGTCCCGAGTACTCGAACTCGGCCATGATCCTGGATTCTGAGGATATCAGCCATTGAGGATTGAAGGTCAACAAACCTGTCTCGTAGTCAAGCTGGTAATCCTGATGTTCTCCTCTTTTCAGCAATTGTCCATTGAGCCATATTCTTTCGGTGTTGGCCAGTATTTTCAAAACGGATTCGCCGGAGACGGCTGTAAGCTGATATGGCCCCTGCTTTCCATCCTGTCCGGTAAAATCTGATCTGTTTTTTTTCCCTTTGGTGACGGCGGCGGCCAGGGCCAGGTTATTCTGTTTACTATCAATCGCGGCCTTTACGCCCTGCAACTGACGTTTCATCTGAAAGTATGAAGTCCCCTTGTGATCCAGTTCATAATCACCCAAAACCGCTTCCCAGGCGTTCCCCTGAGCTTTAATATATACTTTTTCGATCTGGCTCAGGTCTTCGGTGCTGCCCGATGCTGACAAAGGCATATTCTGGTCGGAAAGAAAAGCGTTTACCTTAAGGGAAGGATTCAATTGCCCGTCTATGCTCACCTGCAGGGCCTGTTCCAAAGAGAAATCCCGGCCCGTTCCGGCTGAGATTCCCAGAGACTTGCTTCCGCCGAAACTGACCTGCCCGCTTTTTTCATTAAGCCAGCTTTTATAGGTCTGGACGGCCGACTGGTCAAAACCGGCCACGGCACCGACAGTATCCGGTATATTGGCGGCTGAAGATAACAAAGGCATATAGATAATTTTTTCTGGCAGGCTGAAGGGCAATGTCCGGTAAAAGACCGTTACCGTATCTGATATCTTAAGCCCTACCGGGAAATATATTTTTCCGGTGCGGCAATCCAGGGCATAATCCCTGTTGTGAACCAGAGGGTTGCCGTTCAAAAGGACGGAGTCGCTGTCTTTGATTATATGCCGGTGCGGCAATTGATACGAATTGCCGTCAAACCCTCCCGGTATGACGGCTTTGGTCCTCCCTGTTGTTTCCCAACCGGTCAAAGATGAAGACCAGAGCGGGATCATGAGAATCATCAGAAAATATTTTATTGCAAATGTTCTCATTCTTCGCTGACATTAAACAAATATTGCCCCGAGACTACAAAGATACTGCCAAAAGAGCTGCAGGTCACGGACAAAGGAGCGGCAATGGCGCAGCCAGCACCGGTGTTGATCCCGGAGGGTTTGATCTCAAAAGAACTGATACGGCCTTTGTCCTTTTCGCAGACCCAGAGAACTGATGTCCCCGGCTCAAAACAGATTGAGGACGGTGAAGCCGAAGGTGCGGCGTCGATCTTCCCCAGATAACTGCCATAGATGTTAAAGATCGTAATCTTGCCGGCCCGGGCATCGGCCACAGCCATCACGGTGCCGGTTCCGTCCACCGTCAGGGCGGTGAGCCACTGAAAACCTGAATTGCCGGACATCAGCCGGAATCGCCTCATTTCCTGTCCCTGATTGTCCAATACCACCACTGAGTTGGCCAGATTGTCCAGAAGATACAGGCTTCCGTCCTTAAAAACCGCACCGGAGACAAAAGAACTTCCCGCATAAGAGATGATGCTTTGCTTTTGGCCCCAGCTGTCAAAGTACTGGATATGCTTATTCAGGTCATCCACCAAATAAACCCCGTTGGCCTGGCCGTTAAGCAAAAAACTCCGGGACGAGGACAAAGCAGACTCATAGATCAAACTGCCGTCGCTTTTGTAGCTTATGATGCGCCAGCCGCCGGCGTCGGACAAATAAATGTCTTCCCGGAGACCGGAACACATGGAAGGTCTATCATCATTGATGCTCAGTTGTGCTATCTTGAAGGCTTGCACAGTTTTGCCGCCGATGCCGCCGGGGGCCGGCCTTCTTTGCTCCACAATGGCCGTACAGGAAAATAAACCCAGACAACAAGCCAGAATGCAGATCATTTGTCTCATATATTTCATCCCTTTACATTATACAGAAAATCCTCCGGCCTGATCTATTTTCAGCTGACGGAGGATAATCTGGTTTTTTTTTAAAACACCTTTCCTAAAAACTGCGTGAAAAAGTCAGGGTAATTGTTTCCGGCTGGTAGGAATAGCATTCCATGCGCCAATCCGGCCCCTGAGTCAATTTAGTCCTCTGTTTGTTGAATCTTTTGGCCAGCCTGGCGGCATTGACCGCCGAAAGCATGTGGTTAAGAAAGGAAGCGCCCACCGAATAACTGATCCGGTGCAGGTAATTACGGCTTCTGACCCTTAGACCCCGGTAATAATACCATTGGTCGTAGTTTTGCCAGGCCCATGAATCTTCTGGCGAATACAATTTATCTGACACATAAGCCTGCTGAGCAGCCGGATCGTAAGGATACAGCTCCCTGGCCTGCCGCCATTGGTCCTCGTTGTACCAGTAACTGTTGGGCCATTCATAAACGTTCTGGTAATAAAAATCGTCATCCCTTCCGGAATTGGAACCGGCTTTCTGGGCAGCATATGCAATATAGTCACGGCGCCGCATATTGCCCTGGTAGTTGTTGTACCAGGCGGCCGACCAGATCACTGCTTCGGCGGCCACAAAACCTTTGGTGTATCCTTTCTGTCCCGCATAGTACTCACCAGAACCAGGAACCAGTAAAGAAAGGAAGAAGGCCTTGCGGGCTGATTTTCTTAGTTTCCTTGAAACAATACTTTTACTGGTGGTATCTGTCACCGCAGATACAGATGTATCATTGACTGTTTTATTGATAACGGGAGCAGCACCTGCTTTTGAGTTTGCAGAAGACAGCCCCGCCTGACCATATGCCTGACAGAAGCAAAGTGAAAGCAGACCTGTTATAAATAATGTGTTTTTCATTTTATCACCGCCGCTTTGCAGGTTTTTACTATTGCATTCGTTCCGTCATTGGCCTCCACCCTGATGATGTAAACGCCGGACGCTATTTGCTCCAGGCTCCAGACAACCTCGTTTTCGGTCATGGCCTGCCCCGGCTGGCTGTACTGGCGGACCAGCTCTCCGGCCAGATTGAATATCTTGACATCTACTTCCGCGTTATTTTCCAGGAAAAACCTGATCTTTGCGTGGTCGCCCCGGGCCGGGCTGGGATAAACGTAGGCGTTCTTTATCAGTTCCCCTGACTTGGCAGACAAAGCGCGCAGAGCCGGGTCCCAGTCAATAAACCCGGTATGGGCCTGATTGCCGCAGAACATAGGCCAATGAAGGCGGGTTACAGTTACAGGCGACCCGATGCTCCAGACATACAAATTGCCGTCATCGCAACCCACGGCCAGTTCGATATCAGAACTGTCTCCGTCAAGGTCTGTCAGCAGCGGGGTGGAAAGTACTTTGCCGCCAACTGTCAAAGGAAATCCTGGGGCATCGGTACCGTTGCCTTTGAAGGCATATATCCTTCCATCTGGCGAGCCGATGACTATCTCCTGCAGATCGTCGTTGTTCACATCGGCCAACACCGGAGAAGATTGGACATTCAGGGATTCGGATATCACTTTTGGGAAACCAGAGATCAGGGTCCCGTTATAATTATAGGCGTAAAGCTTGACTCCGATGGCTACCACTATTTCCAGATAACCGTCTCCGTCTAAATCGCCCAGGGCCGGAGTGGTTATTGCAGTCTGGTCGTGGGATACCGGCCAGCCGGAAACGGTACGGCCCAGTTTATCCAAAACAGTTATTTGATTTTTAGGACAGGCCACTATCTCGGGGTTTCCGTCCCGGTTGATGTCACCAACAGCGGTGGAAGCCGACGCCCAATCCACCCATGGCGACAATGCAGGGAAACCAGACAAATCTTTTCCGCTGTCAGCCAGAGCGAAAACCCGGCTATCCCCTGAAAGGATCATTACCTCAGAACCAGGAGAATTGGCATACAACTCGGCTGCCGAAGGGGTGGCCCTGGTCTCCATTGCCAGATCTTTTGGATAACCTGACACAAGGCTTCCGTTAAAGCGCCAGGCATAAAGTTTTTTGTCATCACACGCAACCATTATTTCCAAAGTATCATCACCGTCAATATCTGCCAAAGTGGGCGATGAAAATATCGGGCCCTTGGTAAAAACGGGAAAGCTATCAAGCAGATCCGCTCTATTTAAGGTATATGAATTGGCGTTTGGTGTAATTTCCGTTTCACTATGATAGTCAAAGCTAAAACCCCAAACAGAACCCTGGGTTAACGAATCAGCCGAGGACACAAATACTTCGGGCCGGCCGTCTTTATTGACGTCTCCTATTGCAGGAGAAGAATAAATATTGCCTGACACTCTGGCATATTCAGCTCTTACTTTGACAGTATCGCTACCCAACAATACCAATATTGTATCTCTATTGAACAAACCCTGGCCGTTGGACATCACGGCATATACCCTGCCATCGTTGCCGGGTATGATTAAAACCGTGGTATCACCCAAGACCGCATAATTGGCGCTGTTCCAGTCCACCGTCTGCCCCAGATCATAAGGAAAACCCGGCAGGCTCCATCCGACCTTGACCCTGGCGCTCATGCTCACGGATGGGACAGTAATACCGGATACGGAAATATGGGTATACGAACCGTCATTGGCTATCGTGGCCGGGTCGCTGCCGTCATCCAGCCGGTCGTTGTTGCCGGCATAATATGCGTCGTAGGGGCTGGCATAGGTGGAATAAGGAGATCCGCCCCAGCGCTGCAGATCCTGAACATGGTCAGCCTCCAGCAGATAGATGGCCTTAATGTCCCCCGTCTCCAGGCTGTTGTCATACCATCTTTGGCTGATGAGATTTTCGTCCACATGATATACCAATAATCCGCCGGCGTCCAGTTCAAACGGCAGGGACATGTCGTAGTCGTTTACTTTAATCAAGACTCCGTTACGCCATACCCTGGCTCCGTTGGAATCGGCCGAGGCAGAATCGGAGATGACGCTGTTGGGATCCACCCAGGCCCGCCGGTTCTCGATCAGATAATACTCGTGGGAATTAATGGGTATTTTCACGATGGCATCCGGGTCCTTGGCCACCCAGTCAAAGGCAACCGTAGCGTCCGCGCCTGGCTCCAAGGTCTTAGGCTCAGACCACCCCAAAAATACCTTGCACCAGGCCGAAAGATGCGGCGGCACATAGGCGTTCATGTTCCACGAACCCCAGGACATCAATTCCCATTCTCCCAAGCCCACCGAGTACATGGAATAATCATAGAGATCCGGCAGGCCCAACTGATGACCGAATTCGTGAGCTATTTCGCCCTGCGAACCGAGCACCATCCCGTCCTGGCTTTGTGTCTCGGCGTCAATGATTCCTTCGTAGATGGTATCAGCCCCGGCCTTGACAATGATGGGACTGGAACTATCCATCTGCAAGAACACTGACGGGATGTCTGCACCGTACGGATCGGTCTGCCAGCAAGATCCTGCATGGAATATCATCACTGCTTTGGGGACTTTGGCTGACCCGCTTCCGGTGCTAAAACTGCAACTGTCGCTGCCGGCTGCTTCCAATGCATCCCTCAGCAGGACATACAACCCCGCTCCCCAATTCGCTCCCCCGTTGTAAAAATCACTGTAAAATGACATTTGGTGGGGTAAGATGTACGCAGATGTATCGGCTTTTGGCCATTGTTCAAACTCTATGTACAATTGTCCATCGGATACAGCCAGGTAATAGTTGCGCAAGGCCAGCATCTGATTATGGATGTACAAGCTGTCATGTGGCGGCTCATAATCCAGGTTATGTCCGTTAAGGTAGTTGCCGCCGATGTACATCGGCTGACCGTTGCCGGTGTAATCGAAATGCCCGTTACCGGCGGTGTTGGCGTCATCATCCAGCTGGAACTGGGCTTTAATTGCCAGAACGCGAATGGTGTCCTGAACCGCATGTTTGTTCAGCCCTTTTAATTTGGCAAATGCCCGACCCCGGCCCAACAGGTTCATTTTTGACACGGCATCCCGGTACTGGCGGGGCTGCTGCTTGATCTTTTCCAAAATCGGCCGGGAGGTTTTCCATTGCTGTTTTATATCCTGCAGGTCTCCGGCACCCGCAGAGGTTAATGCCGTAAGGATCAATAGACACGATAGTTCCAGCCGGCGGCGTTTAAAAAGTGCAACCGTCATATTATAACTCGACAGAAAGTGAGAATTTTTTATTGTATTTCTGCAATTCGCCTCCGGGCTCCATTCCGAAATCAAACTGGATTTTCTTGTAGCCCACCCCAAAGCCATAGGTTGAGCCTTTGATCTTGCCTGCCTCGTCATACACATACCCGGCGCGCAGTCCCAGTTCTGCCGCTCCTGTGTACTGGTATTCTATGCCGGCATGCTGGACTGACTCCTTAAGTTCTTCCTTCCAGGGACGGTCATTAACCACCAGCATCTTGGTAATGTCATACGCCGCGGTAAGCTTGGCCCAGCGGCCGTCCAGTATCTTATAGGCGGTGCCGACCCGGATGTTCCGTGAAAGCGGGTCGGCCTGTTCGGCATCTATATAGACCAGCTTAGGCCCGATGTTCTGAAGATTGCTGCCAAAGGACAATCCCTTAAAAGGCCCATGGTACAGCAGGCCAAAATCCAAAGCCCAGGTGGTGGCCACGCCCTTGCCCTGGCTTCCTTCCGCCCCGAAGGGCGCCAGATGGGAATGGATCAGTTTCAGGTTAACTCCGCCGGCCAGGTCTTTAAAAATCTCATTGCCGTATGAAAGTATCGGGGAGAATTCGTAGCTGGAGAACTCGCCATAATCTTCCCCTAAACTTCCGGTATGCTGGCTGGTTCCCTCGGATATAAAGATGACACTGCCTCCGAATACTCCCCAATCCTTGTAGGGCTGAACATAAGAGATGTATTCATAGTACATGTCGCCAACATCGGACCAGATCTCGGAAAGCCAGGGCGAATGCATAAGTGAGGCATAGCTTTTATCCTGGCCGATCTTTACCAATTCAGAAGGGTATAATGCTTCCAGCATAGTCCGGTTCAGTTTGCGCAGATCGTTCAGGTTCAAATTCCCGGTGCCTTCTGCCAATAGATCCAGCACTAGTTCCTGGGCTTCGGCTGGTACCGGATAATCTGCCCACTGTTCCTTCTGGTAAAAATCTGGTCTGGATATAATCAGATTCAGGCCGGCCAATAATAACTGCCGGCCCTCACTGGAAACTCCCTGGCCACTAAAATGGTTGTCCAATTCGGCCAGGGCGCTCGGCTCCATCAAACTTTTGATGTACTGGAAAGGATTGGATTCATTTTTAGCGGCCCCAAACCATTCCGGGTAATACCCGGCCAGCAGGGCCCGGTTTAAAACGGCTGGATTTTTTGTTGGTCCGCGTTTAATCAGGTTTTGCAGGTATTGGCCGGATTTTCGCCCCCCCGGTGCCGGCTGGTTTACCAGTTGAGTGTCAGTCAGGACATTTTTGTTGATCTCATCCAGCCAAAGTCTTTGCTCTGCTTCGGCTATGGGGCCTTCGCCTTTGTATTGTAGAAAAATCTGGTCAATGGTCTCGCCAGTTTTCTCTCTGAGATAACCTGCCAGGGTATTATTTATATTTATGCTGGGATAAGACATAATGGCACCTTCAAACATACATTCCAAAGCTTTCCGGTTAAGCAGCCGGAGATCTTCCAATGAAAGTTCGGCAGTTTGGATATGTAACAAACTGGGATAAGCCTGAAGCAACAGGTCCTGATTCCAGGAGTAAAGTGCCCCGCCGCTGAGTTTTTTGCCGGATAAGGATAAAGTCCCTGGCTTTAATTTTACATTTTTAAATCTATTGTCATTGTAAAAATCAGCCTGCCGGCAGACATTGTTTAAAGCAGCGGCTAAGATTGACTTCAGGCTATCGGAATTCTTGTCCTGATATTTCCGGGATAAAATGATCTTGTCTTTTCCCGCCATCTTGCCGTAAATATACTGGGAAACCGGATCGGCCCGACCTTTGATCTTTTGGGCCAGTCCCTGGGGGTCTGAAATGTTTGAGACCAAAAATCCCAAGCTGTCCGGGATCATCCGGTATTTGGCCAGGATGCGTGACGCTGCTTCCGGGATGGCGGCATCACCACAGCCAGACTTCTTATAGGTGTCCTGATTATTTATCGCTTTATTCAGAGCATAAATAAAAATTGATTTTGCTTGGTTATCCAAAATATCGCCTGGCTGATGCCCTGAGATTATGGCTCTGGCATCTTCGGATAACTGAGGTAAAATATTTTTATTCACCATGCCCGAGGTATCAGCCAGCATGATCAAAAGTTTGTTCCAGTCCGCAATATCGCCTTGAGACAGCAGCGGTAAGCCGGAAAGCGTTATTATCATACCTTCAGGATCACTAAGATCAGCCCAGGCAAAAGCACTGCCCTCCGGTGAATCCTTGAAACTATTCAAGAACCTGTTCCAATCCTTAATATCCTGGTAATTCAGCAGAGGATCGTTCCTTTTTAAAAAAGCCAGGCCCGCCGGATTATAATAGGTAGCGGTGGCATCGTCGGCAATGGCGCAAAAGGCGCTGCCCATACCGCTGGGACGGGCGCCGGGCCGGATCATCAAAAATATGGCTCCTCCTTCTGATATGGCCCAGGCATAGGTGAACGACAGTAATATCACCGCTGCCAACATTAGTATTCTGTTTCTGGTGGGATGCATTTCTTTTCTCTCCTGTTGATTCTTAAACTGATTATTTCATTACTACTAATTTACCGATTTTGCTGGCCTCTCCGGCTGCCCCCCGGACCGATATTTTATAGAAATAAACGCCATTGGCCAAGGAACCGCCATCGGCATCGCGTCCGTCCCAGTATATTTGATTATAACCGAAGCTTCGGCCGGTTTGAACCAGGGTTTTTATCATCCTGCCGGCGATGGTATATATATTTATGGTTACATCGCCTTCTTGATACAAATTAAAAGTGAAACAAGTGTTTTGCTTGAAGGGGTTGGGATAATTATAAACACCGTCTATCTTATTTTCACCGGATGAAGATAGGACATTCAGTTTAATTTCCAAAACACCTTTATTTGATGCCAAATCGTAAACTGAGAATTTGAATTTGTGTAGACCGGCATTGGTCGCAACGGGCCAAACAGCCTGCCCTGAAACGGTACTGCCATTGTCAAAAACAAAATCTGCACCAAGACAATACACGGGAAGCTTATCGTCAACAACCAGCTGCAACTGATCTGTTTGGCTGGTTAAAAAGGAAATAATATTAAGCCCCCTGTCATCGCTTGCTTTAACAGTCAATTGTGATGATTTACCCACTATATCCCCATCGGTCAATTTGACGCCATTGTTCCACACTTCTATGACAGGTTTAGCGTTGCCGGAAGTATCCGGAGCCACCGCCCCTCCCAGCCAAAGATTACCGCCCAAAACGCCACTGGCATCAAAGCTTGTGTTCCATGCATAAACACTCACACGGGCGCTATCAACCACCAAGCTTTCCGCTCGAATCGAAGTCATATTAGGCAGAATAAAACTGGCATATAAGCTATCGTCTTGGACAGCAGATCCAAACCTGATTATTGGTTTGCCTGGTACCGTGAATGTCAACGTTGGTGTAAGTACTGAACAATCAGTCCGGGGGGCATCATAAATAGTAAGCAATGCCTGACCGTTAAAAGATCCTGGCAACCCGCTAATTATTCCATTTACCGAATAACGCCCCCGGCTTTTAAGGGTATCATCGCTTAAGGCCAGACTACAAACTCCGTTTGGTTTTGACAAGCACAGGGCCGGATCTCCCATTAGAGAGTAAAGTGAATTGCCACCAGTGGAAATTTTGCTGCTATAAAATGCTTGTCCCAGATCATATGAAGCTGTAAATATATTGTCATAAATTCCCCTGGATAGGTTAAAATTCCCGTCAGAATATGTCCCCCGGGTAGCGCCCACAGTAGCAATGGCTCCCCCGCCACTCTTAACAACCAGGGATGTACCGATTGACTCGCGACTGCCCATATCAAACCTGCTCGTTCCACAGGTACCCATAATTACAAAAGGAAGTTTATCACCGTTGGATAAGTTAGACACATCGGTATCCATAAAATAATGCTCATGTCCCCAGACCCAATAGGCACCGTGTCCAAAGAAGTTTATGATTGCGGCTCCCTGGTTCCAATAACCGATCAGGGCATTGCGAGCATCAGGTTTGAATCCATCCGAACCCCTGGGATATTCCCGCATTGCCCCATAAACTTTTGTTATATCGTAACTGCTCGGCAAAACATTTTTTGCCAGATATTCAGAATAAGCAGTATGATCCTCTTCATCGATGGCATATACTCCCCCGGCTTTAAATTCATCATCGGCCATTAATATCGCACGATTTCGCCACTGAAGATCACCGGTAGCTGCTTTATAACGGGAGGATTTGGCTAACACCGTCCAGGCTTCATCGGCATTTTTAGCAGGTATCCTGGCCAATATAAGCTGTGGAAGGTTTGCATTATTTAAACGTACATACCAATCGTCGTATGAATCAAATAGATATTCACCCAACTCCAGCCTTAATCCATCTTCCTGATGAGTGGGAATAAAATTATGCCGCCCCCAGGTTTTGTCTATCTCCCGGTAATCGTAACTGCCATCACCGAATAAAAGGCATCTTTGGGGACTGGTCTGCTCAGAGTTCAGGTAAATATAATCAAGGAATTTGCGTATGGCCGAGGGATCTTTTAAGCCAAAGCTGAATTCATTGTATATCCAGGAAAGTTTTACCGCCGCCATAGGCTGCAGTCTGGCCTCGCTGGAATGCATCGCCAGTAAAGCCCGGGCCTGGGACCAGAACTCATCTGCGGTTATCACCAGATAATTAACATTTAAATAATTTTGCCTTAGGCCCTGAGACGCATAAGGCTCAATTTTTGCCGGCCTCTTCCATCCGGGACCGGAGGCGGCCCAGTAAAGTCTCTCGTTATTCCAGAAATCTTCGAATTCAGAATATGATTGATAGATATTGTCGCTTGATATACTAATCGGCTTTTCGGGGTTGCTGATATCAAGGATCAACATACTATCGCTGGCAAAACCGGTCAAGTTGAACCGGTAAGGTTGTCCAATTAGTGAATCGGCCCGGAATTTTAAGTTATAGTTTAAAGCCACATAACTCCGCCGGTAATAAACTTCAAACCAGTTCAAATACACTATATCCAAGGTATCTGCAAAGTCTCGATCCAATTGCAGATTCAGAACATTGGAAGCGGCAGGGAGTCCTGGCAGGGTTAAAGAATCGGAATAAGATCCAGAAAATGGTCTGCCTGTCCATACCTTTTGGTTATAGATTATACCGTTAATCCCCCAGTTTACATGATGGTGAATATTGGAAGTGTCAGTTCCAGCCTGGAAGTTTAACTTTACCTTAAAAGTTCCCGGCATAGCATAAGATAAATCAAAAGGCAGACTATAGTTCCGGTATTCTTCCACCCGTAACCGCTTCATGTTTAACCAATACCATAGCTCTCCGGAGTTGAATGGATTAAAGACATCCTGTTCAAAATGCAAAGTATCGGTAAAACTTTGCGGAGTTAGGTAATTCGAGGATATTGGACGACAGTCACGCTCGGTCATCCTTAAGCCGGCAGCACCGCCCCAGCAAAGCCAGTAGCTGTTGGTGTCGCCATAAGGGTTGTAGTAATGGCCATTAAGCAGGGAGCTGTTCTTATCCCACCCGGCCAAGCTTTGCCCAAAAAAGAATATCTGGTCTCCGTCATCAAATTTGCCGTCCTGCTCCCCTTTAACCAAAATATTCATCTGTTTTAACGTATCCGTTGGCGGGCTGTATGATTTTGAAAAGGCTCGCGATCCACCGTTGAATATCTTTATAGTCCGGGGATCTATGATATCAGGATTGATTCCGTTACGTTTCAGGTAGTTGTAATCCAGCCGGTATATTCCCTGGTTAACTACCGATAATTTATACCAGACCGGGGTGGCGGCAAAAGAATCTTCGGCCTTGGTTCCGGCTTTGGATGATTCCGTCAGCCAGTTTTTTGACTGCTGATAATTGATTATCTGATCGACCAAGATCGGTCCATATACATCATCATCTATGTCAACTCCGGGATAACCCGTAATATCCCAGGTAACCAGTACTTGCATCCTGCTATAAACCCTTAATATTTTTGAGCTTGGATCATATTGAAGAGGATGCACTTTTATCAATGCAACTTGGTGGCGCCGCAGCATTTCAAGCGAATGAAGTGTTACATTCGTTTGCGGTGATAATCCCTTGGCTTGATATTCTTTCTCGTTCTTGCGATAAACATACCCACCCAGATCGTCCTTTCCCATTGCCTCTAAATACGGGACCGGAGCCAGATCGATGCCGGAATATTCTTCATATTCTCCGGAGATCATTTTAACTTCCACCCGGGCATTCGGGGGAACACCCACCATTATCTGCTGATACAAACTTATGGGTTGTCCCGGTTCCCCTTGTGTTTGACAGCCTTTGATTGATGGAATGGTTTGTCTCTGGTCATTCTGAACCAAGTTCGCAGGAGCGAACTGACATGAGATCAAAGCGTTTCGATCATCCGACTTTAAAAGTTTTATCTGGGCCACGGCCGTGGTGGACATGAGCCCAATGACAAGGATGATTATTTTTATTTGTTCGATCATAAAAAATAAAATAAAAAAAACCGGTATCAATTGATTGATACCGGCTAAATATGGCAAAATCCATTGCCAACAGAGATAATACCAAGCCGATATCAGGGTACGCTAAAAAGGGCTATTCTAAATATTCTCAATTCCCTGTTTAATCCCTGACGTTGAACGGCTCTAATACAAATATCTCCTTGTGGCTTCTTTTGTTAACTTAATAACTATAACCGAAATCAGGCGGTTTGTCAAGTGTCTGCCGTAAAGTTTTGAATATAATTTCTGTATGGCTATCTAACCAGCAAAGCCGCATAAAATCCCCAGATGGTTTTTCCAGCCAGCATTGTGATCACTGCTCCCATTGCCAAGAATGGACCGAAAGGAATCATGGCTTTGGCCGGCTGATCCTTGGAAACTCCTTCAAACATTTCAGTTGTTTTCTTCAGCTTATCCAGCAACATCAGGGGAACACCTGCCAGGGTGCCAAGCAGGAATGATAGGAACAAGACCATCAGTACTGCCTGCCAGCCCACAAAAGCTCCGATCATTGCCGCCAGTTTTATGTCCCCGCCTCCCATGGCCTCCTGCTTGAATATCTTTTCCCCGCCCCAGGCCGAAAGCCAGATCAATCCTCCTCCCATCAGCATCCCCATCATACTGTCCAGCCAGGCCCAAACAGCAAAAGGATCGTTATTCCCGAAAACAGAAAGATTAAAGTTAGGAATAAAAGTCCCTGCCAGTCCAAAAACCAGACCCAGACCCATCCCTGGAAGGCTCAGCAGATCAGGTATTATATAATGTCTGAGGTCTATGACCGAAATGACCAGCAGGGCCCACAAAAAAGGCAGATACCCGGCCAGGCGCCAGTCCAAACCGAATTTCAGGTAAGCGGCGGCAAAAAGGACTCCTCCCGCCAGCTCCGCCATCGGATACTGCAGGGAGATAGTTTTATGGCAATCACTGCACCGGCCCCGCAAAAGCAGGTAACTGGCAACCGGAATGTTCTGATACCATTTGATGGCGGCACCGCAATCGGGACAATGGGAGGGTTTTACCACCACTTCCTCCTTGCGGGGGATCCGCCAGATGCAGACATTGGCAAAAGAACCGAACAGCAGGCCAAAAAGAAAGAAGATCAGAGCAATTAGCATATAATCCAATCATGATCGTTGATTAACGTACCGCCAAGATCGTAGATCCAGGCCTTATTGATCCTGACTTTGACAAAATTTCCAGGAATCAGTTTTTTGTTTGTTTTGATGTATACCTTTCCGTCCACCTCCGGGGCCTCGGCATAACTGCGGCCGTAATAACTATACCCCGTTTTGTAAGGAACGGGGGATCCTTTTATCACCGGCCCCTCCACCAATACCCTGTATCCCTGGCCGATCCGGGACCTGTTGCAGAGGCCTGAGATATTCCTCTGCAAAGCCATCAGTTCATGAAGCCTGCTTTGCTTGAACGGGCGGCTCACTTGTTTGCTCAACATGGATGCTTTGGTTCCCGGTTCCGGAGAAAAGGCAAAGGCGCCAAGTTTTTCAAATTTTTGCCGGGAAACAAAATCCAACAGGGCATTAAAATCGGTTTCGGTCTCGCCCGGAAAGCCGGTCATGAAGGTCGTTCTTATTGCCAGCTTGGGGATTTCCTGGCGCAGTTCAGAGATCAGTGATCCTGTTATTTTTTGATCCATTCCGCGGTTCATGGCCTTTAAAACTTTGCTCTGGCTGTGCTGCAGGGGGATATCCAGATATTTTACTGTCTTGGAACTTTGTTTAAGGACCCGGATCAGCTTTTGATCATAATGGGCCGGATGGGTATACAGCAACCTGATCCATTCCAAACCCTTGACCTTGTCCAGCCTCAGCAGCAGATCCCCCAACATTCTTTCACCGTACAGATCTAAGCCGTAATTGGTGGTGTCCTGGGCGATCAGGTTGATCTCCTTGACGCCTTTGCCTGCCAAAATATTAGCCTCAGCGATGATCTCCCCCATCTTCCGGCTGCGGAACCTTCCCCGTATCTTGGGGATCAGGCAGTAGGAACAATTGTTGTCGCAGCCGTCGGCAATGCGGAGATAGGCCCAGCCCGGACCGGTGGTCATAATGCGATTACGGTAGAATGACGAGGAATGATCACAAGCGATTTTGGAGACGGACAATTTCTTTTTTCCGGTTACGGCGGAAACGATGTCCTTGTAGCCATGCACACCGACCAAGGCGTCGATCTCAGGAACTTCGCGCAACAGTTCCTTTTCCATCCTCTGCACCAGACAGCCTGTGGCCACCAGCCGGAAGCCGGACTTTTTCTTGTGCCCTGCCAGGGCCGCCAGTTCGGCCAGGGCCTCGTTCACGGACTCCTGCAGGAAGCCGCAGGTATTGACGATGACTGCGTCGGCTTGGTTCAGCATTCCGGTGATCTGATACCCGGCCCGAATGAGCTGGCCGATCATGATCTCGGTGTCCACCCGGTTCTTGGAACAGCCCAGCGAAACGATATATGCCCTGGGGACAGGCAATGACCCGCCAGATTTACTCATGATTCTTCACTGGTCCAGGATGTCCTTGTACTCTGTGCAATAGGCTTTGCGCTGGCAGGCTTCACAGTGTTTTCCCATCCATAATTCATCATACTGTTTCATTATACTGTTCACCAGGTCTTTCTCCGCAGTAACAAAACCCGATTCAAAATTCCTTCTGCCATCTGACTTGGCGCCCATCCCGGCCCCGGTCAGGTTGGCGCTGCCGGAGTAGGCAAACTTTCCGTCCACTATCACCGTTTTAAAATGGACCCTGGGGCAAAGCAGTCTCTCCAACCCCTCTATCAGCGGGGGATAGCGGTCGAAATCCTTGCGGAAGTTCGGCCCCGGCTCCTTGGCGTGGATCAGCCTCAGTTCCACACCGCTTTGGCAAAGTCCGGACAGCACTTTTAAAAAAGGCACCATCCGCCTGCCTTCGGCCACATAAAGGTCTTTCAGGTCCGAGGTGGCCAGCCACAGGAATTTTCGGGCCTTGGGGATCTCCTCCTGTATCACCTTTTGGTATATCTGTCCGTCGGTGATGAATTCCGTCATCGGCTTTTTGCCTGCTTTGTATTCTTTTGCCTGATGCTTTCCAGATTGGCTTTGGCCTCGGGCACCATTTCCAGGAATGGCTTCAGTTTCTCGCAAGCATAATCGGGGCAATGGGCGCAGTTCTTCAGCTTGAGATTCTTTCCGCATTGCCTCATCAGGCAGACCCGGCAGTGGTTGAAAAGCCTTTCCCCGTCAGAATGACAGCCCTGGCAGAATACATCCTCGGGTTTGATGTCTGACTGGTAAAGTTTTGACCAATGGGCGGCTGTGTTGGCCCGCAATTCGGGATCGTCCTTTTGAGCAGCTATATAAGCCGGGCAGGCCGAGCAATCCAATCCACAATATGAAATTATTTTTACCATTTGCGCTCCTCTTTATTTTTATCCGGCCTTAACTGCCGGCCTGACCAATTTTCCCCTGGCGCTGGCCAGCACCAAACCTGTTTCATCCGTGATCTCAGAACTGGCTTCTACTATTTTCCCGTTGTCTTTGTCCACCTTGCCAGTAAGAACTATTTTGTTGTCTATTCTTACCGGCTTTTTGAACCTGACCGTCAGTTCGGCGGTCACCGCTTCGGAGGCCCCGCCTCCCCCTTCCGCCTCGCCCACGGCATGGGCCAGGGCCTCGTCCAAAAGCGTGGAGATGATGCCACCGTGCAAAATGCCACTCCAGCCCTGGTATTTCTGCTCCGGTACGAATTCGGCCCGGCAGGTTCCCGGCTGAGGGTAGGTGAACTTCAGCTGCAGGCCGTCGGAATTTTTATGGCCGCAAGCGAAGCAGAAATGATCGTCGTTGAGTTTCATTTACTTCCTCAATTACCCATTAGAACTCTTTCATAAATCCCATAGGCAAAAAGAGCATATACAATAACTTGTATAATAATGATAATTAAATTATCAGCCTTTCGTTTTAGAACTAATATTCTATTAGCAATAAATAGAATAACGCTTAAAAATGAAAATGATAACTTCTCCGAAATATCAGAAGGAACCGTTGGAATAACTACCAATAAGGCCCCAGCAAGAAGTACATTTTCAAATATACGCAACAAGATGACTTTAATCTTCATATAACTATTTTTTTAAGTTCTAATACTTTTTATCCGCTTACCGAGATCACTTCTTCATAAGTCGTCAATCCCTCCAGCATTTTCTGCAAAGCCACCTGCTTTAGGGAGACCATGCCGTCGGCAGCGGCCGTCTTGTATATCTCGCTGAGGTTGGCGTTGTTGGAGGTCAACACGGCCTTCAGGTTGTCGGTCATCTCCATCACCTCGAATATCCCGATCCGGCCCTTGTAGCCCGTTCCCCGGCAGTCCACGCAGCCCTCGCCGTAGTATATCTTGGCCGGGCGCTCCCCGGCGGGGAACCCTTCAAAATCCTCGGGGCTGGCCGTCCGCTCCCGGCGGCAATTGGGGCAGATCCTCCGCACCAGGCGCTGGGCCATCACGCCGATCACGGTGGAGGATATCAGGTAATAGGGTATCCCTATGTCCAGCAGCCGGACCATGGCCGAAGGGGCATCGTTGGTATGCAGAGTGGTAAGCACCAGGTGCCCGGTCAGGGCCGCCTGAATGGCGTGTTCGGCCGTCTCCCGGTCGCGGATCTCTCCCACCATGATGATATCCGGGTCCTGGCGCAGGATGCTGGGCAGGATGGTGGAGAACGTGACCCCGGCCGCCGGCTGGACCCCGATCTGGTTGAATTCCTCGATCACCATTTCGATGGGGTCCTCCACCGAGATGATGTTGACCTCGGGCGAGGACAGGGCTTTTAGCGAGGAATATAAAGTCGTGGTCTTGCCCGAGCCGGTGGGTCCGGTCACCAGGATGATGCCGTTGGGCCGCCGGATGAAGGCGTTGTATGTCTGGTATTCCCGGGGATAGAATCCCAGCTGGTCAAGGTCCTGCATCAGGATCTCGGGGTCGAAGATCCGGATCACCACCTTTTCCCCGAAGGTCACCGGGACGGTGGAGACCCTGAGCTCGATATCCTTGCCGGCGAAATTGGTCTTGATCCTGCCGTCCTGGGGCCGCCGCTTGTCGGCGATGTTCATCCTGGACATGATCTTGATCCGGGAGATGATGGGAGCGTGAAGGTTGCGGGGGATAGTGTATATGTAATGCAGCACACCGTCTATCCGGAGCCGGATGTATGATTTGTCCCGCTTGGGCTCGATGTGAATGTCACTGGCCCGCTGTTCAAAGGCGTAATGGAGCAGGTATTCCACCGCGCTGGTGACATGCTGATCGTTGGCCTCGATCTCCTCCTGCCCCTTCAGTTTGACGAACTGCTCCAGGTTGTTGAGCTCTTCCGAGGATATCCGGTCCACTTCGGCCGCCCGGACCGAGGCCCGGAATCCGTAGAACTCTCGGACGATCTTCAGAATGTCGGTCTTGGAACTGAGAACCAGCTTGATCTTGATGTTCCGGGCGGTTTCCAAAGATTCCAG
This sequence comes from candidate division TA06 bacterium, assembly GCA_016235665.1. Classification (NCBI taxonomy): domain Bacteria; species candidate division TA06 bacterium. Next base: position 73,068 of record JACRJI010000008.1, on the reverse strand, counting down.
GATCTCCAGATTGGACGGGTCGGCCACCGCCATGGTCACGGTGCCGGACTCTTCTTCCAGCGGCACGATCAGATGGCGGATGGCATAGGGCCGGGCTACGTGTGAAGTGACCACGTCCAGCTGCAGTTTCAACGGGTCTATCTTGCGATATGGCATGTTCAGTTCCTGGGCCACGGTCTGGGTGATCATGTCCTCGGTCAGGAACCTGCCCGGATGCCCCTGAATCTGGATATTCAGCGAAGAGATGACCTCGGCCGGTGTGATGATATTGGCGGCCTGGTGCAGCCTGCGGCTGTACGCCGACTCCTGGTATTTCTGGAGCTTGGCCCGTTGGACCGGGACTTTGATCAATATCTCCCGGTGCTGGTCCGGGGAGATCCGGCCGCATTTCAGCAGCATCTGGGCCACTTGTTCTATGGTCAAGTGTGTGGAGACAGTCATTTCTTCTCTGATTTTGTTTTTCAGTTTGATGACCGGGGCAGGTCGAATTTTATTGGTTCGGGAATGAATACCTCATGGACGCAGGCCAGAGCGTAGTTGTCGGTCATTCCAGCTATGTAATCGCTGACTATCACCGCGGCCGGGGTCTGCTCCTGATTGTAAACTCCGGCCAGCTTCTGGACGTGGCGCCCGAAGCGGCGGAACAGCGGCACCGGATCATTATCGTATTTGGGATATTCCCGGCCGTACTTCTGATACACCTGGATAAGTTCCGCGAACAGGGTCCTCAGTATCTTTTCGCAGAACATCCCGTATTCCTCCAACGGAGCCGAGGTGTAGATGTTGGCCATGTTGAAATCATACAAAGCCCGCATCAATTGATGATTCCGATCGGAGAAGGAGATGTACCCGGTCTTCTGGGATTCATCAATCAGGTCGTTGACCAGGGTGTCAATGATCTCGCCGTTCTTGCGCCCCAATATCTGTTTGATGTTACCCGGCACCTCGTCCTCGTTGATTATCCCGGCCCGGATCCCGTCCTCGATGTCCCTGCCCAGATAGCTTATCTTGTCGGACATCCGTACGATGCATCCCTCGTAGGTGCTGGGATAAATTCCCAGTTTCCTGATTTCGTTGAGATTGATCTGCTCTTTCCGGGGCTGGATCTGCTTTTCGTATTTTTCCCCGCAATGGCAGATGATCCCGTCCCTCACCCCGTAGGTCAGGTTGAGTCCGGCCCCGTCGTTGGCCAGCTTGTCCACCACCCTTAAGGCGTAAAGCTCGTGGTTGAACCCGCCGTGGTCTTTCAACAGATCGTCCAGCACCTCCTCGCCCCGGTGGCCAAAAGGCGCGTGTCCCAGATCGTGCCCCAGCGAGATGGCCTGGGCCAGGTCCACGTCCAGACCCAGCACCCGGCAGATGGCGGCGGCGATGGTGGCCACGTGCAGGGTGTGCTCCATCCGGGTACAGACGTGGTCGTTGTCGGGGGAAAAGAACACCTGTGTCTTATGCTTCAGCCGCCGGAAAGGCATGGAATGGATGACGGCCGTCTGATCCCGGAAATACGGCCCCCGGATGTCCTCCTCCCTTGGTCTCAGGCGCTGGACATAGGTTTCCGGCGGTAATGGATTTTTCATATCTTTCATCTTATCCCTCGTCTGTAAGCCGTGATGTTTTATATGCAGGCTGCCGGTTGTTTGGTCTTCCATCTTTTGTGCACCCAGTACCAGTGATCGGGATAACGCCTCACAAATTCCTCTAATTGGGAAGTGAAAAGATTTGTCAGGCGCAGGATCTCTGTCTGCTTTTCGTTTTTGGGATCGGCGTAAAATGGCGGATTGAGATACCCGGTGTGCCTTCCACCCTGCTGTCTGACCAGGGCCCCGGTGATGATGGGCGCACCGGTCTTAAGGGCGAAGACCGCCGGGCCCTTGGTGGTGGAGGCTTTTTGGCCCAGGAAATCGACAAAAACCCCGTCACTGCCGGCATCCTGGTCCGAAAGCATGGCCACAAAACGGTTTTGCCGCAAGACGGTCAGCACTTCCCGGGCAGCGTCTTTTTTGTATATGATGTTGACCTTCTTTGACCGGCGCAGCGAATTCAGCATCTCATCCACATATTTGTTGTGCTGGGGATAGACCACCACCGAAAAAGGATATCCCTTGCAGGCGATGGCGGCGGCCAGCAATTCCCAGTTCCCGTAATGACTGCTGACCAGTATCCCGCCCCGGCCGTTTTTTAGTACCCGGTCAAAGTACTCGGTATCCCTGAGGTCCACCATGTTTTCGATATCTTGACAACTGGCCTTTTTGAATCGCAACAACTCCACCAAATTCCTTCCCAGATTTTGGTAGAGACTGAAAATTATCCGGTGGTTTTCTGCAGTATTGTTATCCGGAAAGGACTGCTTTAAATTATCCAGGGCTATTTTCCGGCGCACCCCCAGGCCAAGGGCCAGTTTCCCCAAAGAGGAGCCAAAATGCAAAGCATCTCTCTCAGACAAATAATTGACCCACCAGCCCAGAGAGATCAGCATCCAATATTGAAGTATGTAACCGAAGGTTTTCATTTGGTTTGTTATTTTGAACTATCTACTTGCTATGGAAAAAGAAATGAACCGCATGATTTACCAAAAGAAAATACTCATTCAACCTGCATAGCAGGCTGCAATATAAAAGCTACTTCGGCGAAGTGGGCTCGCTTAAAACTCTCCGGGCCACGCTTACGCACTGCCTACGTAAAACTTCGGCAGACAGGCAAGGCTTCAGCGAACCCGCGTTGCGCTTCTCGTTGTCGGCGGGCTTGTCTGAACTCGGGCTTTGGCCAAGCCCTCAAACATGCAGACAAGCTTTTTCCGCCATCAACTGCGATGCTCACTGATCGTTTTAACGCGACATACCGGGGTTGGCACTGTGTGACCAACCAATTTCTGGAGATGATTGAATAAGCATTTGGTACTTAATCAGCGTGTATCCGCGTAAATCTGCGTCCCATTGGGTTCATCTTCCCAGCAGTTTGGCCACCGGGCTGCGTTTCTGGTAAACGGCGTGCCGGGGGCAGACCTCGCTGCAGCACAGGCAGTTGATGCATAGCTTATAGTTGAACTCGGGCACGGCGCCTATGGAGGCCAAAGCGCTGACCGGACAGCTCTCCACGCAATAGCCGCAGTTGATGCACAGCTTGGGGTCGATGGCCGGACGGACCCAGAACAGCCGGGCGGCGTATTTGGCCAGAAAGTTGGGGATCAGGGAATAGAACCAGTTGGGCGGCCACGTGAAATCTTTCAACGGAAGTATCCGGTCGCCCAAAGCTTCGATCTGTTTAAGGTCAGCGGTCCCAACTTTCTGCTGTGCGGCGATCCTGGTGGTGGGTATGTCCAGCGGTTTTTTGCCCAGCAGATGGGCCGCATAGCTGTCCATGGCCACCCCGTCCTGCCCGGCCATGATGAAGCCCAGATCCCTGGGGTTCCCGGCCGAAGGCCCCATCCCCTCCATTCCCACCACGGCGTCCATGATGGTCAAATGCGGTTTGGCCAGGGCGTAGATGTCAACCACCAGTTTGGAAAAATCCCAGGGTTTGGGGGCCTGCTTGTGGTACATGGACTTTTTGAGGCCGGGGATCACCCCGTACATGTTCTTGACCGCGCCGGTCATCATGGTCAGGCCGTGGGTCTTCAGTTTGGGAAGGTTGATGATGACATCGGCGTCCAGCACCGGACTGGCGATGTGATACTTTTTGCCGCTGCGTTCTTTCTGATGAACTCCGGATCTTTCAAGGCTTATCAATTCAACCGAATGCCTGCGGCAGACCTCCAGCATCCCGGTGGTGTCCCAGAATTCCTCCAGGCTCTTGAAGGCCCCGGCCGGGCTGTCGCCCACTATGGGAATGCCTCCGGCTTCCTTCACCAGAATGATCACCGTCTCTACCACCGCCGGATGGGTAGTGATGGCCCGGTCCGGGGTCTTGGCCGAAAGCAGATTGGGCTTAAGCAGAACTTTATGGCCGGGCTTGACGAAGAACGAGATGCCTCCCAGCAGATCCACCGCCCGGATAACCGCCTCCAGGATATTTCTGGGGTCGTAAGAATCGCATTTTACAAGGGAAACTTTGGTCATTATCCGGTCCATTTATTAAAATTGACTTTTATCCTGCGACAACCTTGTTCCGGCCCATATCTTTGGCCAGGTACAGGGCCACATCCGCCTTGCCCACCAACTCATCGGCATCGCTCCCGCCTTCCGGGAACTCCGCTACACCTATGCTGACAGTGATCCGCCCATTGGGCTGGCTCTCCTTCATCTTAAAGGGATATTCTTCAATGGCCGTTTTTATCTTTTCGGCCAATTTAACCCCCTGTTCCTTGTCGGTCTCCGGGGCCACCACCACGAATTCCTCTCCTCCATAACGGGCAGCAAAATCCTGCTGCCTGATGGATCTGGTCAAAAGCTGGGCCAGCTCTTTTAAAGGATAATCTCCCAGCTGGTGTCCGTGGTTATCGTTATAATTTTTGAAATGATCAATATCCAGCATCAGCAACGCCAGCTTCCTCTGATAACGGGATGACCGGCTCAACTCTTCGGCTAGTTTTTCAAACAAATACCTCCGGTTATAGATTCCGGTAAGGTAATCGGTAACGGAAAGTACTTGTATCCTGCCCATCAAACTGGCAATGATCTGGGGATAGATACCGAAAAGAATCCCTATCAGGCTTCCCAGCACTACAAAATACAAGGCCATGGGCAGGTGAGCCCGGGAAAAAGCCATCACCAGAAAGGTCAGGTCTCTGTTCTGGGTCCGGTAATACTGGTGAATGAACATCGAGGCCGGATGCAGGATCAGATATCCGGTCAGAGCCCCGGCCATGCCGTAGATAAGGGTCAATTTGCCAAAAAGGATTTTTTTATCCATGGTTTGACTGAAAATATTAGGTTCTGATGAACATCTTGCCCGGCAGCTGCTTTACCATTCCCTTCAATTCCAGGGATAAGAGGATTTTTATAAGTTCCGGACTGCTTAAATTAGCCATCCCAGGCAGGTCATCGATGTGCGTTGGTTCAGGCGTGAGAGTGTTATAAAGTTTTTCCTCGGTCTCATCCAGTTTCGGAGCGGGTGTAGCCTGTGTGCTTTTATTGACCTGTGCCTTAGTGGAAGTTCTTTGTTCCAGTTTCAGTTCTTCCAGAATGTCCCTGGCATTACTGACCAGTTTGGCCCCCTGCTTGATCAGCTGGTTGGTGCCCTGACTGGTGGCCGAATTTACCGGCCCCGGCACGGCAAACACGTCCCGGCCCTGGTCGGCAGCCCAGCGCACGCTGGAGAAGACACCGCTGTCGGTCCGGGCCTCCACCGCCACTACTCCCAGGGAAAGCCCGGTGATGATACGGTTGCGGCTGGGGAAAAATCCCGGCTCCGGTTCGGTGCCTAAAGGAAATTCCGAGATCACCGCGCCCTGAGCCGCTACCCGGTCCCGCAGTTTTTGGTTTTCTTTGGGATATGGTATGTCCACCCCGCAGCCCAGCACCGCGATGGTGCGGGCTGGCGCGGCCAAAGCCCCCAGGTGGGCCGAGGTGTCTATGCCCCGGGCCATCCCGCTGACTATGGTCAAACCGGCCTTGCCCAGTTCCAGCGCCAGGTTGCCGGCAATGTTGCGGCCGTAGGGGCTGGGATCGCGGGATCCGATCACCGCCACGGCCTTTTGGTCCCTGGGTTCAAAATTACCTTTGACATAGAGCAGGGCCGGGGCGTCGCCGAAATATTTCAGGTTCTCCGGAAATTCCGGATCGCCGGAGGTGATGATGCTGACGCCGTGCTTATGGGCCAGTTCCAGCTGGGTATCTGCGAAACTATTGTCGTTCTTGGAACGAATGATGGCCTCGGCAATGGCTTCAACCACCCCTTCCACCCGGCACAAGCCGGCAATGCTTTGTTCAAATACATTTTGGGGGCTGCCGAATTCCTTCAACAGCAGCCGGTATTTGATCGGCCCCACCCGGGGAACGCCTTTGAGCCTTAGCCACCACAGTAATTCATCAGAATTCATCATACTCAACATCGCTGCTTTGTTTGAGGGCGGCCTTGACGGCTTTGCGCAGTTGCTGCAGGCTGGTGCCGGCATCGGTCTGGGAACCATCTTCTGTGCCGGAGAAGGTCGAAGGTTCTTTATCCCGGATCCGGGATATTTTTTGAGGCTGGTTAGGAAGCTCCTTTTTCAGGTAACCCAGATAATGTTCCCGCTGTGATTTTGAAAGACCATCAGCCTGTTCCCATAATAGTTCTGGGTCGGTCCGCTGCACTATGTTCTTTAAGGCCTTTTGAGCCTCCTCTGCCACGCTTTTATTGCTGTCAGATAATAACAGGAATAAGGGAACCGCAGCCCGGTGATCACCGGTGGAATGAAGCACCTTGGCCAAAGCCGCCCGGGTGTACCAGACACCCGAGGTTAGATGCCTTAAAATCGGAACGATGGCCTGCGGACCCTTGGCGATTATCTTGGGGATAGCGTGGTCCCGCAGGGTCCAGCTCTGGTCGTGAAGGGCCTTTAACAGCAAGGCCAGGGCCTCGCGTCCCTCCAGGTGCTGGGCCAGGTCCAGGGCGGTCATCCGTTTTTTAAGGTCGCGGGATTTTAACAACTCCACCGCTTCGGTGACCCTGGGATCGTTCATTTTTTCTTCAAAGACTTGCGATAGACTACGGCTATTTTCTTTTGCAGTTCCTCCAGACCATCCCCGTTCAGGGCCGATACATATAGACCGTCAACTTTGGGTTTTTTCTTGAGCAGATCGATCTTGTTGTATACCACTATCTGCGGTTTGCCGGCCAGGCCCGGATTGTAGGAGATCAGCTCGCTCTTCAGTACCTTCAGTTCCTGTTTGGCATTTTCGGCCGAGGCGTCTATCACAAAGATCAGCACCCTGGTCCGCTCGATGTGCCTCAGGAACTGGGTCCCCAGCCCCTTGCCCAGGTGGGCCCCCTCTATCAGCCCCGGCAGGTCGGCGATGGTGCAGGTGGAGTTCTCGTCCAGATACATGGCACCCAGGTTGGGCATCAGTGTGGTGAAGGGATAACCGGCGATCTTGGGACGGGCCTGGGTCAGCTTGGAGAGCAGGGTGGATTTCCCGGCGTTGGGAAAGCCCACCAGCCCCACGTCGGCCAGCATCTTCAGCTCCAACCGCAGGGTTTTGGTCTCGCCGATCTCCCCCTTTTCGGCCACCCGGGGGGTCTGGTTGGTGGAGGTGGCAAAATGGAAGTTGCCCTTGCCCCCCTTGCCGCCGGTGGCGGCGGTCACCGAGGTGCCCGGGACTATCAGGTCGGCCAGCACTTTTCCGCTTTCAGCGTCATAGATCAGAGTTCCCGGAGGCACCGGGATCACGCAGTCCGGGCCGGCCCTGCCGGACATCTTCCGGTAGGCGCCGTTCTGTCCGTGTTCGGCCTTGAAGTAATGGCGGTAACGGAAATCGCGCAGGGTCACCAGATTGGGATCCACCAGGAAGACCACCGAGCCGCCCCGGCCCCCGTCCCCGCCGTCGGGGCCGCCCTTGGGAATGTATTTTTCGCGGTAAAAGCTGACCGATCCGTTCCCCCCGTTTCCGGCCGTGACCTTTATTTCCGCCAGATCGACTATAGGCATTAATTAGTATCCGTTCTTTTTTAGGAGCTGATATTTCCGTTTGAGCTTCTGGGATACCAAGGCCGGCACCAGGCCGTCCAGCCTGCCCCCCATCCTGGCCACCTCCTTGACCAGTCCGGAATTGAGACAGGTATATTGTTCCGAGGGCATCAGGTAAATGGTTTCGATGTTCTTGTCCAGTTTGCGGTTCATCAGGGCCATCTGGAACTCGTATTCAAAGTCGGACACCGCCCGCAAGCCCCGTACCAGAGCGGTAGCCTTCTGGCGCCGGGCATAATCCACCAACAGTCCGTCAAAGCTGGTAATCTTGAGCTTGGCCGAGCGGGGGGCGCATTTTTTCAGCAGCTCCACCCTTTCCTCCAGGGTGAACAGCGGGGACTTGCGGTCATTGACGGCCACGACCACTATCAGCCTGTCGAATATCTTCAAAGCCCTCACCATCAGGTCGATATGCCCGTTGGTGACCGGATCGAAAGTGCCTGGATAGATGGCGGTTTTAAGCATTTTAAGGTCTCCGTAAGGTATTCAGTATTCTCTATTCAGTATTGCCAGATCGTTCATCATTCACCGTATAAAACTCCACGCTGCTTTTGCCGTGTTTCTTGCATTTCCACAAGGCCAGGTACTGATTTTGGGCATCGATCATTTCGGCCCGGTGGTGCTGAATCACCAGTATCCCGCCGGGGGCCAGCAGGCCGTGTTTGGAGACCATGTCCAGTATCTGGGAGGAAACATTGGCCTGATAAGGGGGATCTGCCAGCACGATGTCATATTTTTCGCCGGTGGAAGAAACAAAGTCCAGAGCATCCTGGATGACCACCCTGGCTTGATCCTGGGCCTTCAGCATTTCCAGGTTCTGGCGGATAAGACCCGCCGTTGAGCGGTCGGCCTCCACCATGGTGGCCATGGCCGCCCCCCGGGACAAGGCCTCGATTCCCAAGGCCCCGCTGCCGGAGTAGATGTCCAGCACATTTTTACCGGACACAAGATCGCCAAGGACATTGAATATCACGCCCCGCAACAAGCCGCTGGAAGGACGGACCTGTTTCCCTTCCGGGGTTTTCAATATCCGGCCCCGGTATTCTCCGGCGATGATCTTAAGCATATTTAAAACTCGCTGCCCAGGGTAAAAGAGACCACCGGGTTCCTGGCGATGACCGAAAGATCGGTGGGCCAGGCCACGTCCACCCGGATCAGGAAGGGATAAAGGTTGATCCGGCCTCCGGTTCCGATGGATGCTTTAAGGTCGTCAAGTTTGACCAATGCCAGGTCGGTACTTTCCAAAGCCCTGAATGATCCGGCGTCGGTCCAGGCCGCTCCCACGTCAAAAAAGAATGCGCCCCTGATCCCGTAGAATGAAAGCGGCGGGAAGGCCATCTCCAGACGGTCGATCAGGGGGAACCTCATCTCAAAATTGGCCAGAACCGTTTTGGTGCCGTAGAATTTGTCGTAATCATAGCCATGCAGGGAATTTGGTCCTCCCAGATAAAACCTCTGGGCGTCCGGACCCTGGGACATTCCCCCCATCAGCCTCAGGGCGACCTGATATCGCCGGGAGATCCTCCAGTAATTGCGGATGTCGGCGTACCCGGTATTAAAGCTCAGGTCGCTGCCGAAAGCTTTCCGGCTGGTCTCTGTCACCAGCATGGCCCGCTGGCCGCTGATGGGTCCCATGTAGCCCCACAGAGTGTTGTCGTGGACAAAGCTCAACCCCGGCACGATCACATCCATGCTGGCCTCGGGGTACGAGTAATTATAATAGGCCTGCTTATAGTGGTTCCAGCTGGCCATCAGGTCAAAGCGTTGGTAGCGGTTCAGGGGATAGGACACTATCCCCTGAACCCCGTTGACCTTTTCGATCACGATGTCGTCGTTGGGGGCCAGATAATAATTGTGATACTGATAATAGCTGACGCCGTAATCGAAGCGTTTTGGAAGATAATAGTAGGCCAGCTGATAATCGGAATTTTCAAAATCGACCATCAGATCGGACTGCAGATAGAACAAGTGGTTTCCCAGGATGTCGGTGACCAGTATCTGGGCCTGCCCCCCCAGCCCGCTTAGGGTATTGTAGCCTACCGTGCCCCGGGCCATATCCATGGAGAATTTTGCCCGGGCCAAAACCGGATCCGCCAGTGTGTCTCCGGCCGACAGGCTGAAAGTCTTGGGATATTGCCATAGCTTGTTTCGGGAACTATCGGTATCGGTCGTATCGGGTATCACGGACTTAATGTCCGGTTTCTTTTCCAATGGATTTTTAATGGTGTATATGTTCCAGCCGGTCTGATGGTATCCGACAAAAACTATCTTGTCCCCTTCAACCGACCACCTGGGCTGAAGGCATCCGGTCAAAACGTCGGTCAGGGGGACCGAGGCGCTGTCCGGGCCGGCCCGATAGAGGATATTGGCTACTCCCTGTTGGTAGGTATTGTATATTATTCCGGATTTTCCCCAGCTGGGGCTGACCGCGTAAAGTTCATCCGGAGTATAGCAGGCCAGGGATTCTCCATCCGGGTTTACCGTGAACAGCCGGTACCTTCCGAAATGCAGGCTGTCGGAAACAACCGAATCTCCGGGGATTGGCCTGTCCGAGGCAAATACCAGGGCCGACCCGTCCAGGGCCCAGGCCGGTTCCCGGTCGTCATAGATATCGCTGGTGATCTGTTTGATGCTGCCGTCCACGTTGTTCAGCAGGTACAGATCGGCGTGTCCGTTCTTGAGGCCGCAAAAGACAATCCGCTCATCGGTGGGCGACCAGGAGGGATAATATATCCCATCAAGGTCAAATTTGTATTTCCTGATCAGTTTGCCGTTGCCGGCATCGACGATATACAGCCTGTCCCCGGTGGTGGATTTGGCGGCGAACACCAAACGATTGCCCTCCGGCGACCAGGACAGACCACCCCGGAACCAGGCCAGGTGCATGGCTTCAAACAGAGAGTTCTTCTCCCCTTTGACCAGGTGGCTGATCTTCCGGCCGTCGATGCTGGATATCACGTAGATCCCGGAATAGCCTCCCTGATCGGATATGTATGCTATCTTGTCGCCCCGGGGCGACAGGACCGGGCTGAGATTGAAGTAGGATTCGTTCTTATCGTGTTCGGTCAGCTGTTTGCCGATGTCGGAGGCCTCCTTCTTTTCGGCCAGATAAGGCCAGTATTCCTTTTTGACCGACTTGACCCAGTCCTCGGAAAGTTTTTCCACCCCCTGGCCCAGCACCATCTGGCAGGCCTTGTCCACATTGCGGTTGGCCCGCACCAAATGAAGCAGCTCGCCCACCTTGGCCTGGCCGTAATGCCGGGCGATGTATCTCATCACTGCCTGGCCTTCCTTGTAGACAAGGTAGCTGCCGCCGTAGTTGTCCAGTTCGTTGATGGGGATCAGGCGCTGGTTGATGGCCAGATCCTTGATGATCATCTCGGATTCCGGGTCCCAGCCCCGGGACTCGTATTCGGCCAGGCCCTCTATGAACCACAGCGAGACCTGGTTGAAGTTCTGGCCGGAAAGCACCGATTCCATTCCCCCGCCAAAGAACAGGTCGAACATGTAGGCGTGGACCATCTCGTGGGCCAGCACATGCTGAAAATCGGCGTAGGAGCCGGTATAGGGCACCACCACCCGGTTCTTGAACTGGGTGGTGAATCCTCCTACCGATTCCTCCAGGATCTCCTGGGTGATATTGGTCTGCTCAAAATCGTTGTGTGAGGAATATACCAGCACCGGGATCCTGGCGTTGAGCTTGTGGGAAAAGTCCCGTGAAAGCTTTTCCCCCTCGATCTCTGCGATCCGGGCGGCAATGGCGGCCAGTGTGTTCTGGCCCTGGTAGAAATAGATGTCGAAGTTCTTGGTGGCGATCTTTTGCCAATTGAAATTCTTATAATTAACCTTATTCTTGCCGAAATACCCGTCCTGAGCCTGCGTCAGCCGCGGAGTGAGCAGCAACAAGGCCGTCAGACACAAAAGGGAAAGTTTGAAATGTTTCATAAAGCGATCCTGACAATTAGAATGAGATGAACAAGAGCAAAGATAGCAATAACGGTAAAATAATGACTAGTATTCTGCTTTAAAGATGATATCCAGCCAGGCATCGTTTTTTGAAAGCTGGCGGGATACTTCTCCCTTTAACTGCAGGGTTGGGTTTATTCTGTATTCCATTATCAGAACCTGTGATTGGCGGGCCGATGAGAGCCCCAGCGAAAGGCTCAATGAAAAGCGCTCCTCCCAAAAGGCCCGGTTCAGGCCCATTTCCCGGCCGCCGGCCACATTGACATTCCACTGCTGGGCGAACTCCACCACCTTCTCCATCCGCCATTCTTCCATCAATTGCATGAAATACTCCTGGTAATACGCTGACAGAGAATCCGTCGTTTCTTTATCCTGCTTCTGAGCCAAAGCACCTGCAGGAAATGACAACATTCCAAGTAACAAAACAAAAAAGAATATGCGTATCTTGTCAGTCGTCATCGTAATGGACCAGCGAGATCACTTTGTATTTTTTTAGTTTTTCTTTGCCTTTTAAGATATCCAGCTCCACTACAAACGCAATGGCCGCCACCTTGCCGCCAAGCTTCTCCACCAGCTTGGCCACCGCCAGCGCGGTTCCGCCAGTTGCTAAAAGATCATCCACAATCAGGATATTTTGCCCCTTTTTAACCGCATCGGCATGCATCTCCAGCGAGTCGGTGCCGTATTCCAGGGAGTAGGTCTGCTTGATGGTCCTGGCCGGCAGTTTGTTCGGCTTACGCACCAGGATCACCCCAGCTCCCATTTTGTATGCCAGGGCCGAGCCAAAGGGAAATCCCCGGGATTCTATCACCGCGATGGCGTCAACTTTCAGTTTTTTAGCCTGCAGGTGCAGCTGATCCACCGCCTGTTTAAAGGCTTTTTTGTCCCGCAGCAAAGTAGTGATGTCCTTGAAATTGATCCCCGGCTTGGGAAAACCCGGCACTTCGCGGATGTGTTTTTTAAGATTTACCGCCATTGGGCAGACTCCTGTAATAATTCTGTTTACTGTTTATTGTTGGTGTGTTATAGCAGTTAATAATCACAAAGAATGCTGGGTTGGCATTACAGATGCAGCAGTATCTTCTGATTTAGTTTTTGGGTTGATGCCCTCATACCCGGATCCCGGCCTCCGTTTGGCGGACTGGGCATTTCGCCATCCATACCGCCGGGCCGATGGTTCCCTCCGCCCATCCCGCCTGGTCCGCCGCCAGCCGGCCGGTCTTGACCGTTGTTCCCCCTCATGGCCATCGGCTCTAATCCGTCGCTTTCCAGCAAGATCTCAATGCCGGTATCTTCACCCCTTTGGTACCAGACCGCGAAAAGATGGTTGTCGCTCTGGACCAGCGGCACTTTCAGTTCGTACACAAACTTACCGCTGCCGTCAAGGCTGACCTTGGCCCCCAGGCCGTAGGAAGCCGCCAGACCGAACAATATCCTCTGTTTAAGGGCCTTGCTTGGGACCAGCACTTCAAAATCCTGCGGAACCATTGCGAAATTCTGTTTTCCCTGCTCGGGATCGATTTTCCCGGAGCGTTCCGTCATTCCCGGCCCCGTCTGCGGCCGGCCCATGGGAAAATGAATGCCCATTTTGGAAGCGCTGCCGTCCCGGGCCTGGAACCAAACGGTAAAACCCTGCATTACCTGGGGAACTATCTCCTGGTTGGTGCTTCTTAGTGCTACAAAAAGAAATGAATCGTTGTGGCAAAAGCCGATGGAAACATCCTTCTTTTTAAAGTAATGAAAAGCCGAGTCCGGCCAGTCGGAATCGCTGCCGTCAACCGTCATGGCATTTACGCAGGGATAGCTTTTCAGGCTCAGTTTTTGGCAACCGGCCAATGAGGTCAGGGCCAAAATGGCGGCGATCAAAGTAACGGGCCAAAAGTTCTTTTTCACAGTCTTTCTCCGGAATTGGTTGGTTGATGAACGGGCTTGCCGAAAACCTGCAACGGGAGATAAGAAACCATGGTATGGCAAACTCCGCCGGTTAACCAATATTAGACTGTTATTTCTGATAAATGGTTTAACTTTCAGCTTTAAAAAAAGCGCCAAGTTGATATAGGCAGGAATGTTAGAGGAGCTCAGAACATAATTTCAAAACTGGAGAAACCCCCGGTATAAAGCTGCCACTGCGTTTCCATTTTTTCCACTATCGCCCCGACCGGACCCTCCTTTAATTCCTCCAAAATGGTTTTCAACGCCTGCTCCTCTCCCTCTGCCACCACTTCCACCCGGCCGTCCCTTAAGTTTCGGACATAGCCGGTCAGTCCCAGGCTTTGGGCCCTATGAAGAACAAAATAGCGGTAACCTACGCCCTGCACCCTGCCGGAGATATGAACTATGAGTTTTTGGTTCATTTAAGCTAACAGCAAAACTGAGTAAAAATAAGATGGGTCATAACTTGAAGATTATATCCACAAAATCTGCGTCAATCCGCGTCCTAATAAATAAACTTAGCTCAGTATCCTATCAGCTTGAACGCCAGTTTCACCGCCTCCTCCGGGGTCTTGACGTGCCTGATGACTGACGCTATCTTCCAGGTGTTCAGGCCTACAAGCGGTATCTTGTATTGTATGGCATAGGCAATCTCGGAAAGCGTGCCGTACCGGCCGCCGATGGCGATGACCGCTTGGGACGAGAGCACCACCAGGGAGTTCCGGGTGTACCCCATCCCGGTGATTATGGGCACGTCCACAAAGCGGTTGGCGTCGCGGGCCGAGGCCCCGGGCAGGATGCCCACCGTCAGGCCGCCGGCCCCGGAGGCGCCCCGGCAGGCCGCTTCCATCACCCCGCCCATGCCTCCGCAGACCAGGATGCCGCCGGACTTTGCTATGAGCTTGCCGGTCTGATAGGCCGTTTCAGTCAAGGCCTTGCCGCATTGCGAGGCGCCGATGACGCCGATCCGCGGTTTACTGGCCATTGGCCTGCCATCCGTATTTTCCGATCAGCGGAACGAACATACAGCCGCTCAGTTCCTTCTTTACCTCCCTGCCGTTGACCTTGTCTATCAGCAGGAGTTTCTGGACGTTCATATCTCCCACCGGTATCACCATCCGCCCGCCTTCGGCCAGCTGCTCCCAGCAGGCCTTGGGAACCTCCGGGGCCCCGGCCGTGACGATGATCCGGTCGTAAGGGGCGAACTTGGGCCAGCCCAAGGTTCCGTCGCCGATATGGAATAATATGTTATGGTATTTAAGGTTCCTGATCACCTCTTCGGCCCCGCGGGAAAGCTTGTCAATCCGCTCCACGGTAAAGACCCGGGCGGCCAGCTCGGCCAGCACCGCCGCCTGGTAGCCGGACCCGGTGCCCAGTTCCAGCACCTTCTCGCTGCCCTTCAGCTCCAGGGCCTGGCTCATCAGGGCCACGATGTATGGCTGGGAGATGGTCTGCCCCTCGCCAATGGCCTGGGCGTTGTCCTCGTAAGCCCTGAACTTGAAGGCTTCGGGCATGAACATCTGGCGGGGCACTTTTTTGAGGGCGGCAATCACCCTGGGGTCCTTGATCTTCTGATGGTCTTTTTCAACCGGATAATTGACCAGGTATTCCACCATATTCAGCCGGGCCTGTACGAATTTATCCTGGATCATTTGAACAGCTTCTCCCACTTCTTCAACCGGGATAGCTCGCAGTGGTTGGTCCAGTCCAGGTGGAACGGGGTTACCGAGACCATCTTCTGTTCTATGGCCTCAAAGTCGGTGCCCGTCTCCCGTTTCCAGTCCGGGTCCAGGCCGTCGATCATGAAATATTTCTTGCCGCCCGGCTTTTTGTGCTCCACTATCATGTCGCGGTAGATCCGCTTGCCCAGCCTGGTAACTTTAAGGCCTGTGATCTTACCTATCGGCAGGCTGGGGACGTTGACGTTGAGCAATGTATTTTTGGGCAGGCCCTTTTTGAGCACCACCTCCGTCACCCGCCGGGCGTAAACGGCCGAGGCCCGGAAATCGCACTTGTTCCAGGATACGCAGGAGACCGCGATGGACGGGATGTCCAGCAGGGTTCCCTCATGGCCCCGGCCACCGTGCCGGAATAGGTGACGTCGTCGCCCAGGTTGGGTCCGTGGTTGATGCCGGAGACCACCAGGTCGGGCCTCACCTTCAGCAGGCCTCGCACCGCCAGCATTATGCAGTCGGTGGGGGTCCCGTCCACCGCCGCGGTGCGGTCATCGCGCCATTCCACCTCCAGCGGCTTGCGCAGGGAAAAGGAATGGCTGGCCCCGCTCTTCTCGGACATGGGTGCGAAGACGTAGGTGGTTCCCAGCTTATCCAGCGAGCGTCGCAGGTGCTTGATGCCCTCGGCGTTGATGCCGTCGTCGTTGGTGATGAGGATTACAGATTTTTTGGTCATTTAATTTTGCCACAGAGTGTGCCCTGAGCTGCCCGGCCATATTTACCGGACTGTTTGTCGAAGGGCACAGAGACCTCCGGGGATTCCTTAATTATTGTTTAAATATTAAATCCACAGCGCTTGCATCGCCATTTTTACGAAGCGCAGGGTATCCTTAAGATGACTGATATGGCTGGTGCTGCCGGGGATGTTGGTGATGTCCACAGACCCTATCTTGAACCCCTGCCGGGCGGCCTTGATCAGCAGTTCGGATTCCATCTGGTAGCGCGAGGCCTTAAGTTTCACATTTTTCAGCACGCTGGTCCTGATGATGCGGTAACCTGACTGGCTGTCGGTTATTCTCGTTCCGGCTAATATTGAGACCACCGTAGTGGTGATGCTGTTGCTCAAGTAGCGGGCAAAAGACATTCTGCCAAACTCATTCCTGCGGGAACCAACCACAATGTCCCAATGTCCAGTGTCCATAGTATCCGCCAGGGCTGGAATGTACTTCGGATCGTGTTGTCCGTCTGCGTCAATGGTGATGACCGCCTCGCAGCCTTTGTTCAAAGCCAGTTCGAACCCGCTTCTTAAGGCCGCGCCCTTGCCCCGGTTATGTTGGTGGATTATAAGCTCCACCCCCGACAATTTGGCGGCCTCCGCTGTGCCATCGCTGGAACCGTCGTCGATGATTATTATATCATGCTTTGGCGCGAATTCCAGCAGTCGGGCTAAAAGCAAATTCAGCGTGCTGGCTGCGTTGTAGGCAGGTATGATGATGGCGGTTTTCATGAGAACGTTATCTATTGTAAAACAAAAGTAATATTAATCCGAACCCACCTAAAACAATTAAAAAATAACCAACAAAAGCTATTACGCGATAAAATATTGACGTTGGTTTTTTACAAAATAACACATGGAAGTCTTTTCTTACAATCGCTATTTTAGAAACCGCAAGTAATATTAAGCCATCGCCTATTAATATGATATAAAATTGAAATAACTCACTTAATTTCGACAGTATATACGGTATCGTGAGTGCTGTAACAAAACCAATAACCATTAACAGTAAAGGGTGCCCGTCAAATATAACTGTTGATTTTGATACTTGATCTTCTTCAATCATACCCTCTTGCAACATAGCTCAACCTTTTAATTAATTCCTTTTTTTGCTTTTGTGCTTTTTGTGGCAAAATAAAAATACTGTTTACAATATCCTCAACTCTCCCCGTTCCTGCATCAACAGCTTCTCCTTCCACCCGGCCCCGGCCGAGAACCCGCCCAGCGACATGTCGTGCATTATCACCCTGTGGCAGGGAATTACTATGGGCAGAGGGTTCATGCCCAGCGCCCGGCCCACCGCCTTGGAGGCATTTGGGTTGTGCACCTGGGCCGCCATCCACTTGTAGCTGCGCACCTGGCCGTAGGGTATCTGCCGGGCCTTTTCCCAGATTGAGCGTTCAAAGGGCGAGGCCCCCCGCAGGTCCAGCGGGTAGTTGAAGTCGGTGGGCAGTCCGGCGAAATAACCGGCCAGGTCCACCAGCAGGTCCTCGAACCGGTCCGGGTCCTCTATGAAAGTGAAATCGGACTTAAAGCTGAGATTGGCGAAATTAAGCGCCAGGTCGTGCTGGCCCAGCGCCAGGTTGAACAGCCCGGAATCGGTGGCGGAGATGAATATCTTGCCTATGGGGAATTCGTATTGTCCGTAGTATATGTTCATTGTTGCGCTGATTGATTATTTCTTTACCACCAAGGCACAAAGACACAAAGGAATGCTAATCTAATTCACTTTTCTTTCTTGAGATGCTCAACGATCTTGACCGCGGTTTTGGGCCCCAATACTTCGGCCAGGTTATCCTGGCTGGCCTCCTTAACTTTGGCCACCGATCCAAATGTTTTAAGCAAAAGACTGACCTTTTGGGGCCCGATGCCCGGTATCTTGTTCAGTTCGGAATCTATGCCCTTCTGTCTTAATTTGTGATGGTAGCTCTGGGCAAAACGATGCGACTCGTCCCGCAGTCTTTGCAGCAGATGCAGGCCTGAGGAATTCTTGGCCAAACTGACCACCTCGCCCCCGGTCAAGTATATCTCTTCCAACCGCTTGGCCAGCCCGGCCACCATTACATTATAACCCTTTTCATCAACCAATTGCAAGGCCGCATTCAGCTGGGGCAGTCCGCCGTCCACCAGCAGGAAATCGGGGTGCGGCTCGCTCTTTTCCTCCTGGCTGGCCCAATATCGTTCGATGGTCTCGCGCATCATGGCCGGGTCGTTGATGCCCTCCACCGTCTTGATCTTGAACTTGCGGTAGCCGGTCTTGTAGGGCCGGCCGTCCTTGAAACTGACCGCCGAGCCCACCGCATCGGTGCCCGAGATGTGCGAGATGTCGAAGGCCGTGATGCTGCGGGGCAATGTTGCCAGGTCCAGCGCCTGCTGCAGCTCCAGCAGCGGCTTGACAGTCTTGGAATTGAGCTCCTCCTTCTGGGCCACCGTCTCGTCCAGCTTGAACCCGATCTGCTTTTGGGCCAGGTTCAGGAACTTCTTTTCCAAGTTTGTGGAAGGCCGGGCGATGCTTACTTTCTGGTCATTTAAGCGGCTCAGCCAGTCCTGCAGCAGGTCCCGGTCCTCGGGCAATGCTTCGACCACGATTTTTTCCGGGATGGTCAGGGCCCTCAGGTAATGCTGTTCCAAAAAGCCCGGCCACAGCCTGCTTTCCTCCAGTTCCAGCGGGTTGTCCAGCACCCGGTCCAGCCGGGCCACCAGCCGGCCCTCCCGGAACTGGAGCACGGTGACAAAGGCCTGGGCCTTAAGCCGCCCCATGGCCATCACGTCGCAGTCGGCCTCATCGGGTAAAACGGTCTTCCGGTGGGCGGTAACTTTCTGGAGATTTTGCAGGTGATCGCGCCAGCGTGCGGCCTCCTCAAAATCCAGCTTCTGGGCGGATTCATCCCGCAGCCTTATCAGCTCCCGCTCCAGTTCCTTGCTGCGTCCGGTCAAAAAGCTCACCGCCGATTTTATCATGGCCTGGTATTCCTGTTCCGAGATGTAACCCTGGCAGGGCCCGTAGCATTTTCCGATATGGTAGTTCAGGCAGGGCCGGGCAGGCCCTTTGCCCGGCAGCTGGTGGGTGCAAGAACGCAGGGGAAAGATGGTCTTCAGCAGTTTCAGTGTCCGCTTGACCGCCGTGGCGTCGATATACGGCCCGAATAGTTTTGCCCCATCGTCGTCCAGGTCGCGGGTGGAATAGATCCGGGGAAAGGCTTCCCTGGTCACCTTGATCCAGGGGAATTTCTTGTCGTCTTTCAGATTGATGTTGTACTTGGGCTGGTGCTTCTTCACCAGCTGGGCCTCCAGGATCAGGGCCTCGATCTCGGAGTCGGTCAGGATGTACTCGATGTCCGCGGCCAAAGACACCATCCGCATTTCCTTGGGGTCGGTGTTGTTGCGCAGATGGTCCAGCACCCGGTCCTTTACGCTCTTGGCCTTGCCGATGTAGATGAATTCTCCGGCCGTATCCTTGAACAGATAGACACCGGGCTGTTGGGGGAAGTTTTGTATTTTGTTTACGATATCGGACACTGAAAGACACTGTTCCGTTTTGAATGAGGTGTATCTTACCGGATACCTATTTCAAGCTCCCTATGATCTTCACGCCCGACGAAGTTCCGATCCGGCTGGCCCCGGCCAGGATCATCTGGTTGGCATCCTCAAGGCTGCGCACCCCGCCTGAGGCCTTGACCCCCATCTGCTGTCCGACCGTCAGCCGCATCAGAGCTATGTCTGCGGCCGTGGCCCCGCCGCTGGAAAAACCGGTGGAGGTCTTCACATAATGGGCTCCAGCTGACTTTGAGATCAGGCAGGCCAGTATCTTCTCCTCTTCGGTCAGCAGACAGGTCTCTATGATCACCTTGACCAGCGCCCCGGAAGAAGCTTTGACCACGGAAGAGATGTCCTGGTGCACTGTTTTAAGGTCTTGTGACTTCAGCTCACCGATGTTCACCACCATGTCAACCTCGGCGGCCCCCTGTTTTACCGCCAGGCGGGCTTCATTGGACTTTGTTTCCGTGGCATTGGCCCCCAGCGGAAAACCGCAGACCGTGCAGACCTTGACCCGGCTGCCCTTCAACGAGTGGACGGCCAAAGGCACCCAGACAGGGTTTATGCAGACCGAGTAGAAACCATACTGCCTGGCCTCGGCGCACAGTTTTTCGATGTCCGCACTTTTGGCATCGGGTTTAAGGATGGTATGATCAATGAACCCGGCCATCTCTGTATTGGAACCCTGGATCTTTCCTGTTTTTGCGGTCTGATGTTTTACTTCTTGCCATATGGGATCATCAGGCAACTGGCCTGGAATAATTACGCCTGAGTTCTCCAATAACTGCCGGACTTGTTCTATCTGGTCTTGCATGGCATCTCCAATGTTCTTATCCTTAATATATTAAATCCCGTTAATCATGTAAATTCGCTTACGCTTTTATATTACTACCGCGTGCGCCTAAGCTGCTGCGGTGGCGCAAGGCAATCCTGTCATCCCCCGGAACGTTCAGAACGCCTCGCCCCAGGCAATCACCGCTCGCCAATATTTGATATGATCGATTTTGTCAAACGGAAAAGCAATGTCGGCCCGTCCGGTTCCGAATGGAAAGACGTACCTGGCCCCGAATCCCGGCGTTCCGTGCCACTGGGCCAGGGAGAGTTTAGCAAGCATGCAGTTTTCCAGCAAACCGGCATCAGTAAATATTACACCCACCCAGTGATTGGGGAAAAATATTTTTAGTTCCAAGTTAGTCAGTCCCATCTTGTCGCCGCCGATGTTGTTTCCTGATGCATCCGCCTGGCCCATTCGGCCATTGCTGAATCCCCTGACCGTGTTTGGCCCGCCTATAAAATACTTCTCATAAAGAGGCACCTGGGCGTGCAGAGCCCAATCTCCAATAATCCCGTATTTAATCCGGGCGGAGATCCCTATATGTTTGTACGGATTTAGATGGCATATCCACTCGTGCACCAGGCGCTGATATGTCTCGGCCCCTCCCAACAATCCTCCGGTGTAATCGGTCTGCCATTCAAACCCGAAACCCGAACGGGGATTCACCGGATCATCAAACCGGCGGTATTCGCCGAACAACTGCATCGAACGCCGCCCCCGGTAGCTGACGGTGTCGGCCGCGCTGCCCTGCCTGCTCCAGTCGGGTGATAGTTTAAGCCATTCCTGCTTCCAGCGGGCACCCAGATTGGAATACCGGCCCACGATTTTTGACAGCATCAGATCCAGCCCGATGGTCTGCAGACGGTAATCGGTATAGGGCGGCCGGAAATCGTCGTAATACAGCGAAACCTCGGACTGGGTGCGGCCGCCCCACAGCCATGGTTCCAGATAAGAAACCCTGGCCTGGCGTCTCACCGTGTTGAATCCGCTCCAGACCTGAAAGGCTGTCAGGGCCTTGAACTCCAGGGTTCTCCCCATTCCGCTGATGTTGCGGTCAGCCCAGCCGGCCGATATCCGGAAGGCATCGCCGCTGCCGTAACCAAAACCCGTGGCAAACACATGGCGGGTCTTCTCCTTCACTTCAATATCGATGTCTATCAATGACTGGTCGGGGTTGGTAGCGCCGGGAGAGACCCGGACCTCTTTGAACAAGCCGGTAGACAACAGTTGGAGTTGTGATTTTAACAGCGCCCGCCGGGAAAAGATGTCTCCCGGCTTCATCGTCAGTTCACGTTCTATTGCCTGGGTCTTGGTCAGCTCACTGCCGTGGATGTTGATTCGGCCTATCCTGGCTATCGGGCCTTCAATTACAGTAAATACCAGTTCCACCAGATAAGAATTCTTGTAATTCAACTCATGCTCCACCTCGGCAAAGATATAACCCAAGTCGGCATAGAGCAGCATCAGGTTGAAATCATCCTCTCCCAAGGCGGACAGATCAAGCCCGGCGCCAGGCTTTGACCTTAAGACCATAGCCAGCTGTTCACTTGCCAGAACTGTGTTGCCCTTGAAGACTATTTCCCCCACTATGCAGCGCCGGCCTTCTTCAATCGTGACCTCAACCAGGCCCGGGAGTTCCCCCATTGGATCTGAATATTTATGGCTGATGACGGCATCCAAATGACCCTGGCGGCTGTAGAATGACCTTAACCTTCCCGTTGCCGTCTCCAAGCTCTCGGGAATGATCTTTCCTTCAACCGGCCTGAACTTCAGTTGCTTTTTCAGCACCGCCGAAGAATAGGTTTTGTTGCCGTCAAAGGTTATCTCCAACCGGCCCGCCCCCGCGGCCCGGGCCGGGACAACGGCTGTGGCCCCCAGAAATAGTAATATCAGCAACTTATGCCAAAGGTGATTTCTCATATTCCCAAAATATCCCGGGTAAGTGAAAGATAAAGCATTAATTCCTTTGAACTTTGCAGGGGCCCGGCCAGACCAATTTTCATGGAAACAGGCAGGGCATAAAACACGGTCCAATCGGTGATCAGTTCCGCGCCCAGGCTTTGTTTGAAAGGTTTGTCCTTTAAACCGGAAAAGCTGGCGGCCCCGGCTCCTCCCTCCCAGAAGGCCGCGGCATGAATGTTCTTAAAGTAGACCGGCCAGGTGGAGTGCCCCCTGTTGATGTCTAACAGGGGGAAACGGTATTCCAGGGTAGCGGCCACCCGGCGCGGGGACTGGGGGATCCCGTCATCATAGCCCCGCAGGTGGAACCGGTCGTTGCTCTCGGGATAGGCCTGGCCCTCCGCCAGGCAAACATCGGAACGGAAGCTGGCGTACAGCACCTGGCGGTCGAACGGCAGGCTGAAGTATTCGTTCCACATCCCGAACAGGCAGGTCTGGTCGACGTCGCTTCCGAAGGCTTCGCTGTAAAAACCGGTCCTGAAGTAAAGCAGCCTTCCGCCCGTGGGGCTGATTGAATTCCGGTATACCCGGTAACTGGCGAACTGCAGGGACGGGCTGATGTCGCAGAGGTTCCCGGTCCAGTACCACGCGTCCAGATCTCCCGAACTCCGCAGCCGCTGATGCCTGAAACGAACATACGGCGTGATGCTGTAGTCGGACCGCTTGAATGGCAGACGTAAGGTCAAACTCTGTTGCTGCTCCCTCTGCCAGTATACCCTGTCCACACAGGTCTTTGATAAATGGCGGACATATCTGACCGGGTAATCCCTCAGCATCAGGCTCCAGGGTACAATCGAGCTCTGATCGTTGTACTCCAAAGCATAGTATAATCTTTTGCTGGCCGGACCGACCCCGGCCGACAGGTAATAATCCCTTTGCAGCAAGGCGTCCCATCCCATAAAGCTGAAGCCCATTGCTGTGTCCTGCTCGTCGGCAAAAGCGGCGGGGAACCACAGCACCGGGAGCATGGTCGTGATAGGATGGTATTTTTTGACCTGGGGGCCAGCCACCACTTGGACGCCGGAGGACTGGAGCGTTTCGGCATCAAGGAACACCCCTTGGGGAACAGGATAGTCACCGGTTTTTGACTTGACCAGGTCATATCCCCGGGCCGAAAGGTCGAGATACACGACGGTGCTGTCATCAATGATCCTGGAGCTGAAAGAACCGCCCACCGCATTGGTCAACCGGGAGATCGTTCTTAGACCAAGATCATAGCTGTACGCATTCCAGATGCCGGAGCGGTCGGATGAGAAATACAAGGTTTTCCCGTCCTTTGACCAGCCGGGCCACAGCTCCTGGGCCTGGTCGCAGAACAGCGGCTGGAATTCTGCCCCGGAGAGGTCATAGACGTAGATGTCGTTGAAACCCTCTCCGGTCCAGGCTGACAGGGCCAGCCTGTTGCCGTCGGGCGACATTTTCAGGTGGCTGTAGGTGCAGGAATCCGAAAACTCGGTAAGGAATTTGACCCGACGGGAGGCGATGTCGATCAGGCCCAGGGCATAACCTCCCCCGTTCTCGGTGGAGAAATAAAGGGTATTCCCGTCGGCGGACCAGGCAGGATCTTTGGCCCGGAGGCCTTGGCTTAGCCTGGCGGTCTTGCCGGAGGCGATCTCCAGCACATACAGGTCGTTGTATCGCTGATTCCCCGTTCCCAGATATTCCGCCTTGGCGAAAGCCAACCGGGTGCCGTCGGGGCTGAAGCACAGGCTGCCCTGGAAATCGCCCCGTGCCAGGATGCGGGAAGCTTTGGCGGCCAGATCATAGAGCACCAACCGGGCGCGGTCCCGGCTGTCGCTCTGCAAATAGGCGGCATGCCTGCCGTCCGGGGAAACGTCCAGCCCCTCCTTTTTAAATCCGTCGGAGGTCAGTTTTTCACCCAGGAGCGGGCCGGATGCTTTTATTGAATCTATCTGTGCCCGGTAGAATTGCCGGCTCCAA
This sequence comes from candidate division TA06 bacterium, assembly GCA_016235665.1. NCBI lineage: Bacteria > candidate division TA06 bacterium. The sequence goes on along the minus strand of JACRJI010000008.1, from coordinate 48,847 downwards.
AGCCTCCATTCATCCCACATCAGGGGCAGGCTTTTACCGTATGTCCTCTTGGCCGGACGGTTCTGCATGAACGGCAGCACCAGGCCGCTGTGCCTTCTTTGATATTCGGCCAGCTTGGATTCCCCGTAGGTATCCGCCAGATATTCGGTGAATTTACCGCCCAACAGATAAGGGGCATCGGCCGGCCAGTCCGGGCCGAAGACGGCCGCCTGATCTATGGCCGCCCACCTGCCTTCATTTACCGCCGACCTCAGCACCCCGTTGTACAAAGCCCCGTTGTTTCGACCGAACCTGGTGTAGCGGCTTTCGGCGTAGACCGCCAAACCTTCGATCTGGCTCCAGGGCTGGACGGCGTTGGGCAGAAAAAGCCTTCCGAAAACAGAACACAGGAATCCGGGAAACCCGCTGACCATGTCCATATCCAGCAGGTGGGCGTATTCGTGAACTATCAGCTCTTCCATCCAGTCGTCATAGTTGCCTGGCTGCCCGGCCGGCTGGCTCAGGTAAATGACGATGGTCCTCCGGGGAAAGGCCGTGGTGATGGCGTTGGCCTGGTCCAGATGATCGGTGATTATGATCTCGGTCCGGCCTTCCGGTCTCCATTTTAAGAACGGGACCAACCGGTCATGGGTCTGTTCGGCCAGCCGGGCGCATTTTTCCGCCTGAGCCCGGTGGGCGGGCTGGAACAGGATTTTGAAATGGAGTGTTTCCAGTTGCAGCCAGGAATGGCCCGGAGGAACCAGATCTATACCATAGGTTTGGGCTGCCAGCTTTGGGCTATAAATTGGCAAGATAAATATTACGGCCAGCGCCAGCCAAACCAATGATTTAAAACGGATTTGCATGATTTTATTATAACCAATTTACCGGCTTTTGTCCATATTAAAACGGCATACCGATCAAATCGATATGCCGTTGTTAAAAACCGTAAATTACCGGGATAAGCTATCAAATAATGAATTTCCCGTTCTCATAGACCAATTCATCATCGGCAAATATCTTCCCGCCTTCCTTCATATCGCAGAGCATGTCCCAATGAACGGAAGAAACATTCTTGCCCCCGGATTCATGGAGCGAGCGCCCTATGGCCAAATGCACCGTGCCGCCGATCTTCTCGTCAAACAACATGTTGCGGGTGAATTTCTTGATGTTATAATTAGTTCCCACCGCTATCTCGCCTACGAATCTTGCGCCGGGATCGGTCTCCAGTATCTGGTTCAGCAGTTCTCCGCCCTTGCCGGCCGAGGCCTTGACTACCTTCCCCTTCTCAAAGGTCAACCGGATGTCCTCCACCTCCCGGCCCATGAAGATGCCGGGATAGCTGAAGCGGATTGTGCCCTCCACTGTGTCCTCCACCGGCCCGGTGAACACCTCGCCGTCCGGGAAATTCTGATGGCCCGAACAGTTAACCCACTTGCGCCCGGCTATGGACATCTTCAGGTCGGTGTCCCTGGAGATGATGCGCAGGGTCTTCTTTTTATCCAAGAGATCGCAGAGGCGCTGTTGCTCCGAGTGGATCTGTTTCCACCTGGCCACCGGGTCGGCCTCACTCAGATAGCATGAGCCGTAGACGAAATCCTGATAATCGGCCAGCGACATGCTGGCTTCCTGGGCATTGGCCCAGTTGGGATGCATGGTTCCGCACCAGCGAGCCTCTCCCTTGGCCATCCGCTCCATCATAATCTGCATCACCGGGGCCCCGGATTGCGAGGCCAGCCTGGACTTTGCCGGGTCTACGTTGGACATCAGCCTGGTGTTGATGGTGCCCATCAGGGTCAAAAAGACATCGAAGGTCTTGTAGGCGGTCAGGTCGTTCTCGTGGATGAACTTTATCTGGTCCTCGCTGCCCTGCTGGAGCATGATCTCGCTCAGTTCCTCGTTGGAGATCCTGACCTGGGGATGGGCGCCCAGTTCCAAGGCGGCTCTGAAGCACTCTTTCATCAAGGGATAAGTGACATAAGCGCCCTGGATCAGGACCTTCTCGCCCTTTTTCAGGTCCAGGCAATACCGGGTTATAACCTGGGCGTGCTTTTGGATCAATAATTCCATGTGAAATACCCTCCTTTGACAGGATTTACATGATCTATTCAGTTCATCCCAAACTCAACTCCGATCCCCTTTTCTTGCTTGAATGAATGCCATAATATATCCAAGAGAAGGGGCCAAGGGGATAAGTTCAGATCGTGGTCCTGATCGGCAGCACCACGGTGGTGATGCCCAGCCACTGCAGGCGCTGCTGCAGGGCGAACGGGGTCTCGTTGTGCAGGAACCGGTGGAAGATGCTTTCCCGGGTGAATATCAGCTTGCTGGCGAAGACTGTGGACCGTGGATATTCCTTGGCTACCTCCTGGCAAAGCTGGCTGGCGGTCTCAATCACCTCGGTGCCCACATCCATCCGGTAATCGGCCGGGAAGCCGAAACGCCGGGCTATATCCACGTATTTTTTAAGCGATTCCTCCACCGATATTTTCAGGGCATCAACTTCCTGGGCCCCCTTGAAGGATCCGGAATCAACCACCGCCACTGAGATAAAGATGAAATTTTTGTATAGTTTCGGGAAATTTCTGATCACTGAAAGCAGAGTATGAACCCCGAACCCGTTGTATTCGTTTACCAGCACCACCGCCGTCATCTCCTTGGGATTGAGCGGTTCCACGTTCTTGGATCCGTGGGTTGGCAGATCCAGCAGCATCTCGTCCAGCTCCCGGGAACCCTTCTTGACCGTCTCGTAATGGTTGCGGATGCGGTAGCACAAAACAACCAATACAAAGGTGATCACCAGTGTCAGCCATCCGCCGTGCAGGAATTTTTCATAAACCGCGATGCCCAGGATGGTCAGGCACAGGATCAGGCCGGTGATATGCACCGGGATATGCTTCTTCCAGTCTTTTTCCCGTTTGCGGTGGGTGATGAAATACCTGATCATCCCCGTTTCCGAAAGGGAAAAGGTCAGAAAAACGTTGATGGAATACATGATCACCAGCATGGTGATCGATCCCTTGGTGTAGAATAGCAGGGCCATAGACGCGATCCCCATCAGCAGCACGCCGTTCTGCATCGAAAGCCGGTCCGACAGGGCCGCAAAGCGGTGGGGGAACCAGGAGTCGATGGCCATGTTGGCCATCACCCGCGGCCCGTCGATGAAACCGGTCTGGGCGGCCACAAACAGCAATGCCCCTTCCGATGCCAGCGTCACCAGGGCCAGCGCCGATCCCAGCGGCCAGCTGCCGAACAACGCTTCGGCCAGCACCGCATTCATGGTCTTTCCCGCCATCGGCTGCACCCGGAGCAGCATATAGCAAATCAGCAGTCCGCCGGCGGTGAAGGCCAGCGAGGTGGCCATCAGGGCCATGGTCCGTTTGCCGGTCTTCACCCGGGGCTCGCGCATCACCTGCAGGCCGTTGGAGACCGCCTCGATCCCGGTGTAGGTGCCGGCGCCCATTGAATAGGCCCGCATGAATATGGCCAGCACTCCCCACATTCCGATGGCCGCAATATCAGTTTTGAGGCTGTTTCGGACCTCTACGGCTACCGGGACAAATTGTCCCGTATGGCTCAGGATGCCGTAACCGATCATGATGATATGGGTCAGAAAAAATACGACAAAGATCGGGGCCAGAAAGGTGACCGACTCCTTGACGCCCCTCAGGTTCAGCAGGATTAGCACCAGGATCAGTAAGGCGCACAGCGGGATCTTGTAAACATGGTAATGCAGCGGCAGGAAGCTGAACAGGGCGTCGCCGCAGGAAACGATGGAAACGGTGATGGTCAGGATGTAATCCACCAGCAGGGCCGCGCCGGAAATCACCCCGGCCTTCTCCCCCAGGGTATGGGTGGCCACTATATAACCGCCTCCGCCGTGGGGGAAATGCTCGATGATCCGGGAGTAGGCGTAGGAGATGATAAAGACCGTCAGGGCCGTGGCCAGGGCGATGAACACCAACAGGTAGGTGTGGGTCCCCAGAGTCCGAAAAGCTTCATCCGGACCGTAGGAAGACGACGAAAGCCCGTCCGCTCCCAGACCGATCCAGGCCATCAGGGCCACCAGCGAGATCTTGTGGAATATCTTAGGATCATCCACGTCCTTGGGGCCGCCGATGACTGTGCGGCGGAACTTGTTGACTAACTTGGTGATGAATTCCGACTCGGAAAACGGCATATCATTCCTGTAATAGTGTTGATGACGGTATTTTCTCTGGTCTTGACCCTTAAAACTAAAGCCTTTTATTTTTTACAATAAAAGGCAGGGAAAAAGGCACTCCCTGGTCCGGATCCAAGGTCATGCCGTATTTTATTTAGTTTTATAAAAGTGGTCGGGGTGAGAGGATTCGAACCTCCGACTTCTTGGTCCCGAACCAAGCGCGCTACCGGGCTGCGCTACACCCCGTTTGATTGAGTTAGAGTTTAATTGACAGGATTAACATGATTATGGGATCACAACTTGAGAACTGGCAAAGTATCCCGGGTAATCTGTCTATCCTGTTTGATTTTTTAAATGGTCGGGGTGAGTGGATTCGAACCACCGGCCCCTTGACCCCCAGTCAAGTGCGCTAACCGGACTGCGCTACACCCCGACACAAACTCTAATTATACGAAAAAATCAGTTTTAATGCAAGCAGTATTTATTTATTTTAAAGAGGGCGGCTTCCGGTTTAGAATATCCAGCACCTGCCTCAGTTCTCCGGCGATGGCCTTGACCCCCGACCGGCTGCGCCATTGGTTGAAAGGGATCTCCAGCTGGTCCCGCTCCTTTTCCTTGATCTCCTTCAGGCGGTTGCGGGCCCCGGCTATAGTGTAGCCGTCCTGGTACAGCAGCTTCTTGATCAGCAGCACCATCTTGATGTCCTCCACCTGGTACTGGCGGCGGCCGCCCCGGGTGGTCTTGGGCTTGAGCGCCGAAAACTCGCTCTCCCAGAATCTCAGGATATACGGCTCCAGCTCCGCCATCTGGGAAACCTCCCGGATGTTGTGGTAGACCTTCATCCGGTCGGATCTGTCCATCTTGGGTCTGCTTTGTGGCTGTTCCGCAACCGGGGCTGTTTGTTCGTCCATTTCCTAAGCCTCCATAAATGAGATCATTTGGCTTTTAAGCTTTTTTTCTCTCCGGTATGAATGAAGCAGGCGGTGCTGGCAGAAGGTGCAGAGTTCCGAGACATGAATGTCTTCAGGTGAAAGCCAGGCTTGAACTATCTGGCTCCGGTTCTCTGCCTTCAGGTCCAACCGCCATTTGCCGCCGCCCTCTGATATTTTGACCGGCGGACCGAACTTGTCAGCCACTTCTGCCCCGACCTGATAGCAGTTCTGTTCGATGGCCGGACCGATCACCGCCGCAATGCTTCCCGGTTTAAGGCCGTATGCCGCCATGAACTGCTGCAGTCCCTTTTGGGCGATGCCCAGGGCGGTACCCTTCCATCCGGCATGGATCAGGCAGACCGCTTTGTTTTCCTTGTCCGCCAGGAATATGGGGACGCAGTCGGCGGTGTGGATGGTGATCACCGCGCCGGGAACCTGGGTCATCAGCCCGTCAGCTTCGATCTTTTTTGGGTAGTACCCGGAATATTCCGGCGGGATCGTTTCTATGTGCGCTCCGTGGACATGGTGGGTCACCGCCAGCCTGCCCCCGGTTCCCAGTTTCTGGTAAACCTGCTCCTTGTCTATTTCCCGTCCGTTTGACTTGATGACCATCCCGTGCTTTATGCCATACCGGTTCAGGATATCAAAGCTCAGGATGCTCAGGCCGTTCTGTTCCGAGATCAGTTCTGCGGTCATTTTTCGGACTTGGGATCGCGGGTCATCAGGGCCTCCACCGCCAGGCGGGGAGATTTGTCATGGAAAAGCACCAGGTACATCTGCTCGGTGATGGGCATCTCTATTCGATATTCTTTTGACAATTCGTAGGCCGCCTTGGCGGTATTCACCCCCTCGGCCACCATCACCATTTCCTTTAAGATGTCGTCCAGTCTTTGTCCCTGGCCGATCCTGCTTCCCACGATATGGTTGCGGCTTTGCGGGCTGGAACAGGTGGTGATCAGGTCCCCCATTCCGGTAAGGCCGGCGAAAGTGGCCGGATCGGCTCCCAGAGCTGTTCCCAGCCGGGTGATCTCGGCCAGTCCCCGGGTCAGAAGCGCCCCCTTGGTGTTGGCCCCCAGTTCCATCCCGTCTATGATCCCGGCCGCGATGGCGATAACGTTCTTCAGACTCCCGCCCAGCTCGGCCCCCGCCACATCGCTGCCGGTGTAGACCCGCAGATACCGGGACATCAGGGCAGACTGTACTTCCTGGGCGGCCGGCAGATCGGCGGAAGATGCGACAGTGGTGGCAGGCAGATGGCGGGCGATCTCGGAAGCGATATTGGGGCCGGACAATACCGTCAGCCGCCCGGCCTTTTCCTTCAGTGTCTGTTCTATGACCTGCGACATCCGCAGGCGGGTCTTGTCCTCCAAGCCTTTGATGGCGCTGACGATCACTGTGTCCGAAGACAGCAATGGATAGGCCTGTTCGCAGACCTTCCTGAGCACTGAGGATGGCAGCGCCAGGAAACAGATATCAGCCCTCTGCAATGAAAGGCCCAGATCGGAACTTACGGCCACGCCTTGGGGAATGGTTACCCCCGGCAGGAACTGCCTGTTCTGGCGGATACGCTGGATCTCTTCCGCTGCCTGGGGCAGATATTCCCAAAGCCGCACCCGGTGGCCCTGCTCGGCCAGGATCACGGCCAGGGTGGTGCCCCAGTTGCCTGCGCCTAGGATGGATATGTTCTTGGTTTTATGTGACATTGATCAATACCTATTCCCCACCAAAGAGCACGAAAAAATAACGATAAATATTTTAGATCATTTCGTGTGTTTCGTGGGAAGGTTTCCAAAGAATATTATTTTGTTGGCTGGGCCTTCTTGAAACTGATCCTGTTCTCATTGCCATGCATCAACCGCACGATGTTGGCCTTGTGGGTCACCAGTATCAGCAGCACCACGAACCAGCCCACCGCCAGCATCGGAGCAAAAGGATCTTCGCCCTTCAGTATCAACTGAACGGCCACCCCGATGGGAAAGGTTATCGAGGCGCAGATGGAGCCCAGCGAAACATAGCGGGTAAGGCCAAAGACCAGGGCAAAGACCAGCAAGGCGGCCAGCAGCGGCAGCGGCGCCAGCCCCAGCATGGCCCCGGAGGCCGTGGCCACGCCCTTGCCGCCTTTGAATTTGAGATACGGGGTGAAGACGTGGCCCAGAATGGCGGCCAGGGCGACTGCAATGTGGAACCATTGCTGCTGGGGCGTGGCGGCCGGCCAGAGCATTTGGGCCAATAGAACCGGCAGCAGGCCCTTTACGGCGTCCAGCAGGTAGACCGCTATCCCCGGACCTTTACCGATGACCCGAAGAACATTGGTGGCCCCCACGTTCTTGCTGCCATGCTCCCGGATGTCAATGCCTTTAAGCATTTTCCCGGCCAGGTAGCCGAAGGGAATGCCTCCGGTCAGGTAAGCTCCTATGATGAATAGTATACGATACAACATAAAGTTCTCTTTTTACCCTTGACGTTAAACACAAATTCGTTAAAACAAATCAAGTAATTAATTTCCCCGAATAATTAGTAGTATAACGTTTTCTAAAGTAACTACAGAAAAACAAAAACAATAAAATAATTGGCAAATAGAATAATAATCCGTAAAGATAGTTTATTATAAATGACAGAAACGATTCTGATTGTCCTGCCATATCTATTAAACTATAAACTAGTAACAAGACTAACGACAAACAATTTAAATTAAACCAAAAAAATGGTTTTTTGTATTTTTCCCATACTACTACAATGCCGGAGGATATTAAACAAGTCAAATTGAAGCTAAATAAAATAGTAAAAGATACTATTCTAAATAAGTTATTAATCCTGTTGTAGCTACTAACTAATTCAGGGATTGAAATCAATATGTAAATAAGTGCGAATAATATTGCCACAAGACCAATTACGATTTCGATTATTCTCGAAAAAGATGCTTTGCTCATATTGCACCCGGCTTCCTTATATAATGTAATTTACCTTACTTGCTGTTTTCCAGTTCCGCCCGGAACTTGGGCCTCTTCCCGAAATCCAGCATCTGCCGCTTCTTCCAGCCCGAGGGCGCCTTGGACCTTTGGAACATCAGCCTGATGGGCGTGCCGGTGATGGCCAGCCGGGTGTGCAGGCTACTCTGGAGATAACGCAGATAGTTGGTGGGTATCAGATTGGGCAGGTTGCTCTCGATCACGAACCGGGGCGGGGCCTGGCCCTCCTGCCTGATGGAGTAAAGGGTAATCTCCTTGCCCCTCACCGCCGGCGGGTGCAGTTTCTTGATGGTATCCTCAAAGGCCTGGACCACCACCGCCGGTTCAAAGACCTTGTTCCAGTGGTGATAGGCATTGAGTATCTTCTGCAGCAGGTTAAAGACCCCGTCATTGTTCAGGGCCGAGGTAAAGACGAATTCGGCGAAGTTGACGAAGGCCAGCTGCTGTTTAAGCCAGCCCAGGTAATTGGCCTTGTTCTCCTCGGTCATCAGGTCCCATTTGTTGATCACCACCACCAGGGCCTTGTTGGAGGTCTCCAGCATGGCCACCAAAGTGGTGTCCAGGTGGGAAAGCCCCTGGGAGCTGTCCAGCACCAGCACCCCCACCTGGCAGCGCTCCACCGCCCGTTCGGTCCGCAGCCGGGTGTAGAACTCCACATCGTCGTGGGCGCTGGTCTTGCGCCTTAAGCCGGCGGTGTCTATCAGCACGAATTCCTGGTCGTTCCAGCTGAAGATGGTGTCCACCGAATCCCTGGTGGTGCCCGGCACCGAATCCACTATCACCCGCTCCCGGCCCACGATGGCGTTGACCAGGGATGATTTCCCCACGTTGGGCTTGCCCACGATGGCCACCTGGACCGCCTTGTCGTTAAGGGGCTGCTCCGGGCTCTTGGGCAGTTTTTTGACCACCTCGTCCAGCAGGTCGCCTATGGACAGGCCCGGCCCGGCCGCTATCAGCAGGGGCTCGCCCAGCCCCAGCCGCATGAATTCATATGACTCGGCCTCGTCCTTGGGCTTGTCCACCTTGTTGACCGCCAGGATGATCGGCTTTCCCTGCTTGCGGACTGTCTTGGCTATCTGGGCGTCGGCGTCGGTCATGCCGCTCTTGCGGTCCACCAGGAACAAAAGCAGATCCGCCTCTTCCATGGCCGCATCCACCTGGCGCTTGATGGAGTTCTCCATCCGGTCCTTGGTGTTGGGCACCAGCCCGCCGGTGTCTATCAGGTAAAAGTATTTTCCGTTCCAGTCGGCGATGGCGTAGTTGCGGTCCCGGGTCACCCCGGGCATGTCGTCGACGATGGCGGCCTTGGATTTGAGGATCCGGTTGAACAGGGTGGACTTGCCCACGTTGGGGCGTCCGATGATGGCTACGATGGGATAATTCATTTATTTCCAGTCGGCTTTTAAGCGGTATGCAAATCCTATATTTTATAGGACGCTGATTAACGCAGATTTATAAAATAACCTATTAGACGGTGATTTGGAAGAATGGGAAACTGAAATACGATTCCTGCTTTCATGGTTTCCTGATAATAATACCCCCGGCTTGGTCCCTATTTTCTCAGTTCCCTGGCCTTTTGGTGTATGGCCTGGTTCTGCTGGATGTATTCCGGGGTCAGGGTCAGGCCGTGGGCGTAGGGCTTGCCCTGCTGGTCGATGGTGACGAAGGTGGCGAAGCTGGTGACGTACGGTTCGGCATCCTGATTAGCGAAGACCCGGCCGTAGACCGTGATGCTCTTCTGCCCCAGGTAGGCCAGTTGGGATTCCACCCGGATGATGTCGCCCCGCCTGGCCGGCTTGATGAAGCTCATCCCGTGGACCTGGACGCAGACCACGTCCTCCGGCCTCTTCACCGCCCGGGCCGCGCAGATGAAGCAGGCCTCCACCATCCACTCGGACATTCTTCCGGCGAACAAAGTGCCGTGGTGGTTCAGGTCCTCGTATTTTACCAGATGCGATATTTGAACCGGGTTCATAATGATATCCGTATTTTATGTTTGGTTTGCAATGTGCCTGAGCCAGCAATCCGATGTCAGATGAAAAGAAAGAAACCGTTAAGCATATTGAATATGCCCCACAGGCCAAATCCAAGCCCCAGAAACCAAAGCAGCTGCCGTTTAAGCAATGCGCCCATGGAGGACAGCATGATGGCTATCTGCAGCAGTATCACCGCCAGGCCGAAGGATGCCCCGTGCTTTTTGAAAATATCCTGCTGTTTGGCAAATTGCTCAGCCTCGGTCTTTATCTGGTTCTTCTCCTGATCGTACCGGACAATGTCAGCCTGGTATATTTTCAGCTTATTCTCAAGGTATTCCCTGCTTTTGGCGCTGGTGGCGGCCAGCAGATTGGCCTGCATCACATCGTGCATGGTTTCGCAGGTATGCTGTTTGATGCTTTTTGACTGAAAATAGGCCCAGCTGCTGGCTTCCTTGGTGTTGGTCAGCTGCACTTTGGTGGAATAGCTGCTGGCCCGAAGCGAGCTGATGGCCGCGCAAACCGCCAGTATGGTGGTGGTCAGAGAGATCCAGGCCATCCACTTTTCTTTGTTGGATTCAGACATGGTATCTTTGGTTTTATTTACTGTTATTTGTTCTTTGCCTGCGTTTAAAGTACTCGATCACCGCCGGCATCACCGAGATCACCACTATGGCCAGGATCACCAGGCTGAAGTTCTTTTTGATGTATGGCAGGTTGCCGAAATAGTACCCCATCCAGCCGAAGATGTTGATCCAAAGGATCCCCCCGACCACGTTGTAGGACATGAAGCGCCAGTAGGACATGGTGCCGATGCCGGCCACGAACGGGGCAAAGGTGCGGACGAAGGGCATGAAACGGGCCAGGATGATGGTGATCCCGCCGTACTTCTCGTAAAAGGCATGGGCCTCCATCAGGTGTTTTTTATTAAGCAGTCTCACGTTCTCCTTCTGAAAGATCTTGGGCCCAACCCACCAGCCGATCCAGTAGTTGACCGTGTCGCCGGCCACCGCCGCCAGGCACATCAGTATGATCAGCCATTTGATGTCCAGCGCCCCCAGAGCGGCCAGGGCCCCGGCGGCGAAGATCAGGGAATCACCCGGCAGGAAAGGCAGCACCACCAGCCCGGTCTCGCAGAAGATGATGGCAAAAAGTATCAGATAGGTCCAGGTCCCGTAGTTCTGAATGATGGTGGTCAGGTATTTGTCCAGATGGATGAAAACATCGACGAATTGCAATATCATATCCTTCCTCTGAGTTTGGACCAGGCCAGTCCCAGGTATTCGTGGAACAGGGTTTCGGCCGCTATGATGTTTCCGGAATTGGGAAACAACCGATTGGGTTTGAACTTTGGCTCCTCTTTGATCAAATAATGAGTGGGGGCCGGGATCACCGCCACTCCCTGTTTTTTGAACAAGGAAACAGAGCGGTGCATATGAGCAGCCGAGGTCACCAGCACCACGGTATCCCCTTTAACCATTACTTTTATCAATCGGGCCTGATCGTCTGTATCCAACGATTTATCCTCCAGACTGACCGCAGTATCAGGAATACCAAATTGTCTGGCCAGCCCGGCCATGCCATAGGCCTCGGACTGGATGTTGAACACCGCTCCGCCGGAAAAGAGGAGTTTGGAGTTTTTCAGCTGACGCCATAATCTGATGCCTTCGATAGTGCGAATGGCCGATCCTTCGCTTAACTGCGAGGTTAAGGGAACTTTGGAATCACTGGTCATTCCCGCCCCCAGCACCACCACCCACTTGGCCCCCACAGCCCTGGAGGCATCAAGCAATGGCGGGTATTTATTCTCCAGCCGCTTGAGCAGTCTGTTTCCAATCAACCCAAAACCGGCAAAAACATAGGCCACGATACCCAAAACAATCAGCCATTGACCTGCTTTTTTGTATTTTTTCTGCCATGACAATAACAACCCTGCGGCAAAAAGCATCAGGATAATGGTCATCGGGTTAAGCGTGTAGCTTACTAATTTCTTAAGCAGGAACAGCATAGATAGTATTTTTACTTTAAGAGATATTTTAATTAATGTGCCTAACTGTATTTAAGCAAGGGGGTTATGTTACCATAAATAATTATGGAAGTCAAGTCAAATCTAACGCAAAAGGGAGCGTAAAACGCTCCCTTTTGCCGGAAAATCGTGATTGAACTGCCCCTTTTATTGCACCAGCCCTCTTCGGTATGCATTCCGCACTCCGGCCTGGTCCTGAATATAGGTCTCATTGGCCGGATCCAGGTCAGAGGCTTTCTTGTATGATTCCAGGGCCTTGTCATAACTGCCCAATGCTTCGTAGGCTACTCCGATATTGTGCCACAGGCCGGGATCACCGGGCAGGGATGAGGCCGAGCGCTCCCATATCTCCGCCGCCCTCTGCCATTCACCGGCCTTGGCATACTTGCTGCCGATGTCGTTGGGATCGGCCTTGCTCTTCATCAGCCTTTTGGCAACGTTGACATAGTGGGGAGAGATGTCGCCCACAAAAGCATCGGTGACCTCGTTCAGCAGGCCGCTTAAGATCTGGTCATCGCCGGGAACATTGTCCTTGAACCATTTGTTGTAGCTGGCCGACTGGGACTTGCTGGCCACCACCTTGCCGGAAACGATGTCTATCAGGCGGTAGTTGATGGATACCGTGCCGCTTTTGGTGGTCCGTTCCTCGTCCACCAGCACCGTCTTCATTATCTCTTCCTTGACCTTGTATTTCTTCTTGTTAAAGGGGTTGGTCTTCTCCACCTCCTCGTAGCGGCCGGTGCCCTCCTTGCGCTCCACCTTCTCTGTCCGTTTGGAGGTTTCCACCTTGTAGGCCAGTATCTCGCCGGTGATGATAGCGTCTACCCCCAGCAGACCGCCCAATAGCTTAACCGTATTGGGGTCCACCGCCCCGGTCAGGTTGAACTTGTGCTCGGACATCACCGAATTGATCTTCTCCCGCTCCATCATCTCGTAATATCCCTGTTCGGCCAGCTTGGAGACCAGCACATTGCCCACTCCCGGACCCAGGTTGCGGTTGTAGGGGTCGACAAAATCGACCACCGCCACCCGCTTGATGGCCGGGATCTCCAGCCGGGGTTTTTCCGTCCGGCGGATTAACACGATTACCGGACCGCAGGAAACCACAGCCAGAACAATGACTGCAGCCAATGCCAGAAATTTCTTCATTAAGCTCTCCGATATTATTTAACCGCTAAGACGCAAAGAACGCAAAGGATTGAAAAGCTCTGTGTCTCCGTGTCTTTGTGGCTAAGTTTACTGTTTGCGGCCCAGTTTCATGTCCCGTTCCTGGTTCCACTTCACCCACTCATCCTGACTGTCGATGATGGGATTGAAGTTGACTATGCCATAGGTGCCGTCGGCGTTGATGGTGATCTCCATCTGGGCCTTGACGATCTGGATCCACTGCTCCAGCTTTACCTCACGCGGCCCGGCTATCTCCTGCGGGCCCTCGATCTCGCCCTCCCGGCCTCCTTGTTTCTTCTTCTGGTTGGCAAAGAAGTCTGGATTGACCTCCACCTTTACCTCGCCCTGGTAAACAGCCACCTTGGTGCTGCTGTCCGGCATAACCGTCATCCGGTAGACAGTGCCCCGGACCGCGGCCACCGCGGTGGGGGACTCCAGCTCGAATTTGCTCTTCTTGCTGACCTTGTTGACGTTGGCCCAGACCTTGCCGCTCCAGACCTTGCCCGAGGCCGACAGACCCTTCTTGGGGCTTTTGCTCAGTTCTTCTATGGCCAGCTGAGTGTTGGCATCCACCCGGATGATGCTGCCGTCCGAGAAGGCTATCTCGGCCCGGGCATCCTCGGTGCTTTTTACCTTTTCCCCGGCCGCCAGCGGCTGGTCAAAGGTCACCTTTTTCCAGTCGTTCTTTTCCGGTTTCTGGGTCTTGACATCGCCAACCACGAAGGAAACCTTGGCTACTGGGGTGGCTTTGGCGGTAAGCTGCACCGTGGTAACCGTCAGGCTGACCAGCAGAACCGCGGCCAGCAGCCATAGCAGACCGGCGTTGTTCTTATTGATTCCGGACATCTTTATTCTCCCTTATTGTGAGGTTGCTTGTCTTGTCTTCTTGGCCGTCAGCCGTAGATTGATGCGGTTGGCGGTCCGGCTTAATATCTTGACCGAGAACTTTGTAAAATTCTTGTAAAGCAGTTCCTGGGCCAGCTGGCTGCTGTTGAATTTGGTCTCCACCTCCACCAGCCCGGTGTTGCCGGTGATCTCCCGGTCGTTGACCGCCTTGACCCCCCGGACCTCGTATTTTAGAATGTTGATCAGCTCCTGGTACAGATCGTAATTGGAGGCTCCGGTGACGTTGAGGGTGACGGTGTTCCCGCCCCGGGCGAATTTTTTGACGATCTCCTCGGCCAGGTAATCGGCCAGTTTGGCGGAGGCCTGCTCTATGGCTTTGGTGCCGCCGGTGATCTCCTCGATATGGACCGCCCGCCCGGTCTCCACCTTGGACACCAGGATCCGTCCGTCATCGGTGTTGAAGGCCTTGACCGAGACCGTGGCCTGGATGGACTTCATCCCTCCCAGCATGTCGTTGGCCGCCGTGGCTTCCTTGGCGAAGGATTTGCCGGTGATGATCACCTCGGCTCCGGCCCGTTCCCCGATGAAGGCCGCCGCCTGGGCGTCCCCGTCCAGGGCCGCCAGGGCCTTGTCCCGCCGGATGCTCTTCTCGGCGGTCTCGGGATCCACAAAGTCAAACCCCTTGTTGCGCATGGCTTCGATGATGGTGTTCTCGGCCGTGCCCAGCTGGGCGTCGATCCCTCCGATGGCCGAGCTCCCCACGTTGCTTTCGGTGATCAGCACCATCAGCTTGGGGTTGCCGGCGCCGCGAATGATGTCGGCCATATCTTCCTTGATGGCGCCGGACCGCACCAGTGCCTTGACCGTGACGTTGTAGCTTAAGCCCCCGTCGGCCTCGCCCTCGCTGACAATGGAGTAGTTCTTGACGTAGCCCTTGGCCTTGGAATAGATGTTGTCCTCCACCACCATTGCGTTCTCCACTATGGTACTGGAACTGATAACAGCCCCGGTCACCTGCTCCACCGCATTGCGCAGGGCATCCTGGGTGGCCACGTCCCGGGCCTGGGCCTTATCGCCATTCAGGACCGAGGCAGTGCCATCGGTGGTAATTGTTTGCATTGCTTCCTGGGCAAACGCCATACCGAAGAACATCAGAAGAGATAGAATTGAGTATAATATTTTTTTCATTTTGCCTGGATATTCCTTTTTATAGTGTTAGGATCAAAATCCGGTTTGATCAACTTGGGCCGTCAAGCCGGCAGTCAAAAGGGAGAACGGCGTTTTAAAAATTTTCCTTTTAAAAGGCTCGCTCTCCCTTTTATGTTTGTTCCCGTGACCGGCCAGTTACTGTTTCAGGACTATGATCACCCGGCAGTTATCATAGATGTCTGTGTTGTCGGCTATCACGGCCACGTTCTCCACATCGTTGTCGGCAATGATCAGATCGGCCTTGTTGAGTCCCGAGGATTTGACGGCCTTGATCACCAGCGGATTGCTGCCAACCCGGGCGGCATTGGCCCTGGCTTCTTCCATGGTCTTGGCGTAGATCACCACGCCGTTCTTGACCGCAGCTTCACGGGGAACGAAATCTTCCCCGTAGATTCCCTCGCCCGATTCATCAAGGACGTTGGGCACCATGGCCGGCATGGCATCGGTGGCGCTGGCGTCGATGATCAGGCCGGTGTAAGTCTGGGGCTCCTGGGCGTTAAAGCTGGAAGGCAGATTCTGGTAGGTGGGGGTCTTGCCGCCCATCTGTTCTGGATAAAGCACGTCGCCCACCTTGCCGGTCAGCAGCATTTCCATGTCCACTTCCACCGAACCATCCGACATGTAACGGGGCTTGGAGGTAAAGCGGAAGTTCTTGACAATGCCGTCCACCCGGGTCTTGATGATATCGGAGCTCATCATGGCGTTCTCCACCGTGGTCTCGGAGGTCAGCAGCACGCCGTTGAGGGTCTCGATCATGTTGCGCATGGCGTCAAGCTGGGCGGCCCGCAGGGCGTTCTTGCGCTGGGCCGAAGGCGGAAGCTTGGGGTTCAAGGCTCCGATGCCAGTGGATTTAACCGACTGGTCGGTCCAGTCAATCATGCCGGCGCCCTGGATGTTCTGTTCCACCTGGGCCAAAGCCAGAGAGGCAAAGCCGAGTATGGCCAGCAAGGCCAAAGTTTTCTTAAACATTTAAATTATGCTCCTTATATTTGATTTACCAAAAATTGCTAAAGCAAAATATTCAGTGTCTACCGCGGTTTAACGTCACCACCTCCTGCCGGGTTAATGTTGAATTTCGTTATTTTATTTGCGGTTAGAAATGAACGATGCAAGAAGCCAGCAAATTCAGGGAATTTTCCTTGGTTTCATCCTTGTATATTGTGTTATCCCAATAGGTATGCTCATAACTATAAACCGTGGTGATTCCGTATTCCGCGGCCAGATCCAGCCAGATATTGCCGAATTTCATGCCAAAACCGCCGGTAAAGACCATGCCGTTCATCCCGGTGGAATCGTCAGTGTCAATCCAACTGGCATCGGTAAAACGCTGAATAGCGTATTCAACCTGGGGGTTTGTCCTGAAGCCCAGTCGAATTGGGAAAACAGCATTCGGACCCACAAACAAGTATTCCATGCCAACCCGGAACTGATTGACATTATTCCAGCCCATTTCAACAGAAGGAGATGGGCCATAGGTATACTCTGTACTGCTAAAGTTTCTGCGTTCGTAATCAAAAGCCAAGGTCATATTTTCGGAAGGCCTGAAGGCCAAACCGACACCCAACATCCAGGGCATGGTCCATGTTTGTTCATACAAATCCTCGCCATCGCCGGTGGTGGTCCCGATTCCCGGAATTGTTTCTGACCACTCCCATGAACTTTCGCGGGTCAACTCAAAAGGCATCCGGTAGGCTAAGCCTAAGCTTAGTTGCTTATTAACCTGGGCCAGCATTCCCATATGCATGTTGAAACCAGAAAAATCCATGGTTTCTTCATATTCATAATTATAACCGTCTGTACCGCTCTCTTCTTCAGTATAAGTTGAACCGTTGACAATAATATTAGCTGTTAAGCCCAATGAAACCTTTGGTGTTAGTTGGAAAGCGATGGCCGGAGATATGGCATCAATTCCACCGGTTTGTTTGTAGCTCGATTCGTATTTAATCCCGCCAATCAGTGTATCCTCTGACTTAGCTTCGCCAAAATCGATCATCCGGTTGTAAGCAACTGCTATAACCAGATTACGGTCAGCAGCCTTGAATGGCACCGCCAGACTGAAAAAGTTAGGGGCAATGTGGCTGACGCTGTTCTCCGCGGTTCCTGCTGTGTCATATGGTATGGTAGGATCGTTGTATGACCACTCATTCTTAAAGGTTTTCATATTGAACAAGCCGACCGCTGAGGCCTCAGGCCTGTCCAGGTTGGCTATGCCGGCCGGGTTCCAGGAAATCGCGGTGGCGTCATCTGCGATAGCGATAAAGGCCCCGCCCATACCGTGTGCCCTGGCGCCGGCACCCATGATGTTCATATCCTGGGCCATCGCCGGCAATGCAACCAAAGCCAAAATGGCCAATACCAGACCAATTTTACGCATGTTTTTCTCCTTTTGAAATTAGGTTTGTGTTTTTCTTTTTATGCCAGTTAATACGATTTCAAAATCGTGATTTTTAAGCCCGATTACTTGGCCACCACCTTCTGGCCGACGGTCAGGGTCTGCCCGGCTTCCTTTTCCAGTATCTGAGCCTCGGACATTTTTTCCTGAACCTCGTTCAAAAGCAGCTCGGCCACTTTGGTCACCTGCTTGCCCAGGATCTCGCCGGTAACCGGATGCTTGATCTCCTCGCCTTCCTTGTAAACCACCACCTTCATTCCCTTGCGCATGCCCTTGGCGGTGCCGATATCCAAAAACACCTCGCCGGTGGGATTGGACTTGATGACATAGCCTTCCACCAGCGGAATGTCGTTGTATATCTGGATGGAGATGTCGGTGGCCATGGTCTTGATGTCCTGGAGGGTGTTCTGGCCGCTGTAAGCGTCCTTGGCGGTGATCACGCCGCTGCTTTCGGTGTCAATCAGCCGGGCGTCCATGCCGATCCCTGTGGCGGTGGAGGAAATGGAGCCCATCAGGATTGCGTCCACCCCTATGATCTTGCCCACTTTGACGGCCTTGGCCGGATCCAGGGCCCCGGTCATGCCCAGCTTCTGCTCGCTTAAGACCTTGTCGATCTGGGAACGCTCGATGATCTTGAACCGTTTAAGGCTGTAAAGCGAGGTGATCATCTTGTCCTGGACGGTGTTGGTGACCTCGGCATTGCCGCTCCGGTTGTCGAACGGCAGAACAGCTATGGACAGCCGGGAGCCGACCTGGGTGACCCTGGAAGGATCATAAGTTAAGGCGCCCACCGGCAGTTTGCCCTTGTCCAGGGCCACTGCCTGGTGCTGACGTTCTGCCCGTTCTATACTGTCGCGCTGGGCAGCCAGCTTCAGTTCCTCCTGAGCCGCTTTGCGGGCGGCTTCGGCGCTCATATCCCGTTTGCGGGCATCCAGGGCTGCCTGCTCTTCGGCTATGCGTTTTTTCTCGGCATCCAACCGGGCCCTTTCCCTGGCCAGGTTCTCATCTTCGGCCCGGGAAACCACTGTGGTTGGCGGGGCTTCGCCCTTGCTGATCCTGGCCCAGTAATCCTTGGAGCGGCCGGTGGATTTGAAAGCCATGGACAGCTCCATTTCCTTTTTGGCCTTGTCCAGATCGCCCAGATTGTAGTAGCAGATGGCCATCTCCCGGTGGGGGAAATAGTCTATGAAATGCATTCCGTATGTCTTAAAATTGGGCCGGTCGGTGAATTCCAGGGAAACAGCGCTCTTGAACTCGTCAATGGCCCGGTCCCACTGGGCTTTCTTCATGTATTCCAGCCCGTTCTCGTAGTAATTATAGCTCTGTCCGCCCGCCCACAGCAGGGCCGGTACAAAAGCGACCGATAGAACCAGGATTATAAGACTTTTAAATTTTGACATTTGGACCTTTCTCCTTCTTTTTATTATATAACCACATTTTTATTTTAAAGTCAATAGTTTTAAAAAATTATTTTGCAATATTTTATTTTTATCTGGCACGGATGGTGAAAAATGAAATACTTGGCCCGTTTTATGCATAAATTGCGGCAAAATGGTTATCCTATCATTGGTAAATAGCAGTAATACCATTATTGGACGCGGATAAACGCAGATCATTCTTTTAAATATCAGCGTCAATCGAAATCAATCGGCGGGTAGCGTTCGACTGAGCTCACGCCGAAGTCTGCGTTCCAGGTTACTTGGTTGACGGCGGCTCTATAGGGTATTTCCCGTCCAGGCAGGCGAAACAGAAGTCCTGGGGCCTTTCTAGACAGGATTTAAGCCCGGCCAATGTCAGGTAATTAAGGCTCTCCACCCCCACAAACTCCCGGATCTCCTCCACCGACTTGGTAGAGGCTATCAGTTCGCTGATCCGGGGTGTATCCACCCCATAAAAACAGGGATGTTTGATGGGCGGAGAAGCGATCCTCAGATGTACCTGGCCGGCCCCGGCCTCCCGGATCATCCCCATAATCTTCTTGGAGGTGGTCCCCCTGACTATGGAATCGTCCACTACCGCTGCCTTCTTGCCGGCCACGATGCTTTTGACCGGGTTGAACTTCAGCCTGACGGCAAAATCCCGGATTTCCTGAGTGGAGCCTATGAAAGTGCGCCCGATGTAGTGGCTTCGGATAAGGGCCAGCTTGTATGGTATGCCGTTCTCCTCGGCAAAGCCCAGGGCGGCGTTGTTTGATGAATCGGGCACCGGCATCACGAAATCGGCCCCGGTGTACTGCTCGCTGGCCAGGCGCTGGCCCATCATGAACCTCTTTTTGGCCACGCTTTCGCCGAAGATCACGCTGTCGGGCCGGGAGAAGTAAATATGCTCAAAAACGCAGTGTTTATATGGTTTTTTGTCCACCAATATCCGGCTTTCCAGCCCCTGGTCAGTGACTGTCAGCAGTTCGCCCGGTGCCACCTCGCGCTCAAAAATGCCTCCGATGGTGTCGATGGCGCAGCTTTCGGAGGCGAATATCCTGGTCGCCCCCTTGTGCCCCATGGCCAAAGGACGTATGCCCAGCGGGTCGCGGAAGACGTACATGGTGCCTTTGAACATCAAAATGGCCGAATAACTGCCCAGCACCGTCTCCATCATCCTTTTGACGGCCTTGGCCATGTCGCGCTCCTGCTCATAGTAGCAGGCGATGCTGGCCACGATCACCTCGGCGTCGTTGGATCCGTAGGGGGTGAATCCCTGGGACTTAAGGTAGCGGGTCTGCTCCAGCATGTTGGTGATGTCGCCGTTGGATACTATCACCATCCGGCCTTCCCTGGTTTCGGCATAATGGGGCTGGGCGTTGGCGATGGAGCTGTCCCCGGCGGTGGGATACCGGGTATGGCCGATGCCCATCCTTCCCTTGAGCTCCGCCAGCACCCCGGGCTTGAAGATGTCGAACACCAGCCCCTTGTCCTTGACGATCATGGACTGCTGGCCGTCCCACACCGCCATCCCGGCGTTATCCTGCCCCCGGTGCTGCAGGGCAAAAAGCCCCAGGTAAAGCACCTCGGAGGCCTTTTCATGGTTGAATATTCCGCAGACTCCGCACATCTTGGTAAATTGAAAAATATGAAATGGTTAACGGGCCGTTTGTATGAGAATTATATCATAAATATATATCTTGTCAACAAAAACAACGCAACTTCTAAACATAGGGGTCAGCGTACAGCTTATAGCTTGTAGAATATTTGTTGACTGCCCCGCCCTTTTTATAGTATCATCATTTCATGAATATCTTCCATCCTGCAAATCTTAAAGATCATCAGCTGCTGGACAGCGGCCGGGGGCAAAAGCTGGAGCGCTTTTCCGGGCGGCTCATCTCGCGGCCAGAACCCAATGCCGTCTGGGAGCAGAAGCTGGATGACTCGGCATGGCGCAAAGCGGATGCACGATTCGTTAATGGTAATTGGGAATTAAATAACTGGGCGGATAAACCGTGGATCTTCAGCTACGGGAATTTAAAGTTCGAACTGAAGCTTTCGCCTTACAAACACACCGGCATCTTTCCCGAGCAGGCGGTCAACTGGGACTGGTGCGGAAAGCTGATCAGAGAATGCGGATACCGGCCCAATGTCCTGAATTTATTCGGTTATACCGGGGCGGCTACTGTGGCCGCCGCCGCGGCCGGGGCCAGGGTGACCCAAGTGGATTCCTCCAAGCCGGCCACCCTGTGGGCCAGGCACAACGCCGCCCTCTCGGGAATGGAAGAAACATCCTTCCGCTGGATAGTGGACGATTGCTCAAAGTTCGTGGAACGGGAGGTAAAACGAAAGGCCCGGTACGACGCGGTGATCATGGATCCGCCTTCGTTCGGCCGGGACCACAAGGGAAAGATCTTCCGTTTTGGGGACGACGTGCCGGAACTGATACATAACTGCGGCAAAATATTGTCCGATCAGCCCTTGTTCTTTTTGGTCAACGCCTATTCCACTAATTTCTCGTCCCAGGCGCTGAAAAATCTGTTGGCGGATATTCTGCCGTTGAAAAAGATCGAATGCGGGGAGCTGCATTTGGAGGTAAAGGATACCGGTAGAAGCCTGCCCTGCAGTATTTTTGTGCGGTATGGATGACCCCTAAAGATAAATAGCCCAGGCCTTCCGACTACGTTTTACAACTTCGTCAGATAAATAAGGCCTGGGCTATTTTGTTTTTATTTCATCTTCCCCGGTATATTTCCCTTCTGTGGCCCACCCGTAAAATCACGATATCCGTCCCTTCAATGTCAAATATCACCCTATAATTACCCATACGCATCCGGTAACTGCCCAGAGGAGAGTTACGCAGGGCTTCTATGTTATGCCGGGGATCTAAAGCCAGCCTTTCCAAAACCTGTTTCAACCTTGCTTTAACCGAGTAATCCAGCTTATCAATATCCCGGCAAGAGGTATTGGTGTATACCAGATTATAGGCCATAGTTACGAGCCAAAAACATCCTTGTGACTTTTTACCCGGCCGTGCCGGTAATCAGCCCGGGCTTCCTTGATGCTTGCCAAATATTCGGAATTGGTGGCGGCCAGCAGGTCCTCAATAAAGGCGCTCCTTTGTTTGGCGTTAAGGCCGTTCAGCGCCTTTACTACTTGTTCAACGGTTATGGCAATGTTTAAATTGTTGGCCGCAGCAGAAATGTTTTTTGTCGGCATTGTTAACTCCCTTTTACCTTGGTTTGCAGATTTTCTCAGGAAAGTTACTTCATCTTATCCGGTATCGCCTCTTCCCAGGCCTTCCTCAACTCGCTTACCGGCAGGTCAACCACCCCCTTGATGACAAATCTGTTGCTTCCCACCTTCCCTAACTTCATAACTTCAACTCCAAGGCGTTTGGCTTCGGCTTCCAGCTTCTCGGCATCCGCAGCCCGGCAGGACACAATGGCCCGGGACTGGTTCTCGGCAAACAGTTTGTGATCATTCCGTCCGGTCAGCCCGCTGATATCAACGTCCAGACCCAGCTCCCCTCGCCTCTCGGGAGAGGGGTTGGGGGAGAGGTCACTGATGCAGCACTCGGCCAAAGCCACCGCCAGCCCGCCCTCGGAACAGTCATGCGCCGATCGCAGCAGTTTGGAGCTTATGGCTGACAGCAAAAAGCTGTGCAGGGCCTTTTCCTTTTCCAGGTTCAGTTCCGGGCATTTCCCGGTCACCTGGTGGTGAATAGTTTTGAGATATTCAGAACCTCCGATGTCCGGTTTGGAACTCAGATTCCCGGCCAGATAAACAATGTCCCCCTCCTGCTTGAACCACTGGGTGGTGATGTTCGCCAGATCCTCTATCAGGCCCACCATGCCGATCAGCGGCGTGGGATAGACGCTGTGGGTCAGGCTTTCGTTGTAAAAACTGACGTTGCCGGAGATCACCGGTATCTGCAAGGCATTGCATGCGTCAATGATGCCTTCCACCGAGCGCTTGAACTGGTAGAAGACCTCCGGCTTGTAGGGATTGCCGAAATTGAGGCAGTCGGTCAGGCCCAGCGGCTTGGCCCCGGAGCAGGCCAGGTTACGGGCGGCCTCGGCCACCGCGATGGCGGCCCCGGTGAACGGCTCCAGGTAGACATAGCGCCCGTTGCAGTCGGTGGTCAGGGCAATGGCCTTCTTGGTGCCCCGCACCCGCAAAACAGCCGCATCCGAGCCCGGCAGCACCGCGGTGTTGGTGCGGACCTGGTGGTCGTATTGCCGGTAGACCCAGCGCTTGCTGGCGATGGTGGGCGCCGCCAGCAGTTGAAGAAGCGTTTTATTCAGATCCTTGGGCTGTTCCACGGTTGCCTGGTCGAACCTGTGCAGGCCGGCCAGGTATTCCGGCTCCCGGCTTTCCCGGTGGTAGACCGGGGCGTCGTCCACCAGGGCGTTGACCGGGATGTCGGCGAAGACCTCGTCCTGCCATTTTATCCGGACCTTTCCGTCGGCCGTCACCCTGCCGATCACCGCGCAGTGCAGCTCCCACTTGTCGAAGATGGCCTTGATCTTGTCCGCGTTCTCCGGCGGGGCCACCACCACCATCCGCTCCTGGGATTCTGAAAGCATGATCTCGTAAGGGGTCATCCCGGTCTCGCGCAGCGGTATTTTGGAGACGTCCATCTCGATGCCGGTCTTGGCCCGGGAGGCCATTTCTATGGAGGAGCTGGTCAGCCCGGCCGCCCCCATGTCCTGGATGCCCACCGCCAGGCCGGAGTCTATCAGCTCCAGGGTGGCCTCTAAAAGAAGTTTCTTGGTAAAGGGATCGCCTATCTGGACCGAGGGCCGCTTGGCCGCCGACTGCTCGCTCAGCTCCTCCGAGGCAAAAGTGGCTCCGTGGATGCCGTCGCGGCCGGTGGTGGCCCCCACCGCCAGAATGATGTTGCCCACCCCCTTGGCGATGCCCTTCATGATCTTCTTGTTCTCCACCAGGCCCAGGGCCAGCACGTTGACCAGCGGGTTGGTGGTGTAGGATTCGTCGAAGAAGACCGAGCCGCCGATGGTGGGCACTCCCACACAGTTTCCGTAGTCGGCGATTCCGGAGACCACCCCCCCGAACAGATGGCGGACATGGGCGTCGTCCAGCGAACCGAAGTACAGCGGGTCCATCAGGGCGATGGGTCTGGCCCCCATGGTAAAGATGTCGCGCAGGATCCCTCCTATGCCGGTGGCCGCGCCCTGGTAGGGCTCGATGGCCGAGGGATGGTTGTGGCTCTCCACCTTCATGGCCACGCCCAGACCGTCGCCGATGTTCACTATGCCGGCGTTCTCGCCCGGCCCCTGCAGTACCTGGGCGGCCCGGGTGGGAAAGAGTTTGAGCATGGCCTTGGAGTTCTTGTAGGAGCAGTGCTCGGACCACAGCACCGAAAATATGCCCAGTTCGGTATAGCTGGGTGTCCGGCCCATGATCTTTAGGATGCTCTGGTATTCCTCGGGGTTTAGTCCGAAACTTTCGGCCAGCTTCAGGTTGACCTGGGGTTCTTGCGTCTTGCTCATGTAAATATTATATATCCTTGTGGTTTAATTACTGTTTGAGGGGTAAACCGATTAACTTTTATCACTGAAGCACAGAAATCATGAAAAGAGGAACATTCCTTCGTGTATGTTTTGTATTAATAATTCCGTGCCTTCCGGCTTTCTGGATTTCTGTGGTTGGCTCCCGGTGGTGCTGGTTCAGTAGTAATTATAGAAGACCGGCAGGTACTCGGTGAACTGGTTCTTGCCCGAGGAAATGGAACCCTTGCTCTTTTTGCGTTTGAGCCTGGGTTTCTTGTTCTTAATATGGTTTACAAAATAATCCACCACCTGGGGATCGAATTGCTTGCCGGCGTGGGCCAGCAGTTCGGCCTCGGCTTCCTTTTGGGACAGGCCTTTTCTATAGGGCCGGTCGGCGGTCATGGCATCGTAGGCGTCGGCCACTGCTATGATCCTGGCCAAAAGCGAGATGTCGGGGCCCTTTTTGTGGGCGGGATAACCGCTGCCGTCGTATTTCTCGTGATGGTCCCGGATGATCACCGCCGCCTGCTCCAGTTTGGCGAAGCCCGAAAGGATGTGAAAGCCCCGCTCGGCGTGGTGATGAATCTCCACCACTTCGTCCTCGCTGAGCTGGTCCTCTTTTTCCAAAGTATACTCGTCCACCCCCAGCTTGCCGAAATCATGCAGCAGGGCCGCCACCTCCAGTGTCAGCAGGTCCTCCCGGGCAAGTTCCATCTTCAGCCCGATGGCCAGGGAATAAAAGGTGACCCGCACCATGTGCCCGTCATAATAGGGCACCAGCTGGTCCACTTCCCTGGCCAGTTTGCGGATGCTGGGCAAAAGGCCGTCTTTGGAGCCAGCCAGGATCCGGTCCAGCCGGACCAGCAGCGAAGTGATGGCGGCTACGTCGGTTTTTTTATGAACTGGTTTGTTTTTCATCCGGTTTTTTGCAGATGGGCTTTGATCGAGTCGAATATCAGCCTGCCCTGGTCCGAGCCCAGCAGTTCTTCCATGGCCCGCTCTGGATGGGGCATCATCCCCAGCACATTGCCCTTTTTGTTGACGATGCCGGCGATGTTGTTTAGCGACCCGTTGGGGTTGTCAGCGTCTGAGATCTGGCCGTTCCGGTCGCAGTAGCGGAACACCACCTGCTTGTTGTCCTCCAGTTCCTTCAGCGACTTTTGGTCGATATAGTAGTTTCCCTCTTTATGGGCGATGGGTATCCGTATCACCTGCTTTTTGGCCAGTTTATTGGTGAAAGCCAGGTCGTTGCGCTCCACTGAGAGGTTGACCGTTTTGCAGACGAACTGCAGGCCCCGGTTGACCATCATGGCCCCCGGCAGCAGGCCGGATTCCAAAAGTATCTGAAAGCCGTTGCAGATGCCGATCACCAGCCCGCCCCGTTCGGCATGGTCCTTGACTTTCTGCATGACCGGGGAGAACCGGGCGATGGCTCCGGTCCGCAGGTAATCGCCGTAGGAGAACCCACCGGGCAGGATGATGCAGTCGCAGCCCTGCAGGTCTGTCTCCCGGTGCCATATCCGGACGGGCTTTAAGCCCAGCCCTTCTTCCACCGCCTGGTGGCAGTCGTAATCGCAGTTGGAGCCGGGAAAGGTGATGATGCCGAACTTCATTTGCTCTCCCCGATGGTGAATTGGTATTGTTCTATCACCGGGTTGGTCAGCACCTTCTGGCACAGTTCTTCCACCAGCTTCTGGGCCTGAGCCCGGTCGTTCAGGTCCAGGGTCAGCTGGATAAGCTTGCCCATCCGGACGTCCTTCAGCCCCTTATAACCGATATTCTCCAGGGAGCGGTTGAGCGTGGTTCCCTGGGGGTCCAGCACGCCATCCCTCAAGGTAACGCGGATCTCTGCCGTCAGCAATTTTTGTCCTCCAAATTTATATTTTCATTTATTCTGCCACAAAGGCACTAAGACACCAATTTAACTTAAATTTAAGAATAGAAAAACGTAAATCGTTTTGTGCCTTGGTGTCTTAGTGGCTGGGTATAGGTGTCTTTCTTCTTTTGCTGGCGATCTTTACCACCAGCCTCCGGATCAGTCCGAACAGTATGTACAGGAACAGCACCGGGAAGATCACCAGTTGGGGCCGGATAACCAGGCCGATCATGGCCAGCACCAGCAGGCTGTAGATGAAATAGGATTTTACGTTCCTGGATGCCAGCTTGGGAAAAGGCGGATATTCCACCGGGCTGACCATCAGCAGGGCCAGCAGGGCTAAAAAGAACGGCATCAGCACCGGGGCGATCAGGTCGATCTGCAGGTAGTTGGAGAATATCAGATATCCGGCCACGGCCCCGCCGGCGGCCGGAGTGGGCAGGCCGATGAACCCGCCCTTCTCCAGCAGGTTCTTCTGCTCCACGTTAAAACGGGCCAGCCGGATGGCTCCGGAGACCACGAAGGCAAATCCGGCCAGAACCCCGGCCAGGTTCAGGTCCATCAGGCACAGCGGGTAGATCAGCATCACCGGGGCCAGCACAAAGGAGACCATGTCCGAAAGCGAGTCCAGCTCCACCCCAAAGCGGCTGGTCTGGTGGGTCAGCCGGGCCACCATCCCGTCGGTGGAATCGAAGAAGGCCGCCAGGATGATCAGCCAGGCCCCCCGGTTGCTGTTGCCCCTAAAGGCTTCCATCACGGCCAGCATCCCGCAGAACAGGTTGCCACTGGTGAAGATGCTGGGAAGGAAGGACGGGGTTTTGATTTTGTGTGGAGACATGGCAGATCAGCTATTTGTTAAATTTAATTTTGGGTATTTCGGAACCTATAGAAGCAGAATAAATCTCATTTCGTGCTACGAATATATAAATTGTGCTACGAAGGACAAGATAGTGGGTTTATAATTTTTTGTTTATGTTCGTTAAATATTATTCTGGTGGACCAATTCACCAATTAACGTCACTCCGCCCTTGACCTTATCCCCCACCTTGACATTGACCTTGGTCCCCAGCGGCAGCATCAGATCAATCCGGGAGCCGAACTTCATCAGCCCCATCCTCTGCCCGACGGTTACAGAGTCCCCGAGCTTCGGATAGCAGACCACCCGGCGGGCCAGGATCCCGGCGATCTGCTTCATCAGTATTTTCCCGTAAGGTGTCTCGATCCCCAAATGCATCTGCTCGTTGTTCAAAGATGCCTTTTCCTCAAAAGCCGGCAGGAACTTTCCCGGATGGTACTGCTGGTATATCACTTTGCCGGTGACCGGTATCCGGTTGATGTGGACGTCCATCGGCGACAAAAAGATGCTGACCTGCAAGACCTTTTGTTTGTGGAGAAATGCATCCTCGGTCTCCCGGACGATCACCACCCGGCCGTCGGCCGGCGAGGCTATCTGCCCCGGCCCAAAACTGCCGCTGCGGGCCGGGTCGCGGAAGAAGTAGACCATGAAAAGGAAAACAATAGAAAAACCCAGGGTAAGGTACAGCAGCAACGGTCCCCGCCAGAACATCCAGGCAAAAAGGGCGGCGGCGGCCAGCAAAAAGGCTATGGCTATGGTGGCAAAACCCTCGGGCGCGATTCTCATAAACTTATCATACCTAAATTAATTAGGAAAACAGGAAACCAAGAATCATTCCTGTCCTTCATGGTTTCATTATAAATATTTCCCAAGGTACCGTTTTTAGGTATCCTTAGACAGTTTCCTCGGTGATGTTCTTGATCACCCGGCTGCCCCCTTTGGCCTGAGCATCCTTGATCTTCAGGGCGGCCGCATCGAACATCTCGGCCATGGTGAACCCGTCGTCGGGGAAGGTCATCACCGCCAGGGTCACGGTCAGGCTCTGGGAGGCGAAGGCCTGGTCGATGTTGACCAGCGATTCCTCGATGATCTTCTTGATCTTCTCGGCGAACTGCACCGCCTGCACCCGCTCGGTCTCCAGCAGGGCCACGGCAAAGGAATCCTCGGACATCCGGCAGGAGACATCGATCTTGCGGACGTACTCGTTAAGCAGGGCCCCCACCTTGGCCAGCACCTTCTCGGAGGCCTGGGTGCCGTTGGCCTGGATGAAGGGAGTGAAGTTGTCCAGGTCCAGCAGGGTGAAGGAAAGTTTGTGCCCGAACCGCTTGGACCGCGACAGCTCGGCCTGGGCCCGTTCCTCAAAATAGCGCCAGTTGAACAGGTCGGTCATCCGGTCCTTGGTATACAGCTGGTCGAACATCCTGGCGTTCTCCATGGCCATGGACCCCAGGCTCTGGTAGATCATCAGCATGTTGCGCTCCTCCTTGGCCCGGTGGGTTATTTTGCCGATGGACACCAGCCCCAAAAGGACATTATGCTGCACCAAAGGCAGGCATAATACCGGGGCGATCCCGCTTTCCCTGGTGTTCTCGATATGCTGTTTGATCAGGTTGCTTTCGGTGGCAAAATCCTCCTTGGTCATCACCAGTTTCTTGGCCGCGCAATGCCCCACATAGCCGTCGCCGACCTTGATGTTCAATGTTTTGGCCGTTCTTTCGTCCAGCCCTATCTGGGCGGCGGGAGCCAGCACATGGCCGTCCTTCACCGGCCGGAAGAAAATCAATTCTTCGGCGTCAAACAGCTGCTGGGCGATCCGTAGCAGCAGCGGCGGCAGTTTTTCCTGCTCGATGTTCCCGCTTAAGGTCCGGGCCAGCTCCAGCAGCACCATGAACACCCGGCCCCGCTCGTTCTTTTCCTTTTCCAGGTTGGCCATGTTGGACTTCAGGTTCTGGATAAGCTCGCTCTGGCGCCTGTCCTCCATTTTAAGCCTGGCCAGCTGCTCCTGTGCGTCCTTGACTTCAGCCGCTTTCTTCCCGGCCCCGCCGATGCATACCAGCCATAGCACCCCAAACAGGGCGGCCAGACCAAAGGCTATTATGGTCACTGACATGGTGCGTCCTCCTGAAGAATGGAACTCAGCCGAGCTCTATTCTTTGGTAAATATGATCGGCGTTGCGCAGGAATTTTTTAATGTTGAATATCTCTTCAATTTCAGCCCTGCTTATCTTTTGGTTGATTTCATTGTCCTGCATGGCCAGTTCCTTAAGCGACCCGCCCTGCTCCCAGACCTGCATGGCGTTCCTCTGGACGGCGGCATAGGCCTGTTCCCGGGTAAAACCCTTGTCCACCAGGGCTAAAAGCAGGGCCTGGGAAAAGATCAGTCCGCCCGAGGACTCTATGTTCTTCAGCATCCTTTGGGGGAACACCGTCAGGCCCTCTATCAGCCAGACCGCCTTATTAAGCATGTAATCCAGGGCAATGGTGCTGTCGGGGATTATCACCCGCTCGGCCGAGGAGTGCGAGATGTCGCGCTCGTGCCACAGGGCCACGTTCTCCAGCCCCACCATGGCATTGCCCCGGACCAGCCGGGCCAGGCCGCAGATCCGTTCGCAGATGATGGGGTTCTTTTTGTGGGGCATGGCCGAAGATCCCTTCTGACCCTTGGCGAAAGGTTCCTCGGCCTCCCGGACCTCGGTTCTCTGCAGGTGGCGGATCTCCAGGGCTATCTTCTCCAGGCTGGCGGCGATCACGGCCAGGGTGCACAGATACTCGGCGTGGCGGTCGCGCTGGACCACCTGAGTGGATACCGGCTCCGGCTCCAGCCCCAGCTCCCGGCAGACGAATTCCTCCACCTTGGGGTCGATGTGGGCGAAGGTGCCCACCGCTCCGGATATCTTCCCGCAGGCCGCCGAGCTGACTGCCCTCTCCATCCGGCCGATGTTACGCTGGTTCTCCTGCCACCACAGGGCGAACTTCAGCCCCATGGTGGTGGGTTCGGCGTGGATCCCGTGGCTCCGCCCCATCATGATGGTGCCCTTGTGCTCCAGCGCCTTCCGCCGGAGGGCCGCCGAAAGCTTCTGCAGGCCGTCGATGATCACTCCTCCGGCCTCCTTCATCAGCACCCCCCAGGCGGTGTCCAGCACGTCGGACGAGGTCATCCCCATGTGGACAAAGCGCGATGACGGGCCGATATTCTCCGACAGGTTGGTTAAAAAAGCGATCACATCGTGATGGACCTCGGCCTCGATCTGGTTGATCCTCTCCACCTGAAAACGGGCGTTGGCCTGGATGTTCTTGAGATCATCTTCCGGGATGTTTCCCAGCTGGGCCTGGGCCTGGCAGGCCAAAAGCTCCACCTCCAGCCATTTCTGGAACTTGTTCTCTTCGCTCCAGATGGCCTTCATCTTGGGAAGGGTGTAACGTTCGATCATCAGCTAAAAAAGCAAAAGTTATTGTTTGGAATCTTTGGAAACCGGCTTCTTGGCCGGGGATTCTTTTACGTAAGTCACTTCCAGCACTGGATAGAACTGCTCCTTGCCATGATATTCCCGGCATATAAAATCGCGGTCCACTCCCGACTCTCCTTCCGGCACCAAAGCCAGCCCGTAATTGATTTTACCTTTGGAAACCCATTGGTTTAACAGCTTCAAGGCATCCCAGGTATACCATTTCCCTCCTTGGCCGTAATTAATTTCCCCCTTAAGGGTTTGGGTGGAAAATATCATGGAGGTCCATTTGGGTCTATTCCGCCAGGTGACCTTCATCTCCTCCCATGGTGCTGTTATCATCTTGGCGGTTACTCTGGTTTCGGCTGCAGACCCGGCAATATCATTATAAAGTTTTATTTCCGCTTTCACCGGCGTCTTATCCTTGGGAAGTTTTGACAGATCGAACTGCAGAAGTATCACCTTGATGTCGGCGCCGCCGAATCCCAGAAACATTTTGGGGACGGTCAAGTCCTTATCTTTGGCAGTGCGGTCCTTCCAGCCGTATCCGTTGCCGTAATTGGAATCTGGACGGAAAGCATATACCCAGGTATCCTTGACCAACGGACAGGTAATGGTCTGGGCCTGTGGTTCCGGTTTGGCTTTGGATTCCACGGCATCTTTTAAGGTCTGACCTTGAGGCTGGGAAATGTTCTTGTCTGGCATTTGGGCCGACACTATGACCGGAATGATCATAACGGCCAGCAATAGCATAATGACCTTTTTCATCTCCTGACCTCCCTAATATAATTTGGGTTGGTTATTATATGAAACTAAAGATGTTTTTATTTACGCTGGTAGAGTACGTGGGTAAATTCAGGATATTCATTCTTTTCCTTTTCCTGCCAGAGGTCCGGGTTAAATTCCGGGAAATGAGTATCGCCTGCATATTCCTGATTGACCCAGGAGATGTGCATGGCATCTGCAAGAGGCAGTGCTTGTTTATAGATGCTGGCTCCGCCGATAAAAAATATTTTGGATCCAAGGGCTTCGGCCTTTTTAACCGCTTTTTCGAAGCCCTGGCAGACTGTTGCTCCCGGTATCTCCTTGACCGTGGCGCTGACCACTATGTTGTTCCGTCCCGGCAGCGGCTTGCCGATGGATTCAAAAGTGGTGCGGCCCATGATCACCGTGCCGCCCAGGGTTATCTTTTTAAAGAGCTTCAGGTCATCGGAAATGTGCCAGGGCATCCTGCCGTTCAGGCCGATCACCCGGTCCCTGGTCATGGCCACAACGATTATTTTTTCAGGAATGGTCATACCGCAACGGAAAATTTTATTCCTGGATGCGGATCGTACCCTTCCAATATAATGTCAGAAGTGTTTAATTCAAAGAACGGCTTGGCTGCTATGTTTACGCTGGGCAGTTCTTTCGGACCGCGGGTCAGCTGCTGTTTAAGCCCTTCTATGTGATTGGCGTAGATATGGGCGTCGATGATGGTATGAGCAAAACTGCCCGGCTTGAATCCGGTCTCCTGGGCCAGCATCATGGTCAGCAGCGAATAGCAGGCCAGATTGAAAGGTATGCCCAGGGCAATGTCCCCGGAGCGCTGGGTCAGGTGGCAGTTCAGCCGGCCACCGATCACACTGAAACAGAAGGTGTAATGACAGGGCGGCAGTTTGCTCTCGGCGGCGTTCCCGGGATGCCAGGCCGTCACCACCATCCGCCGCCGGTTGGAAGCGGCCGGATTCTGTCTGATTTCTTTTAAGATATCTATGATGTACCGGATCTGATCGAAGGTCCTGTCCCCGGTCTCGGGATCGGTGGTGACCCAGCGGCTGCCCCACTTCTCACCCTCAGCGCCTTTGGAGGGAACGGGAAACCTGCGCCAGAACCTGCCATAAGCGGTCTCCAGTCGGCCTTCGCCGTCGGCCCAGTCGTCCCAGATCTTGGTCTTGGCTCTAAGATCGCGGATATGGGCCTGCCCGCTGAGGTACCAGAAAAGCTCATGCAGCATGGCGTCGAAATTCACTTTTTTTGTGGTCAGCAGGGGAAAGCCTTTCTGCAGATCGACCTGGTAGAAACAGGCGAAGCAGCTCAAGGTATCGACTCCGGTACGGTTCTTCTGCGCCGTCCCGTTGTCCAGTACGTATTTTACCAGATCAAGATATTCGCGCATTAACCCTGTCTCTACAAATGTTGCATCTTACCGGGGAAATTACCCTACCACTGAAACACAGGAAATGGGAATTTAATAACCTTTCCGTGTTCTCATCCGTTCAGTGTTTCCGTGGTAAGCCCGGGTGGGTGACCTTGATCATGAGGAGAATTTTTCCTTGAGGGTGATGTATCTGAGGTATTCGTCGATATCGTTGAGGCTGGGCATGATCAGCTTGCGGTCCTCTATCTTGATCAGGTTCAGGCTCAAAAGCTTCTTGATGATCTCCTCGGTCTTGTGGGCCTCCATTCCCACCATCCCGCCCAGGGTGGCGTAATCGTAGGGAAAATCTATCACCACGCCGTCCGGGGTGCTGGCTCCCCGTTCCTTGGCCATGGAGACCAGCATGGCCACCACCCTCCGCATCTCGTCGCGGATCAGGAGGAATTCCACCTGCTTGTTGGTCTCCCTCAGGCGCCGGGACATGGTCTCCAGCACATAGGCTATCATGGGGTTGTTCTTAAGCTGTGAGTTGAAGGCCTCCCGGTCCACTATCATCAGCTTGGTCTCCTCGATGGCCGTGGCCGCAGCCGATCGCGGGCTGCCGTCGATCACCGCCATCTCGCCGAAGAAGTCACCCTCCTTGAGCACCGCCAGGGTTTTCTCCACGGACCCGGCCGAGCGGGTGATCTTGATCTTTCCGGAACGGATGAGGAACATCTCGTTGCCGGGGTCGCCCTGCTTGAATAGCAGTTCTCCGGCCTTAAGCGATCTTTCGAATTCCTGCCCAGCCATAACTCTCCTTTTACGAAATCCCTCAGCCGAAACCGGCCAAACAGTAAATCTTTCGGGATTTGGAATTTAGGTGATTTTTGGTGTACTGATATAAAGTCTAAATATACCATTATCAAAAAAATAATTCAAGACTAAAAGTGAAAAATAAATCTTTAAGTTTGAACCGGAATGTTGTATAATATTTTTATGGAAGCATCCATCAAACTAAAAGCCTATGCCAAGCTCAATCTTCACCTTGAAGTGCTGGGCAAACGCCCCGATGGGTATCACGACCTTTGGTCCATTTTCCATCTGGTCTCGCTTTACGACGAACTCAAATTCGAACCATTGGAGAACGGGCGGATAATTTTAACCTGCAATAACGACCACCTGCCCGTCAACGAAAAAAATTTGGTGGT
Source organism: candidate division TA06 bacterium (assembly GCA_016235665.1). Classification (NCBI taxonomy): domain Bacteria; species candidate division TA06 bacterium. Next base: position 14,750 of record JACRJI010000008.1, on the reverse strand, counting down.
CAAGGCCGCCCGGCTGCTGCAGGGTTATCTAAAGGACCATGTCATTCTGAGAAAGACTACCTGTTTACCCTCCGAAGAATCATTTGAAGATCCTTCGGCTTGTCAAGCAATAAGCCCTACACAGGGTGACACTCTGCAAGGTGACAGGTTGCCCGGCGCAAAAATAACCCTTACCAAGAACATCCCCATCGGAGCTGGCCTGGGCGGCGGATCTTCGGATGCCGCAGCCGCCCTGCAGGGTTTGCCAAAACTCTGGGGAATGGAGATCAGCAGTCCTGAATTGCACCGGATGGCGCTGGGACTGGGCTCGGACGTCCCATACTTTCTGCAGGGCGGCACGGCCCTGGTCACCGGAAGGGGCGAAAAGATCAAACCATTGGATTGGAAGCAGGCCTACCATTTCGTGATAGTCTATCCCGGGTTCGGGGTCTCCACTGCCTGGGCCTACAAAAACCTTAAAATACCATTGACAAAAGGGCCCGGATTTAGTAAAATGATTAATTATGGTCCGTCTTTGGGGCCGGAACCGGGACAATTGGCAATATCTCTATGCAACGATCTGGAAAAAGCGGTGATACCCTCCCATCCCCAGATAGATCAGATCAAACAAGAACTTGTCCAAAGCGGCGCCCTGGGCGCCCTGATGTCCGGCAGCGGTTCCTCGGTCTTCGGCATATTTCCCGATTCCGGTTCCGCCCGCCAGGCCGCATTAAAATTGAAATTGCAATGGCCCTGCTGCTTTTACGCCGGCAGTCAGAGATCCTAAAGAAGTTTATCCTAAATTAATACAAAGAATTTTCATCCACCAAGCTATTAACGGACGAAAAGGATAACTTGCATGAAGATCACCGAGATCAGGGTTTCGCTGCGGCAGAAGGACAACGACAAACTTTTGGCCTTTGCCAACGTCACGTTCGACAATGCGTTTGCGGTGCGCGGCATCAAGATCATCCAGGGAACCACCGGACCCTTCATTGCCATGCCCAGCCGCAAGATGGCCGACGGCACTTACAAGGACATCGCCCACCCCATCAACGCCGAGACCCGACTGATGCTGGAAAAATCCATTCTGGACGAATATCACAAGGTGCTTAAGGAAGGCCCCTCCAGGCTTGTCGAGACCGAGATCCCGGCTGACGAGAAATAACAGAAAAGAGTCCTTTCCCACGAAAAGGCACCAAAAGGTACAAAAAGCCCGATTATCCCTTTCGTGAGTTTAGCGGGCAAAAATATAGATTGACAGTAGGTCGCTGCGTCACTGGCCTTAATGGTCCAGAGACATCTCCGTGCGGCTTACCAAGCTTGACTTTTTCAAGCGGCCTGGTGTCAATTTTTTATTGTCCCGCATATAGCATAGCCGCAAAGACACTGCCACACTAAGCACATACTAAGAAGCGCCAAAATGGCAGGATTACTGCTTCCTCATTTTTTAATTGCCTATTTTTAGTCCTGTATCATTGCAGTATATAATAGTATTCGGGGGTCGTCCAATTGGTAGGACACCAGCCTTTGGAGCTGAGAACCAGGGTTCGAGTCCCTGCCCCCGAGCCAGACTACGCCATATAATACTCATAACAGGCAAGAGGCTTCGTCTGGCAGGCCATGACATTTTCTGCGATAGGTCACCATAATATCAAAAATACAGTCCCTTGTCCGCCGAAGTTTCCTTTCATCCAGACAGGTTATAACGCAGGCGGGCTGCCCCCGGGCCAGACTATGCCATATAATTGCACAGAATATAGGGTTACTATGGCAGGCCCGGATATAATAATGACGCCCAGCAATCAAACCATTCAATAGATATGCATAATGAAATGAAGGTATTCTCAGGAACTGCCAACCCCGAGCTGACCAAAGAGATCTGCAAGGTATTGCGCCAGCCTATGGGAGACTGCACCATCTGTCATTTTTCAGACGGTGAGCTCCGGGTCAAGATCAATGAAAACATCCGCGGGGCCGATGTTTTCATAGTCCAGCCCACCTTCTCCCCCGGCGATAACCTGATGGAACTGCTGATCATGATCGACGCCGCTAAAAGGGCTTCCGCCAAGCGGATCACCGCGGTCATTCCATACTTTGGCTACTCCCGCCAGGAGCGCAAGGACCAGCCCCGGGTTCCCATCACCGCCAAATTGGTGGCCAATCTGATCACCATTGCCGGAGCCAACCGGGTGCTGACGCTGGACCTCCACGCCGAACCCATTCAGGGGTTCTTCGACATCCCGGTGGATCATCTGTACGCCTCGCCGGTGCTGATCCGCCATTTCGTCAAACACAAGCTCAAGGACCTGGTGGTGGTGTCGCCCGACACCGGAGGAGTGCCCCGGGCCCGGGCTTTTGCCAAACGGCTGGGCAACGATACCCCCCTGGCCATCATCGATAAAAGGCGGCCAGGTCCCAACCGGGTGGAGATCCTTAACGTGGTGGGCGACGTGGACGGCAAGAACTGTCTGATAGTGGACGATATCATGGATACCGCCCGCACCATTAGCGAGGTGGCGGTCATCCTAAAAAAGAACGGCGCCCGGGAGATCTACGCCTGCGCCACCCACGGAGTGCTTTCCGGCAGCGCCATAGATTCGCTGGAACGATCCCCCATCAAGGAGCTGGTGCTTTCCAATACCATCCCGCTGACCGCCGACAAGAAGATCCCCAAGATCAAAGTGCTTTCCATCGCCTCGCTGCTGGCCGAGGCCATCCGTAGGATCCATCAGGAAAAATCGGTCAGCTCTCTGTTCGTTTGATTTTTCTCCGGAGTGAAGTTCCCAAATATGAATTAACCCCAAAACAATAGAACAAGGAAAGACAACCAAAACATGAACGAAGTGAATTTGACAGCCTACCGCCGGGAGGAGACCGGCAAGCAGCGGGCAAAAAAAATGCGCCGGGGCGGAAAGATCCCGGCAGTGCTTTACGGCCACGGCCAGCCGGCCCTCTCCATTTTCATCAACTCGGCAGACCTGCTGCCCCTGTTCAAGCTGGCCTCCCACGACAACGTGATCATCAACCTGGAAATGGCTGACGACAAAAAACAGATGAAGGCCCTGCTGCGCCAGGTACAGACCGAACCCCTGAGGAACACCCTGTTGCACATGGATTTTCAGGAGATCCTGCTGACGGAGAAGATCAGGATCAACGTTCCCGTCGTCCTGACCGGCGAGCCAACCGGCGTCAAGAATGAGGGCGGCAGCTTGGAGCAGACCCTGCATTCGATAGAGCTTTCCTGCCTGCCCACCGACATCCCTGAAAAGATCGTGGTCGACGTTTCGGGGCTGAAACTGGGACAGACCCTGCATATCTCCGACATCAAGCTGGAAAAGGCCGAACTGCACGGATCCCCCACCCAGCCGGTGGCCAGCGTACTGGCTCCCAGGGCCGAAGCCGAACCGGTAGCGGCCGAAGGAGCTGTAGCCGCAGTGGCCGAAACCGCTCCCAAGGAACCCGAGCTGGTGGCCAAGAAAAAGAAGGAGGCCGAGGAAGAGGTCTAGGCCTGTTCCTCCCTTATGCTTCCTTCAGCTTCAGGCAAAAAATCCAACATCTGGTGTCTGGCCGGACTGGGCAATCCCGGCCGGGAATACAGCCAAACCCGCCACAATTTGGGATTCATGGTCCTGGACCTGCTGGCGGAACAGCTTAAGCTCAGCTGGAAAAGGCGGGCTTTGTATTCTTGCGCCGGCGACAATAAGCGCGGGCTGTTCCTGCTAAAACCACTGACCTTCATGAACCAAAGCGGCCTGGCCGTGGCCAAAGCCCTCAGCTATCAAAAGATCCCAGCCTCGCAGCTGCTGGTGATCTGCGATGACGTAAACCTGCCGCTGGGAAAGATCCGTTTACGGCCCAAGGGCTCCGATGGAGGTCATAACGGCCTCAAGTCCATCATCAAACACTTAAACAGCCAGGATTTCGCAAGGCTGCGGCTGGGGATGGGACCGGTGCCAGACTCCCAGGAAATGGCCGATTTTGTGCTTTCCAGTTTTGCCAAGGCGGAAAGATCTGAAGTCGGGGCAATGACCGGGCAGGCGGCCAAGACGGCGTCTGAAGTGGTCAGAACCGGGGTGGACAAAGCCATCATAAACTTAAATCAGCAAAATATATCCTAAACCAATACAAGGGAGTTTAAACGAAATTGAACGCTTACGAAACAGTACTGATCATCGATCCGGCGGTTGATGAGGCCGGAGTCGACAAACAGGTGGAAAAATACTCCGCCCTGATCAAAAGCCATCAGGGAGAGATCGCCCTGGTGGAGAAATGGGGCCGCCGCAAAATGACCTACCCCATCAACAGCCGGCGTGAGGGTTTTTACGTCTGCCTCCAGTTTAATTCTCCGGCCTCCCTTCCGGCCGAGCTCAACCGGAACATCCGGCTGGACGAAAGCATCATCCGCCACATGACAATAAAGGGCCACGTGCCCAGCGTAGTTGTGGCTGCCCCACTATCCCCTGGGTCTCCCGATGCGGTACCAGAAGCCGCTCCCGAGACCGCCAACCTCTGATCCGGATGTCCTTTAGTTTTGTAAAATAACCTGATATTTAGATTACAATCATTTAAGGATCAAGCAACATGTCAGAATTGCGTTTAGCCGATTTAAACCGCGTTTTCATGGTGGGCCGCCTTACCAAGGACCCCGAGCTCAGACAGACCACCAACGGAACCAGCGTGGCCAATTTTACCATCGCCCTTAACCGGCGATATAAAAGCGCCACTGGCGAGTGGAAGGATGAGGCCACTTATGTGGGTGTGGTAGCCTGGCAAAAACTGGCCGAACTTTGCAAACAGTATCTGGCCAAGGGCCGGGCGGTGTTAGTGGAAGGAAAACTTCAGAACCGCAACTGGGAGACAGAGGACGGGCAAAAGCGCAGCACCATCGAGATCAGGGCCGACCGGATCGAGTTTTTGGACCGGGAAGGACGGCCGTCCATTGGAACAGGGGCCTCCGGACAGGAATCCAGCCCCGAGCCGGTTCACGGCGAAGAACCTGCCTTCAGCAAAAGCGATGACGACCTTCCCTTTTAGATCATTTAATAGAACCGTACCAATAACCGGAGCATCATTATATGACCGAGCTTAAGATACCCAATCTGAACCGGGTGCTGCTGGCCGGCCGGCTGACCCGGGACCCCGAGTTAAGATTTACCCCCAATGGCACTGCGGTCTGCAATTTTTCCATGGCCCTCAACCGCCGCTTTAAGGACCAGGCCGGCAACTGGCAGGACGAGCCCACTTTCGTCAACGTGGTGGCTTGGCAGAGCGCGGCCGAGAACATCGGCAAACATCTGCACAAGGGCAGCCCGGTGCTGGTGGAAGGCCGGCTGGAAAGCAGGTCCTGGGAGACCGAGACCGGGCAAAAAAGGAATTCTTTGGAGGTCCGGGCCGATAACGTTAGGTTTTTGGAGCGTTTTGAATCAACCGCCGCCGCCCCGGGCCCCGAAGAGCCGTCTGAATCACCCGATATCTGAAATAACAATAAATATACCATAAACCACCTTAAAGGATATTCATGAGAGAAACCAGAGAAAGACGAGACCCCAACGCTCCTCCGCGGATCATGCGCCGCAAGGAATGCAAATTCTGCCAGGATAAGTCCGAATTGATAAACTACAAAGACGATAAGAAACTGCGTCATTTCATGACCGAGCGCGGTAAGATCGTGCCCCGCCGCATCTCCGGCAACTGCGCCAAACATCAGCGCCTATTGAACGACGCCATCAAAAGGGCCCGCCACCTGGCGCTGCTGCCCTTCATCTCGGAACACCGTTAATATAATCTTGCAGGAGTAAAACAATAATGAAAGTCATTTTGACCCAGGATATACCTTCTTTGGGAACCAAGACCCAGGTGGTCGAGGTCAAGCCGGGCTACGCCCGCAATTACCTTCTTCCCCAGGGCAAAGCCATGCTGGCCGGCGCCGGAAACCTGAAACAGCTGGAACGGAAGATCCAGACCGAGGCCCTCAGCCTGTCCCGGAAGAAAGCGGAAGCCGAAGAGCAGGCCAAGAAGCTCAATGAGGTTTCCTGCACCGCCGCTGTTCAGGCCGGAGAGGATGACAAGCTCTTCGGATCGGTGACCGCCGCCGACATCTCCGCACTTCTGGCGGCCCAAGGCGTCAAGCTGGACAAGCGCAAACTGATCCTGGAACAGCCCATCAAGGTGCTGGGCGTCTATAACATCCCCATCAAACTTCATCCGGAAGTGGAGGCCAATATAAAACTATGGGTAGTGCGCCAATAAACTTAAGCGGCATCATAAAGCCCGGACAGATCAGCCTGAATTTAAAGGCCCAAAGCCGCGACGGAATACTTAAGGAACTGGTAGGCCTGACCTCTTTGAACGAAAAGGCCCAGCATATGCTGCTGGTCAATTTAAAACAGCGGGAAGAACTGGGATCCACCGGCATCGGCAAGGGAGTGGCCATCCCCCACTGCCGGTCCCTGCTGTTGAACTCCCTGTCGCTGATAGTGGGCCGGTCCAAGAACGGCGTGGACTTCGACGCCATCGACAAGAAGCCCTCCCGGCTGTTCTTTCTGATCATCGCCCCGCCCCACGACCCCCAGAACCAGTACCTGATAGTCTTGGGTAAGATCGCCCAGCTGGCTAAGGGGCTGACCGCCAACGACGCCCTGTTCACAGCGGATACCCCCGAAGATTTCACACTCCGAATGGTCGAACTGGAAAAGAAACTTTAAAACACGGAAGCTGATAAAATGATACACCCTCAACTGGAGCTGCTGGTAACCCTGCACGACCTGGAACTGATGATCAAGGAATCCACCGAAGAGGCCAACAAACAGGAAGCTATGGGTTTTAAGATCGAGGCCAGCCAGGAGCACCTTAATAAAGCGCTGTCCGAGGTTGAAAAACAGGTGGATCCCGAGATCCTGAACCGCTATAAAAAGCTCAAACAGAAATACGGACGCCCGGTGGTGCCGGTCATCAACGGGGTTTGTTGCGGCTGTTACATCATGATGCCCACTTCCCAGGCCACCAATGTCAAAAGGAATCAGACCATCACCAACTGCGGCAACTGCGGACGGTTTTTATACTGGCCGGCAGTATAGTTTTCATCGTAATTTTTTAAACAAGGAGAGATACATTGGGTAACATTTGCGAGATCTGCGGCAAGGGAGTCAGCTTCGGCCATACCGTCAGCCATGCCCACAACGTGGGACCCAGGCGCTGGAACCCCAACCTGCATACCGTTCACGCTTCGGTGGACGGCAAGACCAAAAAAATAGAGGTCTGCACCCGCTGCCTGCGCTCCGGTAAAGTTCAAAAGAAAGCAAAATAGACCTTGCCCCTACCTTTAAAAGGCTGCCGGAAAAAATACCGCAGCCTTTTTTTACAATACTATCCATTATTAAGAAAATATGATCTATAAGCATTGCCCCGGCTGCGGCGGAACGCTAAAGAAGACCAAGATTGACGGGCACCAGCGCCAAAACTGCCCGGCCTGCGGCTTTGTCTATTACCGCAACCCGGCTCCGGCGGCCGGATGCATAATATTGATCAAAGGCAGACTGCTGCTGGTCCGGCGCAAATATGAACCCTACCGCGGAGACTGGTGCCTGCCGGCCGGTTTCATGGAATACGGGGAATCGCCCAAGGCCTGCGCCCGGCGGGAGATCCTGGAAGAGACCGGGCTTAGGATCAAGGCGGGCGAATTGATCGGGGTGTACAGCGGGACCGACGACCCCCGCACCCATGCCGTCCTGATAGTCTACCTGGGGCTTCCCTCCGGTGATGAATGCCGGGCCGGGGATGATGCCAGCGCCATAAAACTCTTCCCCTTGGACAAGCTGCCCAAGAATATCGCCTTCAAAGCCCATACCCAAGCCATCAAGGATTTTTGCCGATATGCCGGTATCAAAACCTAAGGGCCGGGTGCTGGCCCTGGACCTGGGCAAGCGCCGGGTGGGCTCCGCCGTCAGCGACGAACTGGGCATCACAGCCCAGGGGCTGGAATGCTTTGAGATCCGGGGACGGCAGGACCTGCTTGCTAAAATAAAAGATTATCAGCAGCGGTTCCCCATCACCGCCATCGTGCTGGGCAAACCGTCCCACCTGGACGGCTCCCCTACCGACCTCAGTAAAATGGTAGACGAGACCAGGACTTTCTTGGAGAAATACCTGGGGATACCCATTCATCTGTATGATGAAAGGTTCACCAGCAAGATCGCACAGCAAAGCCTGCACCAGTCCGGGATAAAGTTTAAGAACAACAAACAACTTCTTGACAAAACGGCCGCCACCATAATTCTTACCGATTTTTTGAAAGACCATGCCGTCAGCTAAAAAACACATCACCGGACTGTCCCTTTTTCTGGCCGTCGTCGTGCTGGGAACCGCCGGCTATCTGCTGTTCTTCGTCTCCCCAGCCGGCGATACCGGCTGGGAAGCCCGGATAATAACCATCACCAAGGGGCAATCCACCACCCGCATCGCCTATAACCTGCACCAGGAAGGCGTGATCAGCAGCCCCCGCAGCTTCAAACTTTTGTCCTATGTCCTGGGGTTGAACCAGCACCTTAAGGCCGGAAGATATAAGTTTGAATGGCCGATGTCTTCCTGGGAGGCCCTGCAACAGCTGAACCGGGGAGCGAACATCTACAACATGCTGACCATCCCCGAAGGGTTGACCATGGCTCAGATCGCCGGCCTGCTGCAATCCGCCACCGGCAACGACAGTTCCGCCCTGCTGGAAAAGTTCAATGACACCGCCTTCTGCCACGGTCAGGGGATCCCGGCCCGAAACATGGAAGGATATCTTTTCCCCGACACCTACTCCTTTGAATGGGAGACCCCGGCGGATAAGATCGCTTCCCTGATGCTGGAACAATTCCGCCGTCAGATCCCCCCGGAATGGGAACAGGAGCTTAAAAAACAGCGGCGCACCCTGCACCAGGCGGTGATCATGGCTTCGATGGTTGAGGCTGAGGCCCGGGTGGACTCGGAACGGGCGGTGGTGGCCTCGGTCTTTTACAACCGTTTGAGACTGAGAAGACCTTTGGAATCCTGCGCCAGCATTGAATACATCCTTCCCCGGCGGAAAAAGACCCGGCTGACCTACGCCGACCTGGAGATCAAGTCGCCTTACAACACCTACCGCCGGATCGGTCTCCCTCCCGGCCCCATCTGCAACCCCGGACGAAAATCGCTGGAAGCGGCCGTTTTCCCTGCTAAGACGGAATATCTGTACTTCGTGGCCAAGGGGGACGGCAGTCATGTTTTCAGCAAGAGTTTGAGGGAGCATATAAACGCCAAGAACAGGATACAGATAAAATAGCATAAAGTAAATAAAAAAGCCCCGCAAACTGCGGGGCTTTTCTATTTTAAGAGAGACCCAGCTCCCTGATGTCAGACTCGTTGTTCCTCCATTTCTCCTTGACCTTGACAAACAGCTCCAAGAACACCGGACGGTCCAAAAACTCCTCTATCTCCCTCCTGGAATTGATCCCGATGGCCTTGACCTTATGGCCGCCCTGGCCTATCAGGATCGGCTTTTGAGACTGCTTCTCCACCCAGATGGTGGCCTTGATCACGTCCTTACGTCCCTCCTGCTCCTTGAATTCGTCAATTATCACCGCGGTGGCATACGGCACTTCGGCTCCGCACAGTTCAAAGATCTTTTCCCGGATGATCTCGGCCACGAAGAACTTCTCCGGCTGGTCGGACACCATTTCATCGGGATAGAACGGCTTGCCTTCCGGCAGCAGTTCTATCAGACCGGCTTCCAGTTCCTTAAGTCCGAATTGCCTGAGGGCCGAGATGGGATATATCCGGTCCAGCCCGGTGGCCTGGTTCACCTGCGCGATCAGTTCCAGCACTCCCTCCTTTGGCACCGCGTCGATCTTGTTCAGCACCACGATAGTGTTCTTGCGCCGGTATTTTTGCAGATAATTCCAATCCTCGTCATGCCAGCCCTTTTGGGCATCCACCAGAAAGGCCAGGACATCCGACTGGGAAATGGAATTGACCGCGATCTTCAGCAGAGCGTCCTGCATAGCATAGCGGGGATCCAGCAGGCCCGGAGTGTCCATCAGGACAACCTGGTGCTGGCCGCTGGAAATGATCCCCAGCACCCTCTGACGGGTGGTCTGGGGACGGCGGCTGACCGCCGCCAGCTTCTGGCCCAGCAGGGCGTTGAGCAGGGTTGATTTTCCCACATTGGGCCGCCCGGCCAGGGCCACGTAACCGGATTTAAAGGTCATTTAAACGCTTTCTGAACTTTCAACAAATTCATAATATTACTAGGACTAAAACTAATGACGTTTTTAATTAGGAATCCATGAAACCATGAAGATTAAGTTTTGAAAGCCACAATAGTTTCCTGTATTCCTGGCTTCCTTATAAGTTCGGTATGTAACTTAGATCATCATTTCTTGGGAATCACCAGTTCGTACTTCCTGGCACCGGACTCTATCTCAGTACCGTAAAGCTTTATGGAATCCGGCTTGGAATCTCCCTTGGAATAGATGTACATCTTTTCGAAGACCGTTGGCTGGCCGTTGATCAGCATCTCGGCCCGGGCGGTCCCGTTCAGCAGGGATATCTTGATCAGTCTTTCCTTAAAAGGCTTGAGTGTCATATTGTAATGTTTGCCCGAGGGATCCGGTTCCACATTGTAGCCGTAGGCCATCTTCTTTTCGATGAAGGACAGCGGTTCGGTGGTCTTCCCGGTGGAATCCTTGGCCCACATTATCCAGAAGGCCTTGATCGGTTCCTTGGCATTGATCTCGCCGTTCTTGGCTATGTTGGCCTCGTAATACAGCTTGTTGACGTTCTTGGTCCGCTCTATCAGGAACAGCGGCTGGGTGGTTTGGGCCAGGGTCAGGCCGAACAGGGCCAGGCACAATGAAAGGATCAGGATCGCTCTTTTCATTTCAACTCCTTGCGGCTGGATTGATGTTTCCAGTTTATTACTTTAGCCGGGCACTGGCTGATGCACACACCGCAGGCAAAACAATCGGCCCGGAACTTTTTATCGTGATAGATCCCCTTCATGGCCTGGGTGGGACAGACCTGAATGCATTTCTGGCACTTAAGGCACCCCTGACGGTCTATCCGGGGGTGCAGGAGGCTGATCTGCTCCACCAGCCAGCCGGCCAGTCCAAAGGGGCAGAACAGCTGGCACCAGGGGCGGTAGAAGAAAAGGCTGAGCAGCAGGATCGCTGCCGTGAATATCAGCCCGGCCAGACCCATGTCCCATGTGCGGATGTTGAATATCTTGAAAGGATCAATTTCTCCCACCCAATCCAGACCCCAGGCAAAGGCCAGCAGAATGACCGAGCCGAACACCGCCAACCTGATGCTGTTGGTAAGCCAGAACGGCAGTTTGAACTTCTTGAAAGGAGTGAAGTGCAAAAGGTCCTGCAGGGCCCCGAAATGACAGCCCCAACCACAGATGGCCTTGTTGGAGGTGAATACCATCAGCAGAAAAACAACAGCCGCAACCATCCGGGGCGGAAAGACCACGCCCTCCTTCCCCAGCAGAAGGATGGTGTCCTTGATGGTTCCCATGGGATTGGGATCGCTGCCGTATATGAAGCCGAACAACAAGGCGGTCCCGGCCAGCCATGACAATTGGAGTTTAGAGGATACTTTATTTCTGACCAGCAATGCAGTGGCGCCAATGAGCGCCAGTATCCACAGCCCGAATTTGGATACGATCTGTTTCCAGTCCTTGGCCTTCTCGGTGGCCTGCAGTACCTTCAATTTGCGGACCGCTTTTTGAACTTTATCCAAGGGAATCCCGGCCTGGGCCATGGTTTGCTGCGACTGGTCCGGCCTTAGCTTAAGTCCCTTTAACAGCTTTTCCGGGGTAAGACCATTGTCCAAAGCGATCTTGGCGATTGTGCCGGTAGTATCGATCTGAAGAATGATTTTGTCCTGGTTCTCAGCGTTTACATTCAGACAGACAATGACCGTCAGAAACAGCAGCAATATCAGTTTTTTCATAATTTCAGGCATTGATCAATATTTTAACAAGGTTTTACTGTCTTCACCGGTATGGTTTCAGTATTTCCAGTATCCTGGGATCAGCTTTTTGCCCCAATTCCACCGCCCGGTCGTAATATTTGACAGCTGCTGAATAATCTTTTTCCCGGAAACTCAGCAGGGCCAGGTATCCAGCTATGGCGGGATCCTTTGGACTTGCCAGATAGGCTTTGGTCAGTGTTGTTTTGGCCTCGGCCGGCCTGCCGCCCTTGAAATACAAGGTTCCCAGCTCTTTCAATAATTGGAAAGACCCGGGTTGATGCCCCAACGCTTCCTGATAGACCGCGATCGCGCTGTCGGCATATCCGGCCTGTAAACACAACCGCCCGGCGTTTATGGCATAGTTCTCATCATCGGGTGCCAGATAAAAAGCCTGGATCTGATATTTCAGGGCAGAATCCATCCGGGCCTTGCCGGCGTAAAGAATCCCCAGGTTGGATGCGGCCTCGGCATAACCGGGGTCAATGGACAGGGCCTTTTTAAAATGCATTTCAGCTTCGGCAACATTGCCCAGCGAGTACAGGGCCATCCCCATGTTGTTATAGGCATGCTGATAATCAGGCTTCAGCCGGGCGGCTTCCCGGAACGATTCCAGCGCTGAGGCATATTCGCCATTCTGGAACCGGACCTTGCCCTGCATGTCATGGGCATAGAACAGCCTGGGCGAAGTTTTTACGGCATACTCCCAGAATGTTTTGCCGTCCTGATATTTGCGGTTGTGCGCCAGCGACAGGGCCGCCAGCAATAAGATCAGCCCGGCAGCCAGATACTTTTGCACCGTTTTCCCAAGATCGAGGCTGGCCAGTGTCTTTGACTGCCCCAGCATCAGCATCAGGCCGGCCATCGGCAGATACAGCCTCTGCTCCAGAAAATTGGCATAACCGGAGGAGCTTACTATATACGGCAGCAGGAACATCAGGTACCAGGCCAGACCCAGAATGAATAATGGTTTGTTATTTATGCCCTTCCAGCCAAAAAGCGCGATTATCATGATCACCGACGCAATCCCCAAAGCGATGTTGGTATCAACGGGGACGGGTATGGCCGCCAGGTTGAAGGGAAAGAATATTTTGCCGAAATATCCCAGCATCCCGTTAACATTCTCGTAAAACCCGTTGAAGGTCATTCCAGACACTTGGACATTCCCGGGCATAGCCATGTTCCGTAAATAATACCAAAAAGCCAAAATGGCCAGCCAGCCCAAAAGCAAAGGCATGAGCTTGATGAAACTATCTCCTTTTTGCTTCAGAACATATCCATAGACCGGGATGAATACCAGCGGCAGCAGTACCGCGCTTTCCTTGGTTAAAAGAGCCGCCAGGCTTAGTGTAAGATAAGCCCCCAGCCATTGCCAGTTTCTGTTTTCAACATATCTGATGAAAGCCAGCGCCGAGGACAGTACAAACAATGCCAGCAGACTGTCGTTCCTCCCCGGGATCCAGGCCACGGCCTGGTTCAACGCCGGGTGCACGGCAAAGATCAAAGAGAACAGGGCGGCAATACCTGCCCGTGACAGCAAAATCTTTAGCAATTTGCACAACAGCAGGCAGCAGGCCATATGCAGCAATATGTTGGTCAGATGGTATCCCCAGGGCCGGACCCCGCTCCACACCGCATCCAGCATAAAGGAAACAGTCAACAGCGGACGGTAGATCGTCCCCTTGCCGCCGAAAGCGTCCTGGGTGAAGGCCTGAAGAATGTTTTTGATGTCCCCGGTAAATTTAAAATTCTCGACTATCAGTCCGTAATCATCCATGTAAGTATATTGATGCCGCAAGGCGGGGGCATACAAGATCAAGATGACCAGGGCGATCAGCCAGGGAATGTGCTTCTCTTTTATTTTAGCAAAGGTATCAGGCATTTTAAAAGTTTGCAGTCTTTCAGTTGCCGCTGAAATGTTTGGCGGCCGCCGCCATCTTGTCCAGCACCGCCGAACATTTCATGTGATCGTCAACAAAACCCCGGACGCTGACGGTGATCCCCTGGTCGTCCACCGCGGCGGCGGGATGGGCGGAGAAGAGGTCCAGCAGGGACCGCTGGTTTTCCAGGGTCATCAGGTACTTTATCTTCAGAGGATCGCTGCCGGTGACCTGGATCTTCTTGTCGAACGGTTCGTTGCCGGACTGCACCTCTTTGCCCTTCTGTCCCAGGATGAATTGTTTCAGCAGCAGGCTGTTGGCGTTGATCTTAAGCCCCAGGCCCAGCGGCCGGGGAAAAGCGGTTTTGAATTCGGTGTAGGTGGTCTTGTCCCGCTTGACCACGGTGATCCGGACATCGTAGCCCTTATATTTTCCGGTCAGGGACAAAGGGGATGCCAGGGCCAGCAGATCCCTTAGGAAACTGTTTCCGGCCAGTTTCTGGGAAGCCTGGTAAGTATTGAAGTCCCGGGCGTTGTGAATGCCCTGGGTCTGCCGGTTCATTTGCTGGAAGAGCTGGCCCTCGCTTAACTGCAGGCCTAGCTTCATGGCGATGTCCTTCATCTTGGCCTTCTGCTTCTGCCGGCCCAAATAGCCCAAGTAGAGCATCAGGGGGAAAACCCCGATGAATATCAGGAACGGAAGATTGGGCATTATGAATGAAAGTATGTTATCCATTATTTACCTGCTGATTTATATTAATGACTATCTAACTTGATCAGGAAAAGTAGAAAGAATATAGTGGATTTGGTAAAATGCAGATTTTACCCGGTTATGTTCTTTTCTTTTTGTACCGCCAACAAGAAAAGAACCAAAAGAAAAAGCTCGTCGCTTAAAACT